>NZ_BAAGIC010000001.1:0-442042 GCF_054658315.1 Sessilibacter sp. MAH1
TTCCAATTTCTTCACAATTTCAATCACTTACCGTTCTTGAAATTGGCGACACATCCTTGTGTCGCTAGAAACTCTAGGTTAATCAGAGTTTCCTATACATGTTTTTATTTCATAAAAGGTTATTTGTAGGAACCTTGAATAACGCATCTCTTATTTAATTAGAGAACATCAATTAAACATGCGATTTTTAATATCTTCACAGTTTCAATTCTGTAACGATCGCGAAATTGGTAAAACAGCTTGAGTAGCTCGAAATCGTGAGTAAATCTGGGCTTTTGGTGTTTGAGTTGAGCCTCATTTGCTCGGTCAACTCGCCTCGATTCAGTCTTTTCATTTCAAGTCTTATTCCGTTTAACTCCCGCCTTTTGATCAAGTTGGTTGAAGCGGGGCCTTACTTCATTGAGAATAAGCGTAAGTTAGGCCCAATTGTCATCGCGAGGGATATTCGCGACGTAAGATATGTGGGTTTGAGCCAATGTGTTGACCACGATATCGCGGTTACTGAACAGATTTTGAGACGTTATGGTTACACAAGCAGCCGCTACAGTTTTTGATGCCGATATCGCCATTGTTGGCGGTGGTATGGTGGGTCTTAGCCTTGCCAAGATGCTTGCTCACAGTAATAGCGAGTGGCGTATTGCTGTTATTGAAAGCTTTCCCTTCAAAGAAGCGGAGCCGCTTTATCAGCCGAGTTTTGATTCTAGAAGTTCGGCCATTGCCTATGGCAGTTGCCAGTTATTTGAACAGTTAGGTTTGTGGCAACGCCTAAATCAGCACGCAACGCCGGTTAAAAAGGTTCATGTTTCTGATAAGGGCCACATTGGTGGCAGCAAGATGACTGCCGAAGAATATTCGGTAGATGCATTAGGTTATGTGATTGATAACCAGTGGTTGGGGCAGTGCTTGTTTGAGGCGGTACAGCCGGTGGCTAATATCGAGATTATGGCGCCTAATCAGGTGGCGGAATTAACAGCCATTGATAAGGGGTATGAACTCGTTTTGAGCCCTGGTGAAGGTTCTGACGATACACGTACGCTAAAAACGCGCTTGCTGATTCTTGCCGATGGCATTCATTCTAATTTGAAGCAAAAGCTGGGTATTGCCGTAGACAGCACCGATTACCACTCAACGGCAATCATCAGTAATGTTGAATTCAGTCAGATACATCAAGGCGTTGCCTACGAACGTTTTACTTCAACCGGGCCAATGGCAATTTTGCCGCGCGGCGAAAGCACGCGTGCTAATCAAGGCGCATTGATTTGGACGTTACCACCCGATAAGGCTAAAGATATCGCCGAATTAGACGAAACAGCGTTTCTAGCGTGTTTACAAAAAAGCTTTGGCGATCGCGTCGGCCGCTTTACTCGCGTTGGCAGTCGGCATCTTTATCCGCTAAAACTGGTACAGGTTAAGGAGCAGATTCGCTCTCATTTGGCGGTTATGGGCAATGCTGCTCACGCGTTGCATCCCGTAGCTGGCCAAGGCTTTAATCTTTCAATGCGTGATTGTGCGCTGATGACCGAAGTATTAAACCAAGCGTGGCGCGAGGCGCAGGACACTTTTGGTTGCCTTAAACAGCTGCAAACCTATATGGATTTGCGCAGCCGAGATCAATTTACCACCATTCAATTCAGCCATTGGTTGCCCAAACTATTCTCTACCAGTCAACTCGCCTCGGCAGCATTCCGTGGTTTGGGCTTGCTGGGCTTGGAGCTGTTTCCGGTGGGCAAAAAACAATTGGCGTTACAAAGCATGGGTAAGGTTGGCCGCAGCGCGCGTTTGTAGGTGCGAGCCGAGTCTGCTTTTAAAAAAGGTTTTATCGTGGATACAGAACACAACGAACAGCCCAACAACACGCTCTACGATGTGATTATTGTCGGTGCAGGATTGGTCGGCGCATGTTTTGCGTCGCTACTTAAATCGGCGCGGGGCAAAAATGGTCAGCGTTTAAACATAGCTGTGGTTGAGGCTGGCGCACCGCCCAAACCGGTGGATTTATCCAGCGATAGCGCGGTGAGCGAGAGCGGTTTTGACCCTCGTGTAGTCGCGTTAACTCGCAGTTCTCAAGACACGCTAGCGAGTATTGGCGCTTGGGAGAGCATAGAAGCGTTGCGCTGTTGTCCTTACACCGATATGCACGTTTGGGACGGCGACGGCACCGGCAGTATTCATTTCAACAGTTTTGATATTGGCGAAACCGATCTTGGTCATATTGTAGAAAACTCGGTGGCTTTGCACGGTGTGCTGCAAACCTTAGCGAACGCTAGCAACGTAGAAATGATCTACGGCGATGGTGTTGAGCAGCTTGGCGGTGACCAACAGCAACGCTCATTAATTTTGTCGTCGGGCCGCGTGTTAAGCGCGCCGTTAATTGTTGCCGCCGATGGCAGTCGCTCAAAAATTCGAGAGCTCGCCGCCATAGCAGTGCGCCAATGGAGTTACGGTCATCAAGCCATTGTGACCACCGTGCAAACCGAGCGTAGCCACCAATTTACGGCGTGGCAGCGATTTTTATCCACAGGGCCATTGGCCTTTTTACCCCTGCACGAAGCCACCAAAGGCCAAAACGCCAGTCATTTTTGTTCCATTGTTTGGTCGCTCAATACCGACGTCGCCGAACAAATGATGGCGCTTTCTGACGACGAATTTAAACAGGAGCTGGGCCGTGCCTTTGAGCATCGCTTAGGCGATATTGTTGTGGTGGATAAACGCTACAGTTTGCCGCTGTGGCAACGTCACGCGCGCGAATACATTCAGCCGGGTTTGGCCTTAATTGGCGATGCTGCGCACAGTATTCATCCGTTGGCGGGCCAAGGTGTGAATCTTGGATTTTTAGATGCCAAGGTGTTGGCCGAAGAAGTGATTCGTGCTCACAAAAGCGGATTAAACCTCAACGATTTTAGCCTGTTAAGACGCTTTCAACGGCGCCGCAAAGGTCATAATCTTGCGGTTATGGCGATTATGGAAGGCTTTAAACGTTTATTTGGTGCGCGCAATTTAACGGTTCGTTTGTTGCGCAATATGGGAATTAAACAAGTGGATCGCCTGCCGCTTATCAAACACACCATTGCACGCGAAATTCTCAGCAGTGGCAAAAATTAATCCATGAGAATTCTACCGTTATTCATTTGTGCCTGTATTTTAATTACCACAGGTAAAGCGTTTGCTTGCTCTTGTATGCATAGTGATGGACCGCTTGCAGATCAAGTGAAAAGTGCTTTCATCGATGCGCCTTCGGTTGTGTTGGCGAAAGCGGAATCTGTTGAGGGTATTGATCCTTATAGTCTTACTGAAACAACCGAAGACGGTGAAAAGCAGATTGTTGATTACTTTGATACAGAAATAACGGAATTTGTTGCTTTGCAGTCTTGGAAAGGTGAGCACAGCAAGCGTTTTTACACCAAAATCCAAGTGAGCTGTTGTTTGTGTGGTTACAGTTTTCAAGAAGGTGTTACTTATTTGTTGTATTTATATGGCCCTAGTGAAGACGGTTATTACAGCACCAGTTCCTGTACTCGCACGCAACAAGTTGGCGAGCAAACTCAGCAAGAAATCGATATTTTAAATACGCTTGATGGTTTATCGCTTATCGAAGACGCCAAGCCAACTCATTCAGATCAGTAGCTCAAGACACGTTAAATACCTATGAAAAAAATGCCTATTTTATTTTTGTTAAATGCTTTTTACATGATCGCACTGGTTGCAGGCTCTGTTGCTTGGTTTGCGTCTAAAGATACCGTTGGTGTGGTTTTTGGCTTAGCGCTGCTGGTGTGCGCGGTGTTAATTTTTAAAGGCATTCGCTTAGGTTATATCTTTGCAGCGGTGTTATCGGTGGGCATGTTAAAACTGTCCATCGATAAATACTCGGGTGTTTACGAAGAAAGCATCAAACACACGGTGAGCTCATTGGCACTCATCAGCGTTGTGCTGGCGATTGTATTGCACGAAACCTACGCAAAAAAAATACGCAACCAAGACGGTGATTCAGAAGCTGAGAGTTAATCAGAGCAGAGAACTGAAGAATATGACCTCTCATTTCTTATCCACTTAAGGAACCTCTGATTAACTCATCCATGATTTAATCAGAGGACAGAAATTGAAAATGCGATTTCCAATTTCTTCACAATTTCAATCACTTATAGTTCTTGAAATTGGCGACACATCCTTGTGTCGCCGGAAACTCTAGGTTAATCAGAGTTTCCTTAAATCATTTTGTAGATTTTGATCGTTAATTTCCTCCTTAAAATGATTATTACCGACAACGTAATGCTCCATGTTTTCGCAAAGTTATACAAAGTTGAATGATCACTTAGGCGGCCTATTCGTTTTGCTTTAGTATCGGCCAGCGGTGTGACAAGGCTTTAGAAAATATTATTAATTACGGCTTAATCTAATCAAGGTTTTCGGTAATCTTAACGTGTTAAGAACTAGGTCTTCACGCCGATTAGCTGTTTATTTAGGCATCAAACAATTGCAAAAGTGGAAGGTAGGCAGTGGTTAACAAGAAGCGTGTATTCCGTAAAATCGGTAGTGTCTTTAAAAAATCGTTACTCGCGCCAAGTCTTATTGGTGGTGCGCTGCTAACTCAGGCTCTAATGATTCCCACCGCAACCGCATTTACCACGCCTGAAACACCCGTACAATATATTCCACTGACGGGTCCTCTCGCGAAGGGCGAATCCGAAATGTCGGCGTTAACTTGGTGTGATGATACGTTGGTGATTTTTCCGCAATACCCCGATTTTCAAGGCCGCAAAAACGCTTCGGTTTACACGCTAAAAAAATCCGATATTCTCGATTTTCTACGTAATCAAAACTCAATTTCCATCACAGCCGAACCCAGCACCGATGTTAAAACCAATAATTTTGGTATTACGAAAAATACATTCACTGCACTAACACCCAAAGCGTTAAAAGTAAAAGGTAATAAATTACTGCGCTCGGCATCGGGTTACGAAGGTGTCGAAGCTGCCGTGTGTGAAAATAACCAACTCACACTGGCGTTAGAGCTGGATCGCTTAGGTGGCAGCGAAGCGACCCAATTAGTAAAAGCGCATTTAGAAGACAATAAACTGGTGATTGATGCTTTGGGGCAGACTTTACCGAGCCCATCGGGCATTGGCAATAAAGGCAATGAAGCCTTAGTGAAAACAGCAAACGGTCTGTTAAGTATTCACGAAGTGAATGATTTTGATGTGATGAATAACGATCCTATCGCATTTTATTTAGAAAGTTTTGACGCGAACTACATAGAAATTCCCTTCGTAAATTTAAGCTACCGAATTACCGATGCCACCACCTTAGATGCCGAGAATAAATTTTGGGTTATTAATTACCAGTACCAAGGCGACAAGACTTTATCGAAAACCAACGACGATTACGGCAAAAAATACGGCAAAGGGCTTAGTCACCAAAAACGCAATTACGTTGAGCGCTTGGTTGAGCTGCAACTCAGAGAATCAGGTGTGATATTTACCAACACCGCACCCATTCAATTACAACTTACCGGCAAAGATGGCCGCAACTGGGAAGGTATCGTTCGTTTGGATGATATTGGCTTTTTGCTAGTGACCGACAAACATCCCCAGTCTTTGCTGGGCTTTGTGCCTTTTAATAAAGACTTAAACTACTAAATTTCAGAAAAATTATTGATTAGCAATTTCTTCACGTTGATTTAAGTTGGTTACAAATACATTTTTATGTTGATTGATAACTTCAAAACGAGTAGAGATTGCAAAAGATTATGGACGGCAATAGAGTAGTCTGGCTGATGGAGTTTATTGTTCGAAACGATTCATTTTCTACGGTTAATTTTATAAACTCGTTTTAGCTTTCTAGGATCTACAATTGGGGCGTCTGGATCACTATTGGCTCTCTGTTGCGTTTCGTTTTCACTTATAGCGAGAACCCTTCTTACGTTAAATTCTGGAGCTTTTTTTGAGCCTTTTACATGAATTTTTATAAATGATTTATTCATTCTTGTGCCTTCTTCTGATTTTTATTTTTTTAAGTTCTTCTTCCGTAAATGGTAAAGAATCCGGATCGTTTTTGGCTCTCTCTAAAATTTCTTCTTCTGTTAACTTGTCGGAATTTGTAAAGTCGATATCGTCGATGTCTAAAGGTTTTTCTTTAGAATGTTCTTTTTCAATTATTTTGTTCACAATTAATACCTGGATGTTTCGTAAAGCTTCCGCTCCGATTTGACTGCCCTACGTACAGAAATCAGGCGTGTTATGCCTCTAGCTTTGATTGTGTAAACAACATACAAAAGCTTGGTGCGATTGTCCATGCCAATAAGAATGTATCGCTCTTCATTATAATTAAATCTATTATCTTCAAATTCAATTGCGTTTATATCATCAAATACGGGAATACCCGCTTTAAGTGGCATTTCGTGTTTTTGCTGATTGATTCTGTCTTTCTCTTCATCCCATTCGAAGAGCATAATATTCCTTAAAGTCGGATCAAAATGCTAATGACTAGTCATGCTGAAAGTGTCAGTCTAAAAAATTACCAGTTCGGTGAGTATAATGATTGAATGGGTTTTACGGTGATGCTTGAATCACATAAATATAGAGTCATTTGTATCTATAAATTTTAAGAGATAGGCTGTCTTAACATTGTGAGGTATAACGACTTTTGTGGTTAAATGTTCAAGAGTTTAGACGTGACTCTAAAATCTGCATTTGATATTTTTTATTGATTAGGACGCTACTCTGAACACATTTTCTATTAATTCTGCAACCGATATTTTGTGGCATTTTCTCGCGGATTTTTCTGTGGCTAATGTTAATCCACACAATGCGAGTGTTATGGTGGTGTATGGTTGTAATGATGTCAGAGTAGCTTCAGCCGCTGCAAATGCGTATTTTGATGGCGGTGAACCTTGGGTAATTATTAGCGGCGGTTTTGGGCGTTTAAGTCGGCAGGAGTTTGTTTTATCGGAAGCGGAAACTTTTGCGCAGCAAATGCAGGCTGAGGGTGTCCCTTCTGAGAAACTGGTATTAGAAAATCACGCAACAAACACTGGTGAAAATACCTTGTTTTCTAAACGCATTATTGAGCAATCAGGTTTTGATACGCGCAATATTTTACTGGTTTGCAAGAATATTATGCGGCCCAGAGTTTGGGCGAGCGCCCAAAAATTCTGGTTTGATGACGATTTTTCGGAACGATCATTACCTCTGCGTGACCGGTTTGCCGATTGCGTGCAATCTGGTAGTAGAATTCAAATTCAGCTATTAAGCCCAACGCTCAATTGGTTGGAGTTTAATCAGCAGTCTAGGCTCAGCAAGGCGGAGTTTATCGCTAATGTAGAGCACAATCGTGCAATGATGGTCGGTGAGATAGATCGCCTTGTGCAATATCCGCGTTTGGGTCATCAAATATCGCTAAAAATTCCCGAAACTGTATTACATGCTCAGCAGTTTCTTGTTAAAAAGGGCTATGGAAAATATTTGTTGAGCTCATAATGGCCGAAAGTTTAAAAGACGTATATTCAAAAGATTATATTGAATCTCTCGCAACTGCCGTATTTGATACCTATCCGCAGTTTAATCGCAAAAAATTCATTGCCACTATTTTTGATAAAAGCTGGCCCGAAAAGCCGTTAAAGGCGCGTATGCAGCATATTGCCTGTAGTCTTAGGCTTTTTTTACCGGATAATTATCGCGCCTGCTTGGAAGTGTTAAAAACCATAGCTCCGGAGTTTGCCGGTGGTGAACAAGGCGGTTATTCGGGCATGTTTTTACCTGAATACGTATCATTATTTGGCTTGCACGATTACACGTCGTCGATAAACGCATTGGAGTGGTTTACGCGCTTTTCGAGCAGCGAGTTCGCCATTCGTCCGTTCATTGTCAAACATCCAGAACGTACTATGACGCAAATGCTTAAGTGGTGTGAACACGAAAATTACCACGTCAGACGTTTGGCGTCAGAGGGTTGCAGGCCTCGCCTACCTTGGGCGAGCGCGCTCAATTTGTTCAAAAAAGATCCAAGTCCTATTTTGCCGATTCTGGAAACACTCAAACACGACGAGAGTCTGTATGTGCGCCGAAGTGTGGCTAACAATCTCAACGATATTTCTAAAGATCATCCACAGATAGTGGAGAAAATCGCCCACGATTGGCTGCAAGAAAACAATCCCCACAGCGAATGGATTGTGAAACACGGTTGCAGAGGATTATTAAAGGCAAGTTCGCCTGAAATGTTGGCGCTATTTGGTTTTACGCCGCCGAGCAACATGACACTGGCAAACTGGCAGTGCAGTCCATCAGTGCCTTTTAGTGGCGAATTGATGTTCGAATTTGATATCAACGGCGCAGCTGGTAAAAATAACCCCTTGCCGCTCGGTAACCTGCGCCTAGAATACGCGTTGTCGTTTATGAAGGCTAATGGCAAGCTGTCACGAAAAGTCTTTAAAATCTCTGAATCAGAGGTTAAATCGAACACCAAAAGTGTTTCTAAAAGACATTCTTTTAAGCCGATTAGCACCAGAACCTATTATCCCGGCGAGCATCATCTAGAGATTATTGTTAATGGTGTGAGTTTGATGAAGGATATCTTTATACTGCAAGAAAAATAGCAGCCGGCCGACGCTGAGTTCTTAACACGCGAGGCTAGGTTTACTCGGATGCTAAATTCACACAAATGACAGTTAAGGCGCGGAATTCCCGTGAATATTAATTTATGAAATTGACGATGAAAAAGACCATTACATTGGCATTGTTGTCGAGTGTAATGATGGCAGCAAACGCCGACGAAACCTTGGTCGGCAGCAACGGACGTAAAGTTATTCTTAAAGACGACGGTAGTTGGGAATACGCATCGGAAAGTATCTTTGTGGATACGAAAAGCGGCCGTCGCGCAGAATTAAAAGTTGATGGTAGTTGGGAGTTTGTGGGCTTGGCACCGGTTCAAGAAGACACTCAATATCGTGAATTGGACATAGACGTTTCTGTGGTTTCTGCCGATATTGAAGAGTATCTAGAAAAAGTGGGTTCCGGTAAAAATACTCGACGCGAAGCCTACACAAATTTTCATCTTGATGTGACCGTTGCGCAAACGTCGGATCTTAAATTGGTGGTTTCCGAATTTAATCAAGACGGAATCCGCATTCGCGATAACAAAGGTAAAATCTACCCGGTTATTGCCATCGAATCGGAAAGCTCACAATTAAAAGCCGGTGATACCGCGCGTTTATTGGTGAAGGCTAAGGGTGCACCGGGCGGTTTGGTAAAAACCAAATACCTTCGCATCAATATTGATGAAGACGTATTTAAAACCGAGCAACCCATTGAATTAGAAATTGAATACGACGATTTAGACATTAGCCGTACTCGAAAATAAAAGGGTTTTTAATCTGAGTCAGCTATAGGAATCTCTGATTAACTTATCTATGATTTAATCAGAGGACAGAAGTTGACAATGCAATTTCTAACTTCTTCACAATTTCAATTACTTGCCGTTCTTGAAATTGGCAACACATTTATGTGTCGCTGGAAATTCTAGGTTAATCCGAGTTTCCTATACAATTAAACGAGCACGGTTAAGCGAGAATGGTCTCGTTTAATTGTGCATTTAAGTTCTTCTACATTTCTACCTTTATCTGATCCCTACCCGCTTCTTTAGCTCGATAAAGCGCCGCATCTGCCCGTGCAACAACCTCTTTTAAACTTTGTGGTGTTAACTCTTGGCGTTTAAATTTTGTGATGCCACCGGAAATGGTTACCGATGGTAATTGCTCGCCGGTTTTGGTGTTCTTCCAGCGTAAATTTTTAACGGCGGTTCGTATTTTGTCGGCAACAATTTGTGCGCCGTTAATATCGGTATCCATCAGTAATACCAAAAATTCCTCGCCGCCATAGCGCACACATAAATCTTGCCCGCGAACCTTAGATTGAATTTCTTTGGCAACATGCTTAATTACGTGATCGCCAAAAACATGGCCGTAGCAATCGTTAACTTGTTTGAAGTGATCAATGTCGAAGAGAAGTAGCGTAATATTAAAACCGGTATTTAAGTCGATAGATTCAGTAATTTTAGTTAATTTTTTATCAAGACCGTGGCGGTTTAATAATCCCGATAAAGGATCAAGTGTAGCTTCTTCTTCAAGTTTGGCCAGATTAGCTCGTAAAGACTTTGTCTCTTGTTCGGCTTCTATTAATTTATTTTTTAAATGTTCTTGTTCTTTACGGAATTGTTTTGTGGCCGAATAAAGGGCAGTAATCAGTTTTTGTGCGGAGCTTTTGTCTTGGTTTAGTAAAATTTTTTCGCTCGACAATAATTTGTTTTCGTAGCTAGTAACGCTTTCTTGAGATTTTCCTAATTCGGTTAGTGTGCCGTTAATTATTTGCGACAAAGGCTCGGCAAAACTTAGCTCTAATTCTTTGGAATCGTGAATGCAATTAAAATACAAATCTTGTAACACAAAATCATTGATGTCGAATTGTGCTGCTTTTAATTTATTAAAAGCGATCACTAACTCTTGATTTAACCCAGAAAAAATTTCGTAAGTTACCGTGTAATTGAGGGGAATGGGTTTGATTTTATACTGCTCAAAAAAGCCTAAACATTGGTTAAATATAAGCTTGGACTGATCAAGAGTGTGCTTGTATATCATTTCTTGAGATTCCGGTCAGTTACAGATCTTTAAAACTGAATTAACAGTCTAATTCAATTTTTGAGAATTCCCAGTTTTTAAAAATAACTATTTAAGGCTCTAATTAGCTCATCCATGATTTAATCAGATGACAAAAAATGAAAATACGATTTCCAATTTCTTAATAACTTCAATCACTTACTGTTATTGAAGTTGGCGACAGATCCTTATGTTGCAAGAAACAGTAGGTTAATTAGAGTTTCCTATAATTCCACATTGTAAAAATGCCTGTTCGAATAATAAGGCGAGTTTTTTATTCTGGTAGATAGTCTTGAACAAAAATTACCATATTTCCAGTCAGTATCGATTCCAATATAAAAACAAATTGTTTTTCATAATTGAATTATTGGCAGCTAATATTTGGGAGGAGAAATTAGAAAGAAATTAACAAAATAAATAAGAATTTTGATGCGGTTTTAAAGAAGTATTTGTAAGGATTATTTATGTGCCAAAGTTTGTGACGGTGTTTCGCCAAACAGTGTTTTATAGTCTTTCGAAAATTGTCCGGCGTGAGTAAATCCGCAGCCTTGAGCGATTTCAAAAATGGTAAGTTCGTCAGACTGTATTTTTAACAGCTCTTTTCTAACGCGATTGAGCTTGCTCCATTTAATAAATTTAACCGGGCTTAAACCTACGTTTTCCTCAATACAGTATTGTAAAGAACGACGACTCATGTAAGTTTTTTCACAGAGTTCGGTGATTGTAAAATTTTTCTCAGGGTGCGAATCAATTAAATCGACAACGGTATCAAACGCATTTTTTTTCCGTTTAGCACTTACCTTAAACGTGATTTTATTATCGGGTACACTGAATAATTCCAAAATGTCATCGATAATAGAAAAACAGTCGTTTGTATTTTTTTGCACTGGATTAATTAACGCTAAAATACGATTTCGTAATTGTGTGACCTTTCCATCCTGCCAAGTTTTACTTGCGCAGTCTTCAAAGTTTTCGGGCAATAGCAATTGTTGAGCGGCTGCATGGGTTCGTAAAACGTCAAGCCGAACCACAATGCCGAGTATATTAAAGTTTTCTGGTGTAATCAGTTCAAAATCACAATCACCGGGACGCAACATTAATTGATTGGTCTTTATTTCTTGACGATTTATTTTGCAGTGCTTTTCGTCCGCAGAAAATCCAAGCCATAAAGCATCTGGCCAAACATTGCAGTGTTGAATGAGTCGCTGATTGGTGTACTCGTGAAACAGATGTATCTCCGGCGTGATCATTTCCTTAATACAACCGTAAAACTTACCACTGCTCATTTGCGCGTATTGTTGTTGCCAATTACGCAGGTTTTCCGCCTGCTCCTCAGCATCGCCAGCTTCATGAGTGCACCAAATTGGGTGCTTCTGTGTTGTATTCGAGTGCATTGCTACTAATGGTTCCAGAGTTATTTGGGCATTAACAATCTTAGTATTTCGTTAATTTACTATTTTACGGATGTTTCGCACGTCTTATCGAGGCTTATCAATAAAATTTTTTTGCCAAATTTCGATACTGCCAAGGCACAGTTATGGCACTGCAACATATATGAATAAATGCAATGTTAACGATTAGTCGTGTGCAATTTCTGCCCCAAAGTATGTGTTTGGCTGTTTAACCAAGTGTTGTGCGAATACTTCTGGGGGTAACGAGTTCACGGCGAACGCTATTATTTTTCGGGCATTTACGACACACATTTGGGTTTTTTGAATGACGTATCGATACACACTGGGATCAAAAACCTGGCAATTTAGAAATCTCGCCGAGCTTATGGCTAAGGCCACACCTGCGCGCTCCGGCGACCGCCTTGCTGGGGTTATTGCTGCCTGCGCTGAAGATCGGGTGATCGCGCAGATGACGCTGGCAGATGTGCCGTTGAAACAGTTTTTGAATGAAGCTTTGATTCCCTACGAGTTAGATGAGGTCACGCGATTAATTATTGATGAGCACGACGGCGAGGCTTTTAAAGAAATATCGCATTTAACCGTAGGCGATTTTAGAAATTGGTTGCTTGCCGACGAAACCGATTCTGAAACGCTGGCGCGGGTTAGACAGGCTATTACACCGGAAATGGCGGCGGCGGTAAGCAAAATTATGCGCAACCAAGACCTGATTTTGGTTGCGCAAAAATGCCGAGTGGTGACGCGTTTTCGCAATACCGTAGGTTTGCCAAAAAGATTATCGACACGTTTGCAACCTAATCATCCCACCGATGATATGAATGGAATTGCGGCGAGCATTTTAGACGGTTTATTGTACGGTAGTGGCGATGCGGTTATTGGCATTAATCCCGCCACCGATAACGTTGCCCAAGCAACACGTTTATTAAAGATGATGGCTGCGGTTATTGAGGAATACGAAATTCCTACGCAAAGCTGTGTGCTCACTCACGTAACTAACACGCTCGAATGTATCGAAAATAACGCACCCGTAGATTTGGTTTTTCAATCCATTGGTGGCACCGAGGCCACTAATTCCAGTTTTGGTTTTAATTTAGCAACGCTGCAAGAAGCACAGGACGCAGCGCTCAGTTTAAAACGTGGCACCGTCGGCAATAATGTTATGTATTTTGAAACCGGCCAAGGCAGTGCGCTTTCTGCCGATGCGCATCACGGTTTGGATCAGCAAACCTGTGAAGCACGCGCTTATGCTGTGGCTCGAAAATTTAATCCGTTTCTGGTGAACACCGTTGTTGGTTTTATTGGCCCGGAATATTTGTTCGATGGCAAAGAAATTATCCGTGCAGGTTTAGAAGATCATTTTTGCGCGAAATTATTGGGTGTGCCCATGGGTTGTGATGTGTGTTACACCAACCACGCCGAAGCCGATCAAAATGATATGGATAATCTTTTAACGCTGTTAGCAACGGCTGGTTGCTCATTTGTGATGGGAATTCCCGGCTCCGACGACATTATGTTGAATTACCAAACCACGTCTTTTCACGATGCCTTATACGCAAGACGTGTTTTGGGTTTAGGTGCCGCACCAGAATATGAGCAATGGTTAGAGAAAATGGCCATTATGAGTGACGCCCGAGGTGCACGTTTAAATAAACACTTACCCGCGGCATTTTCGCAAACCTTAAAGTTAACCTCAACCAAACATTAAGAGCCTGCGATGACGAGTAATAAAAACAATTCTGTTATTACTAATCCGTGGAAAACGCTGCGCCAATTTACCGATGCGCGTATCGGTTTAGGCAGAAGCGGCGTCAGTGTGCCAACCCAAGAATTATTGGAATTTCAGTTAGCCCATGCTCGTGCAAGAGATGCTGTGCATTTACCGTTGAATTTCGATGCGCTAACCAACGAATTGGCAAAAACATCGGAACAGTTTTCGATATTAAATTCGGCTTCGCCCATTAAAGTTCACAGCCAAGCCATTGATCGCATGACCTATTTGCAACGGCCCGATTTAGGCAGAAAACTTGATGAAGAATCCAGGCTGGCTCTGCAAGGTAAGGAAGAAACCTTAAAACCCTACGATTTAGCACTGGTGGTTGCTGATGGATTATCGGCAACAGCAATCGAAAAAAACGCCAACGAATTTATTCAAGAATTAGCAGTATTGCTTTCAAGCACTAATGAGCCATGGCAACTTGCACCCATTGTTTTGGTGGAGCAAGGTCGCGTAGCCATCGCCGATGAAATTGGTGCTTTATTAAATGCGCGCGCAACGCTCATTATGATTGGCGAACGCCCCGGATTAAGTTCGCCCGACAGCTTAGGGTTGTATTTAACTTGGGCGCCCGAGCCGGGTTTAAAAGACGACCGCCGCAATTGTATTTCTAATGTACGTAAAGCGGGTCTCTCGCATCGAGACGCCGCGCAAAAAACTTTGTATCTACTCACTGAGGCAAAACGCTTGAATGTCTCGGGCGTGGCGATAAAAGACCGCAGTAATAATACTGATTCAATCATTGAAAAGTCCGAAGGCAGTTTTCTGCTGTCTTCAAAACAATAATTTTAAATATACGTAAATAAGAGGTAATTCTATGGCTGACGCTCCTACATTAGAATCCTTGCAAGCGGCGTTGGATGCCCAGCAAGCGATTTTTGAAATGCATCAATCGATGAATGTTGAAGTGTTCTACTGGTGGTGTACCGCCATTATGATCATGATTCACGCCGGATTTTTGGCCTATGAAATGGGTGCTTCGCGCAGTAAAAATGCCTTGGCCGCGGGTATCAAAAATATTTTGGCATTGGCCGTTATTATTCCGACCTTTTATTTGTTCGGCTGGTGGATCTATAACGCATTCCCAGGCGGTCTAATTCCCGCCGAAGCTTCAGCCGCTTTACCTTGGGCAAAAAGCATGGGGCCTGACGTTACCGATATGGGGACCGGTATTTTCTGGGCAGCATTTGCATTGTTTGGCGCTACAACCGGATCGATATTATCGGGCGCGGTTATTGAGCGGATTCGCGTTAGTGCGTTTTTAATTTTAACGGTTATTTTAGGCAGCGTCATTTGGATTTTGGCCGGCGCGTGGGGTTGGCATCCAGACGGTTGGCTGCTCACCGATTTAGGCTACCACGACGTTGGAGCTTCGGGTGTTGTGCACGCGGTTGCAGGCTCCTTTACCTTAGGCGTATTAATTAATTTAGGCGCTCGTAAAGGTAAATTTATTAACGGTGTTGCTCAAACCATCGCGCCACACAGCCTACCAATGACCCTAATTGGTTTGATGATGATTATTTTCGGCTTCTTCGGGTTCCTAGGTGGCTGCATTATTTTCAACGGTGGTGAAACCGGCTGGACAACCATCTACAACACGCCAACCAACCTATCAGCCTTTGCTTTTAACACGCTAATGGGTTTTGCTGGTGGTGTGATTGGTTGTTACATCGCAACCCGCGATCCATTCTGGACAATGTCTGGCGGTCTTGTCGGTATCATTTCGGTTGCCGCCGGTCTTGATTTATACGACCCAGGCTTGGCGTTTATTATCGCCACCGTAATGGGCGTTGTTGCTGTACAGTTTGCGAAATTCCTAGAAAACCTAGGTATTGATGACGCCGTAGGTGCGGTTGCCGTGCACGGTTTTACCGGTTTTGTGGCCGTGATATTAGTTGGTGTATTTGCTGGTGGTATGCCAAACGTTGGTGAGGGCGTACCACCCATTACCTTCGTTGGCCAATTAATTGGTGCGGTTGTCATGGCAGTAGTAGGTTTTGTACCTGGCTATGTTATTTCTTACGCACTAAAAGCGGCGAACATGCTGCGTGTACCGGAAGAAGCCGAAGAAATTGGTATCGACGAAGTAGAAATTCTTGCCAAACCCTACCCAGAAGCGAGCGTACCTGCAATGACTCCTTCTGAAGTCCCTAATAAACTTGCTAACGTAGAACCACAAGGAGCTTAATAATGGGAACATCAATTACCAGCTGGGAAAACGTCAGTGCGTATTTCACCTTCGCAAACAACCCAGCCATGCTTGTACTATTTTCTGTTGGTGCCGCTGCAATTGTTGCTGGTTTAATTTACTCCATTAAAAAACACGAAGATAAAGCCTTTAAAAATATTAAATAATTGTTAGATGGAAAAAGAAAACCCGGCGTAAGCCGGGTTTTTTGTTTGCGCTCGATAAGTGCATAAGAAATACATAGAGTAATTAATCTAGAGTTTCTTTGTGACACAAGGATGTGTCAGTAATTTCAAGAACCATAAGTAATCAAACGTGTAAAGCAATTGAAAGTCGTATTTTTAATTGCTTTTCTCTGATTGAGTCATGAATGAGTTAATCAGAGGTTCCTATACAAATACCAAATAATCAAGAGACACCAATTAACCCGTCCCTGTGTTATTGGTGGCTCTCGATTATTTAAATGTTCTAAAAATTAGTTGGCTTTTAAATGAACCATCCATTGTTCTGATTGCCAAGCATTTAAATTATTACCAATAGTTTGTACTTCTTCATTGTCGGCAATAATGGTTACCGAAACGCCGCCACCACCTTGGTAGTTGGCACCAACAACGGATAGAGGCACAGGTGCGTTGCCGATACTGCCTTGGATGGTGCGTGTAATTCCGGTAATGTCGATTATCGTATCTGAGTTGCCGCCGCCATAACCAACGCCATTTGCGATCATGTCGCAAACCTGAAAGAACTTACCGCCTTCTCCCACAGGGTTGTCAGCGTTTAATACCATGGTTAATCGGTTATCAACTTGATTGATTCTGATTTTTAAAGATTGTGTGTAATTAATCGTAGACATATTTTTCTCCAAAATACCTGCTTTGTGTTTGTGTGAAAAATAATACGAGCAAATTTTTATTTTAAGAATTACAAAACATTACATATGTGGTTATGCATTTTTATGTTTTCTGGAAAGCTGTTTTTCAGAAATTATTCGCTTGTCAAAAAAATCATTTATTAAGATTAGTTATTTTTAAAAGGTCGTAATTCATTAATGTAATCACAATCATTTTTTTAATGCGTGTAATTACTTGGTTGTAAACTGTTGTTTAAAAGTCCATCGGGTTGAGATTTTTTTGATTCTTAGTGTGATTATCGTTACCGATGTATAGGGTCACTATTCGTTGAGTCGATCGCAAATAAACTAAAGTGTTAGATTTGCGTTGGTGTTTGATGAGTCTGGTTAAAATATCAAGTTAGAGGCGTTTTTGTACTTCAATAGAACATGTTAAATGTGGTATATAAAATACCGTAAAGGAGCCTCTGATTAGGTCACAAAAGAGTTTATCAGAGGTTTCTAAAGTGTATTAAATGCGCTTTATGTTCTAAGTGAGTTTAGTCGCTGCTGGTAATAAAAAATAAAAATGTTTATTAATCTATCTAAGGAATGTGTCTGTGAAATTAGTTAAATTATTGGGTGTGGCGTTTCTTTGTACCTATTTGTGGGGTTGTGCAAGTGGTGCCAAGATGCAAAATATGGTTTACCAAGGCGATCAAAAAGAATATTCCGAAGAAATTCAAAATAACTTAAATTTGGGTGAGGTTGCCGGTGGTAAAAAAACCAATCCTGCCTGGACTTCTCAAATTGGTAATGAGTCTTTTGCCGGTGCAGTGAAAGAAAGCCTAAAATTACAAGGTTTGTACTCTGAGACCGGTAAATATCGTTTGGAAGTACAAATGTTAAAAGTAGAGCAACCTTTTATTGGTATTGATTTTAAGGTAACAACTCACGTGCAGTATAAATTAATCAATATTGTTACCGGCGATGTAGTTTTTGATGAAACCATTGTTGCGCCCTATACCGCAGGCTTTGGCGATGCCGTTATTGCTGCAACTAGACTACGTCTTGCCAATGAAGGTTCTGGTAAAGAAAATATTGCAGGATTGCTGAGTAAATTATCCGAATTAAATATTGGTTCTGAAGAAGTTTCTCTGCACCAATAAATCGTCTTTGATAAAAAAGCCTCTGGTTAACAGGTTTAATCAGAGGCTTTTTACGCGGGCTGAAGCTAATAAGGGTAAACTTTAAAGCTCAAGCCAATTTTTCCAATAGCGTTAGTACTATCCCGCCAAATTCCTCTGAATTATCAACAATTTTGTTGATTTTAGTATTCCGATCTTCTGCCGATTTAACGATTTCCAATAGTTGCGTGAGTTTTTTAACATCTGCTGGTTCTGGAAAAAGCTCCTGAATTTCGTCATCGGTTAAGCGTGTAATTGATGATATTTGCGAAGCCAGTTTTTTGTCGGTTGCATTGGCCGCGTTGATAATTGCGATGTCGAGTTCGTTGTTGAAGGTGTTCCAATCGATAGGCATTTCGGCTTCTCCAATGTGTTAAATAGAGTCGCGGATTTCGCGAACTTTTTCTAAGAAGTTTTCGGCTCTGGTAACTTTGTTTTTAACGTCGGTGGCTTTATCGAGTAGGTCGGTGACGGCATCGTCGGTTTTGTCGATGAGTTGTCCTAGGCTGTCGTCGCTTACGCCAACTAATTCCAGATAGCGATTTCGGTTCTCTGCCACTTCTGACGCCGATAGCAGAAAGCTGGTGATGCTGTTGTTGAGCGCGCGCGCTTGGATGTATTCGTCGCGTATTTTCGTTTCTATGCGGCGTTCTAGATCATCCAGCGGTTGTATCAGTTCTAAGCGCTTTTCGTTGATTTTCTGTTGTAATTTTGGCCCGGTGCTGATCAAAAACATCAGTCGTTGTTGTGGATCGTCTTCTCTAACAATAATTTGCCAAGCGTTAGCGATCGCAGGGTTAGAGAAAACTTGGTTGGCAAAGTCTGGTACCCACTCGTCTTCGATGAACTTATCCACTTCGCGGCGTTTTTGATCAAAAAAGCGCTTTAGCAACGTAATGTTAGCGTCCTCGATGGCCGATATTCTGCGGCCAAGTTCGGCCGATAGCTCGGGGGCTTCTGGCGGTATGGATGCGCATCCGCCAGTCAGTACAAATATCGATAAAAGGGTTGTTTTTATGATTTTATGCATGATGCACCTCTGTTACAGACTTATGGAATCTCCGATTAACTCATCCATGATTTAATCAGAAGCCAAAATTGATTATGCGATTGTTAATTTCTTCACCATCATTGCGAGCATTTACAGCTCTTGAATTTGCTGTCCTATCTTTGCTTGGCCGACTTTGCGCGACTGAAAGCGCTTGGTGAATCTAAGTTGCCTTTAAGATGAGTCTGATTTTGCGCCCCAACGACCTATGTTTCTACCTGTTTATTGACGACAAATTCATGCTGTTTTGATTTGGATCTTGCTCGCGTACCAGTAATCTGTAGAGGCTATTGGTTAGTCTTCGGCTAATTTTATGTGTACTGCGGTGAGTTGTTGTTCGCCAATAACCGCCGCGGTGTGGCCATGTAGCGTCGGATTAAACACTTCGTCGGCTTGTAATCGGTCTTTGGCGATAAACATGTCGCCCGCAGAGAAATCTCTGTAATCGCCGTTGCGCAGGCCAATTCGTAAGGTACCGCTGCGGATAATAATCAGCGTTGCATCACCGGCAACATGCCAATCGCTAAAATAATTCGGTTCACTTAAGCGATGGCGAAAATTAAGAGCATTGATTCTGGGTGTAATAAATAAGCCGTTGTAATCTTCAAGAGACAGAGACTGCTCTGTAAAAATCGATGCGCCGGTTTGACCGGTATTTGCGTCTGTTGGCGAAGACAAAATGCTAAGAGTTATTGTCTGTTCGTGCTTAGGAGTGCTCATGGTGTGCCTTTGGTCAAACGATAACGATGTAATCAAGAACGTTGCGGTATGTTGCGGTATATTGTACCAAAGGTTCTTTTAAGAGCCTCAGATTAAATCGTGGATGAGTTAATGGGCGATTCGAGTAATTCATGAGGACAGAAATTGACAATGCGATTTCCAATTTCTTCACAATTTCGATCACTTACCGTTCTTGAAATTGGCGACATATCCATGTGTCACGAGAAACTCTAGGTTAATCAGAGTTTCCTATAAAAAACGGTGTTGATCTGCGGGATTTGGTAGCGCGCAGTAGTCTTTTTTGCCAAAGATTTTATAGCGATTTCGGGCGATTTTATCGTAACAATAATTTCTAAGACTGCGCGGGAATATTTGGAGACATTGCAATATTTTCCACGGATAAGGCAGTTTGCTCATCACATAAAAAAAAGCATCGCTTTTACTGTAGATGCGATATTCACCTATGACCAACATGGTTTCGAAATCGTTGGTGGGCATTTCTAGATATTTTAAAATCTCTTGGCCTTTTGCGGATTGAACACTGGCCAGTTTGAATGTTTGCTGTTTATCGAATTTTAAGAGGAATGCACACCAGTGATTGCACAGTGTGCATACCCCATCAAAAAGCACAAGATGGTCGTCGCGCTCAATGTGGGGTATAAAATTAACGCTGTTGTCGTTAGCCAAATTGCGCATCAATACCTGCAAGTCGTTTTACCAGTTTTTCCCGCCACTCGTTGGCGAGTTCGGGTACATCAACCGCTTGTTGATAAATAGCTTCGCGATTTTCAAAATGCTTGTCAAAAAAGGCTTTAAACAAGGTTCTAACCGAGACCTTGTGATCAACAGGTTTAACAAGTTTAATTTCATCACCGGTGGTTACATTGCCGCGTTCAACGACTCGAAAATAAACGCCGGTTGCAAAATTCCGAATAAATAATTTCGGTAATTTTTTATTATTTAAGGCCATGCCTAATTTAAAACAAGGCACTCTTGGCTGGCTTACTTCTAAAATGGCACTGCCTAATTGATAGTGTTCGCCAATATATATTTGGTCCTCGTGTAAATGGGTTACGGTAAAGTTTTCGCCAAAATCACCAAAGGTTAAATCGGGATTTTTTAATTGTGTTTTCCAGTATTCGTAATAAGAGTCGCAGAAAGCATACACCGCTTTATCGATACCGCCGTGATTTACAAGATCGGCTTGAGCGTCACCGTGAATATTTTCGGAATCGATATAGACTGTTTCGGTGGTGGGTTTTTTAAAAATACCAGTGGTAATTAGCTCGCCTTGGTATTCAACGGTTTTGATCTCTGAGATGTTGGTTGAGACTATTTTCATGGGCTTGCATCCAAGTAGGTCAGGTTATTATGCTTCTAACCGTTGTACATCTACAGAAACCAGTAAACTCTGTGAGCCGCCACCTTCAAAAATAACACCTTTTAAGGGCGAAACATCTGCGTAGTCTCGTCCCCATGCAGTGGTGATGTGCTGAGGGCCGGGAATATTGTCGTTGGTTGGGTCGAATTCAAACCAGCCTTCGGTTGGCGAAAATACGGAAAACCACGCATGAGATGCATCGGCTCCAACCAGTTTTTCTTGTCCGGGAGGTGGAATGGTTTCGAGGTAACCACTGATATAACGCGCTGCAAAACCCATTGATCTGAGACAGCCAATGGCTAAATGCGCGAAATCTTGGCAGACGCCGCGGCGATGCTGTAGTACTTCGTCTAACGGTGTGCTTACGTTAGTGAAACCAGGATCATAGGTGAAGTCTGTAAAAATTCTGTGGGTGAGATCACGTACCGCCGATAATAACGGCCTGCCATTTGTAAAAGATGGCAGTGCGTATTCTCGCAATTCTTTGTGCGCTTTAATAAACGCAGAATCCAAAACAAATTCCCGCGCTCTTAGGGTTGCTTCGTCTTTACTCGATTGCATGAGCAATAGGCTGTCTTCCCAAGCGTTGCCAATTTCTAAATCTCTACCCACTAATCGAACGTCGGCGACGCGCACCGTTGATTGAATATCAACAATTAATTCGGTATGCGCGCGTTCTAAACTGAAGTTGTGGGTATTATTACCAAAGTAATCTTTGCGCTGCGCTAACGCCGTTGCTGTTGGCGTTATGTTTAGATGGTGATCTAGACAGGTTTGGTATTCGGTATTTCTCGGTAACAAACAGGCGAGATTGTAAGCAAGGCTCACTGGCGACGCATATTTATACTGTGTGATGTGGCGAATGCGATAAATCATTGATGACTAATCCATGTTCCAAGGGTTTTGCACCAATTGTTGTGGCCCGGCGGTATGGTCGAAATAAACATCGCTAATCGCCAGAGCCATGCTTTTCATCAGCTCTTGAACTCTCACCAACAGTTGATCAAGGTTGGCACGAATGGAGTTTTGTTCGTTAACCTCAAGCAGCTTGCTGATATCTGCCAACTGTATGCTCGATACGGCTTCTAAAAGCGCTCGGCTTTCGCGGCCAATTTCAGGTACGTTGGAGTTGTGATTGGGCAATTCTTTTATCAATTCACCGATGTATTCCAATTGATACATCAACGAGCGTGGATTAGTGCGATCGAGCATCAAGGTAGCCAAGACGTTGTATAAGCTGGTGTCATTGCGGAACCGGCGACGGAAAGTGTTAAGGCCTTCGGTGGTGGTTAATATGACTTCGGTGCACACGATTTGTGTCTCTTCGTGCTGGGAGACCGGCACCAACAGTGAGCGCATCAAGGTGGTGAGCTGATACACCTTTTCTAAGGCACGACCTAACTCTAAAAAGTGCCAAGTCATGCCGCGATACATGCTTTCGTTGAACAATCCCGCTAAGGCAAGCAGCGCCGTAACCATTGGGTCGAGTGCTTCTTCTGGTGCCGAATTAATACTGGCACGGAGATTTTTGGCGAGATTGTAGAGTTCGTCGTCAATATCGTTTACCACGCGCTGAGTATCGCTGGAGAGCATTTCGCGCACTTCGCTGGCCGAACGCAACATGGCTTTTAGGCTTGCGGTTACACTGCCCATGCGGTTTTCATCCAAGATGACGCTCATCAGTTCGCCTTCTGGATTTTCAAACAGTGTTTGACTGGCCTCGTTAAAGCCGGGATAGGTCATGGTTAATTGTGTCACCGAATAGAGCAACAAGCGTTCGGCTTCTACCGGTAAGCGATGAGCGCCGTTCAATTGCATAAATACGGTACGTAACAGGCGTAAGGCCATGTCGGCGCGTTCGTTGTAGCGGCCGACCCAAAATAGATTCTCAACCACACGGCTTGGCAGGCTGACATCAATGTTGCGATAAGGCTGTAGGCTTGCTGACGGCGTTACTTGCGCCTCTTGATCGGATTCGAGACTCGGCACCCAGGTATCTTTACTGACTGCCCCCAATTGGTTGGTAATCAGCTGATCGTTAATGTTCGCCGCCGAGCGCGTTAAACCGCCGGGCATAATCTGGTAGCTTTGCTCATTGGCAACGGCAAAGGCTCGTAAGGCAAAAGGTCTGGCCTCGATATTTTTGTTTCGCCAGCTCGGACTTTGCGACGGTGGCACAAATTCTTGAGCGACGTAATTTTGTGGCGACTGGCGAATGCTGGTTGCCAACGCCGCCAGTTCGTTTTCGGACAAGCTGCCGCCGAAGGTCGAGTTGGAATCAAACTGGCGATGCGCGTGCTTGATGCGCAGTTTGCGCAGATTATTAATAACATAGTTGAAGTCGTTACTGTCGCCACACCAGTAGGTGGGCGCGCTTGGTAAAGACAGTTCACGACCAAAAAAGTGACGACTGATATCTGGTAAGTAACGCATCAAGGCGCCGCTTTCTAAAATGCCACTGCCCAGCGGATTGGCGACGGCGACACGACCGGCGCGCACGACTTCGAGTAATCCGGCAACACCGAGTTGTGAATCGCCCTTAAGCTCTACGGGGTCGCAATAGGTATCGTCAACACGTCGTAAAATCACATCGACTCGTGATAAACCATCGAGGGTTTTCATCCATACGTAGCCGCGACGCACGGTTAAATCTTTACCCTGAACCAGCGGGTAGCCTAGGTAGTTGGCTAAAAAGGCGTGTTCGAAGAAGGTCTCGCTGTAGGCGCCGGGTGTGAGAATAACCACACGAGGGCTTTCGCCACTTTTAAGATTGCGACCGGGTGCCAGACGCAGCAATTGTTCGCGTAAAGTATTGAAGAACCCGCGCAATCGACAGACGTTTTGTTCGCGGAAAATAACCGGAAAGACCCGCTGCATCACCAAGCGATTTTCTAAGGCATAACCGCTGCCAGAAGGTGCTTGGGTACGATCACCAACCACCATTAATTGATTGTCTGGGCCGCGAACTAGGTCGGATGCGTAGAAAATAAGCTGGTGCGAACCGGGTAAATGGGTGCGATGGCAGGCGCGAATAAAGCCGGGATGGTTGTAGATAACTTCTGGCGGCACGATGCCGCGGCGAATAATTTCTTGATTGTTGTAGATGTCTTTGAGAACAAAATCGAGCAGTTGTGCACGCTCAACCAAACCGCGCTCGATGCTCTGCCATTCCGCCGGAGAGATAACCACAGGAATTGGGTCGAGTCCCCAAACCGAGGTGCCGCCATTAACGTTGTAGATGGCGCCGTCGTCGCGAAGGATTCGCTGAATTTTAGTGGAGCGTTCCGTGAGCGCTTTTTTGGTCAAGGTTTCGAAATTACTGACCAGCTGTTGCCAATGACCTTGACGCACTCCGCTGGCGTCAATGGATTCGTCCAGCTCCGTTGAGGTGTTGTAGAACCTGAGCGGCTCTGGCTCTTGCATGGAATTTGTTTGGGACTGCTTTTGTACCATGGCCAATTCATGCACCTTTATATTCAAAAATGTTCAGGCCTAGTTATTCGATCTGTTGGGCCGATGTTATTGTCAATTTGTGGTTGTTCTGCAAGATCGATGTGAGTAAACGTGGCAGACAAAAAAAGGGCTCAAGTGAGCCCGTTTTTGATTGAAGTTCGATGTTCGTTAACTAATTTCTTGCCAACAATTTAAGTGACTTAGGCCAAGTTCTGGCGGCCATTATTCAGTAACTTCCAACGACATTCAATTCTCATATTTCATTAAGTGATTTCAGTAACCGAGTCTTATCAAAAAAATGGATAGCTCTGAAAGTTTTTCTCACTAACCATTTTTGTCCTCAGTTTCAGTATAACAGGCCTCAATAAAATGATGGTTTTTTACGCAAGTCTAAGGTGTAAGGATACTCGTTGGTCGGCTCTTCCGGCGGTGGAGCCATGGGTCTTGGTGGCTCGTGGTTCGGGAAGAACTCGCGAATAGCATCGTACTCGGGGCGTGGTGTAAATGGCCCTTGGGTATGATTGAAATCCTCAAAGCGATTGGTGCGACGAGTCTCGGCAGCCATGGCATTGACCGGGTAATCGTCGTAGGAGCGTCCACCTTGGTGACTTACATGGTAAGTACAGCCGCCAATAGCGAGACCGTTCCAGGTATCAATCAGGTCGAATGTAAGTGGAGCATGAATACCAATGGTTGGGTGTAGTGCCGAAGGCGGCGCCCAAGCGCGATAACGCACCCCGGCAACGTATTCGCCGTGACGTCCCGTTGGTGTTAGCGGTACGCGTCGGCCATTACAAGCGACCACATAACGGCTATCTGTCAGGCCGCGAACCTTAACTTGTAAACGTTCAACAGAGCTGTCTACATAGCGAGCAGTACCAAAACTGGCGACTTCTTCGCCGAGAACATGCCAAGGCTCAATGGCCCAGCGCAGTTCTAGCTCGATATCATCGATTTGCACACGGCCGTAGTGCGGATAGCGGAATTCTTCAAACGGTGCTAGCCAATGCAGCTGGAATGGGTAGCCGTGACGGTTGAGATCGTCGACTACGTCTTTCATGTCGGCCCAGGCGTAATGCGGAAGCATGAATCGATCGTGCAGTTCTGTTCCCCAGCGTACTAATGATTTCTTGTAGGGGGCTTTCCAGAAGCGAGCCAACAGGGTCCGAATCAACAGTGCTTGTACCAGCGCCATGTGTTCGTGCGGCGGCATTTCGAAACCGCGAAACTCTAAAATACCTTGGCGACCACTGGCCGAACCGGGTGCGTAGAGTTTATCGATACAGAATTCGGCGCGGTGGGTGTTGCCGGTAATATCAACCAATAGGTTTCGCATTAAGCGATCCACCAACCAAGGTTGGGCAACTTCGCCGTCGGGCATTTGTTGGAAGGCAATTTCAAGCTCGTACAGCATTTCGTCGCGACCTTCATCAACCCTTGGGGATTGCGAGGTCGGGCCGATAAACATGCCTGAGAAAATGTACGAAAGCGCTGGATGGTGTTGCCAGTAGGTCACAAAGCTGCGCAGCACATCTGGGCGGCGCAATAATGGACTGTCGGCGGGTGTTAAACCACCCAAGGTGATGTGGTTACCACCGCCTGTGCCAGTATGGCGACCATCTACCATGAAGGCATCGGTACCTAGGCGAGATTTAAAGGCTTCTTCGTAAAGAGCCGTGGTGTTATTAACCAATTCTTGCCACGAACGTGACGGATGGATATTTACTTCAATAACACCCGGATCAGGCGTCACCAACAGCTTTTGCAGACGGAAATCTTTCGGCGGCTCGTAACCTTCAATCACAATCGGTAAATTGAGGTCCTGCGCGGTGTTCTCGATGGCATTAATCAGCGCCACATAGTGCTCTAGGTACTGTAACGGCGGCAAGAATAGATACAGGCGGCCATCACGTGGCTCCACGCACAAGGCTGTGCGCAATGTGCTTACCCAGTAGCGAAGTAGCTCGTCGTCGTTACTCTGTTTTCCAAAACGTTCTTCGAGTGTCGCATCTGCGCTCTCGGTCATGAGATTGCGTGGCCCAGGGCTGATTTGACCGTATTCGTCGGTAATAACGTAAGGAGCAACAATTTGTTGCTCACGACTTTCAAACGGATCGCGCTCCGGCTCGCGGAACTTCGCCAGTATTTTTTCTTCCAGCGCTGGTAGAGATTCAAGCGGTAGACGGAATCCCATAGGTGAGTCACCCGGAATCAACGCCAAGTGGCCGCGACGGAATTCCCAGCGTGTGCTCATCCAACTGCTGTTGCCATAGTCCCATGCCAGTGGGATTACGTAACCGGTGGGGGTGTTGAGCCCGCGACGCAACAATTTGGCCAAACGCTTGCGTTCTAAGCTGTCGGTTAAGTCAACCGTGGTAGGGTCGATATTGATTGGCAGCTGCTCTTCCAGATCAACGTAGTGCAGTGCGTCTTCAAAGGCGGTATGTACAAAGTCTTCGGCAAGGCCGAGATTAACCGCTAACTGCTGAGCGAATTGTTCGGCTTCTGGGTAACCATAGCCGTAATCCTTATCAACGCGAGCGAGCAAATCGGTATTGCGCCACATGGGTTCGCCGTCGAGACGCCAAAAAACGCCCAGCGCCCAGCGCGGTACTTCTTCGCCGGGATACCATTTTCCTTGACCGTAATGCAGCAAACCGTTGGGTGCAAAGCGCTTGCGCAAGCGCAGCAATAGATCTTTTGCCAAACGCAGCTTGTCGTCGCCAAGGGCGTCGGTGTTCCATTGCGCAGATTCCATATCGTCAATGGATACGAAAGTAGGCTCGCCGCCCATCGTCAAGCGGACATCGCTCTGACCAAGCTCTTCGTCTACGGCTTTGCCAAGGGCCTGAATGGCCTGCCAATCTTCTTCTATATAAGGTTTGGTAACGCGAGGATCTTCGTGAATACGGAAGACTTCGTTGCTGAATTCAAACTCAACTTCACACTTACCGGTCGCACCGGTAACCGGTGCCGCAGAGACGGGGTGAGGTGTACAAGCCAAGGGAATATGACCTTCACTCGCGAACAGACCCGAGGTTGGATCTAACCCCACCCAACCTGCGCCGGGTAAATAGACCTCACACCAAGCGTGCAGGTCGGTGAAGTCTTCGGCAGGGCCCGATGGGCCATCAAGAGATTCTTTATCGGATTTAAGTTGTACCAAGTAGCCAGAGGCGAAACGCGCCGCAAAGCCAAGGTGGCGAAGTATCTGCACCAGTAACCATGCGCTGTCGCGGCAGGAGCCGTTTTTCTTTTCGAGCGTCTCTTGGCACTTTTGAACGCCCGGCTCCATGCGGATGTTGTATTCGATCTCTTGTTGTAAGCGCATGTTCAACTCAACTAAAAAGTCGATCGAGCGCATTTCAAGTCCATCTTTGGGCATTGCCGATTCGACCCATTTTTTCAGCAATGGGCTGTCGTGTTCTTCGGTCTCTAGGTACGGTAACAGTTCTTTTTTCAACTGTTCTTCGTACACAAAAGGAATATGTTCGGCGTATTCTTCAATAAAAAAATCGAATGGGTTAATCGCCGTCATGTCGGCGATGACTTCAACCTCAAAGGCGAGTTCTTTGGTTTTTTCGGGAAACACCAGGCGAGCTTGAAAGTTGCCAAATGGATCTTGTTGCCAGTTTAAGAAATGATCTTCGGGTAGAACTTTAAGCGAATAGCCGTGAATTTTGGTCCGCGAATGCGGCGCCGGACGAAGCCGCAGAACGTGTGGGTAAATATTAACGGGGCGGTCAAACTTATAATGAGTCTTATGTAGTAACTTGACGCGAATGGCCATGAAGCTTTCCTGAAGGTTGAACGCGAATATGTTTGGCGTTGGCGTGACAACAGTGCCACGCCAGTAAAATATCTAGTCGTGAGGGAACCAAGTTTGGCAGATTTGCACGTGTATTGCGGCAATTGCTAGCTGAAGCTCATTCAGATAGCTGCGAAAATCCGCACCCAGATCACCCTCTTTTTCGATGATGTATTTGGGCAGTTTGTCGGTGTTAACTGGAGATTTTCTACCAGAGACTTGTGAAAGATTTGTGGCTGCCTGACAAATTTGCCGACTGCAATAGGCCACGGACCTAGGTAGAAGCTCTTCATCGAGTAAAAAGCGAGCAACATCGCTGCCACGTACGGTCGATTTTACCGCTCTTCGATAACTCATGTACGCATCGATAGAACGCAGCACATTGCCCCAAATCACCTGAGCCGGATTGGATGTCTCAAATACTTTGGTATTTTCAAGTACCGCAGCTCCAGCGTCGAGAATACGCGTTGTCATATCGGCGCGTTCGATATTACGCCCGAGTTTTATAAATTGCCAAGCTTCATCGCGAATCAGCGAACCGTGCAACAGGCCATTTAGCGATTGCGAGCGCTCAATAATTTCGGTTAAAAACTCGTGACGGCGGGCACGTAATAAACCATCGCGGGAATGCTTATTGACGTAAATAAACAACTCGTTGACCTGTTCCCAGGCCGCCGGCGGAATCACATCGCGGGTGGTTCTTAGGTTTTCACGCACCGCCCTTACCGATGCTGCGATAGAACTTGGATTATCTGGATCGGAAACCAAAAACTTAACAATATTGCGTTCGCTTCGAACCTTGTAACGCCGGTTAAAAGTTTCTGCGCTGCTGTTGAGCTCAATAAGGTTAAACCAGCTGATATCCAGTAAATCTTTTGGCAGGTCGAACAGTAAATTATCGTACACGCCAATTAATCGAGAGGTGTTTTCGGCGCGTTCTAAATAACGGGCTGCCCAATAAAGGCGTTCTGCAACTCTAGCCAGCATCTTACACGCCCTCCGATTCAACGATCCAAGTATCTTTACTGCCACCGCCTTGGGAAGAGTTCACCACCAGTGAGCCTTTCACCATAGCAACGCGGGTTAATCCGCCGGTGGTAACGTAGAGATCTTTGCTTTGCAAAATAAAGGGTCGCAAATCTAGGTGACGAGGTTCGGGGCGGCCGCCATCGGTAAGTGTTGGCGCGGTCGATAACATTAATGTTGGTTGAGCAATGTAGTTACGTGGGTTTTCTTTTATCAACTTAACAAATTTTTCTTGATCTTTTTTGGTGGAGTGAGGGCCAACTAACATGCCATAGCCACCAGATTCATTGGCAGGCTTCACTACGAGCTCGTGAATATGCTCGATCACATATTCGCGTTCGTCTTCGTTGTCACATAAATAAGTTGGTACGTTGGGAATCAGCGCCTTTTCACCCAGATAGTATTCGATGATTTTTGGAACATATGCGTAGATGACTTTATCGTCGGCAACGCCCGCACCTGGTGCATTGGCCAACGCGACATTGCCCTTTTTCCACGCTCTCATGAGTCCGGGTACACCCAGCATGGAGTCTTTACTGAACACTTCTGGGTCAATGAACATATCGTCGATGCGTCGATAAATAACATCAACGCGCTCGCGTCCACGGATGGTTCGCATATAAACGCAGTCATCGGTATCCACTAACAAATCAGAGCCTTCAACCAGCTCTGCACCCATTTGTTGCGCCAAAAAGGCATGTTCGAAATACGCTGAGTTATAAATGCCCGGTGTGAGTACAACAATTTCAGGTTGTTTCACTTTACGTGGCGACAAAGCCGCGAGCATGTCGAATAATTTTGATGGGTAATCGTCGACCGGAAGCACGTTTTCGCGCCCAAATACCTCTGGCAACACGCGTTTGGTAACTGCACGATTTTCGAGCATGTAGGACACGCCAGACGGTACGCGCAGATTATCTTCTAAAACGTACATCTTGCCGTCGGCATCGCGCACCAAATCAGAGCCGCAAATGTGTGCCCACACACCAAAAGCGGGCTTTACGCCAACGCATTCTGGGCGAAAATTCTTCGAATTTTGAATTAGGTAGGCCGGAACGATACCATCTTTGATGATTTCCTGCTTATGGTAAATATCGTTAATGAACAAATTGAGTGCTTTTAGGCGTTGCTTTAAACCTAATGCAATTTGATTCCATTCTTTGGCTGGAATAATTCGGGGAATAATGTCGAACGGCCAAGCTCTGTCGATATTACCTTCGTCGGTATAAACGGTAAAACTCACGCCCATATCCTGAACGGTTGCGTCTGCCAATTGGCGACGTTTTTGTAATTCTTCAACGCCTAACTTACTCACAAAATTAGCGAGTCTTCGGGCTGGCTGACGCGGGTTACCTCTATTATTGATTAATTCATCATAGAGATCGGCGCACTCATAATTTTTCCATTCGATACTCATTTAGAGCACAGCTCCTTTAGGTCGTTTATTTATAATATTCTGTTGCGGTTACTGGAGCGATAAAGCGTTGTAGCCTTTTAGGTGTTGTCGGTTTGCGCATCGATAATTGATTGTCGATAGCAAATATCTTGGAAGCTCGTTGCCTAACGCAAAAATCATAAATCATCTTAGGCAATCCAAAATTTCGGTAAGCATGCCATGTGTGCACGGTCATGTATTGACTTAGCTTTAGTTGCATAACGTTTGCGCATAAATTGAAAGGGCCAAACGTGGTTAAATCCGGTGAATATTGCATAATTCAGAGCAGCATTTATGCCATTTGATAATTTCGCGGCAAGTGCAGGATTATTTTTAAATTGCGCCATACACACCAATAAAGTTTTCTCTGATTTTTTCTAATAAAAAAACTATAGGAATCTCTGATTAACTCAGCCATGATTTAATCAGAAGGCAGAAATTGAAAAAGGCGATGTCCAATTTCTTCACAATTTCAATCACATTCCGTTCTTGAAATTGGTGACACATCTTTGTGTCGCAGGAAACTCTAGGCTGGTCACAGCTTCCTCTAAGAACTACTTTACGATAGATCAACAGTGAAAGGCGACTGTTTTGAACTGTAAGGTTATCGAGGTGAGAGCGAATTTGTCGAAGATTTGAATGTTTATTTGCTGGGCCAATAGCGATATTTGGTAAGAATCCAACTGTGCACATGCAGCATCGCTAATGATCGATTGGGTTGTGGCTGCATGTGCGTAAAGATGCGAATGAAAACTCGGTTAAACCTTTAGTTCTGGAAATTCTTCAATCAAGCGACGTAAACCGTCTAACCAATATTTTCTTGCGGCCAAGAATTCTTGATCGTATTCATTAAAGCGACGATAGCGATCCAGATTAAAGCTGTCTTTTTCGTAAATCAGCACGTCCATGGGTAACCCTACCGACAAATTACTTTTAATGGTCGAGTCTAAAGACACAACCATAGAGCTAAGGGCGATATTTAATGGTGTTGTGTATTCGAGGGTTCGTTCCAAAATAGGCTTGCCGTATTTGTGTTCACCTATCTGAAAGTAAGGCGTCTCGCGGGTTGATTCGATAAAATTACCCTGCGGATAGACAAAGAATAAGCGCGGAGCTTCACCTTTAATTTGCCCGCCCAATAGCAAGCTGCCCGAGAAATCGACTTTCTTGTCGTAATCTTCTTCACTATAACCGTGAATGATTTCCCGCAGACGCTTACCCACGTGTTTAGCGCAGTCAAACAGCGACGTATGATTAAGCAGGTTGGATTCGTTGGCTCGAATTTCTTTACGTAATAACTCTATCAAGGCTTGGCTGGTGCCGAGGTTGCCTGAACACAAAATAGCCAAAGCGTGAGTTTTATCGTTTGAGAAGGTATAGAGTTTTCTGAACGTGGAAATATGATCGACACCGGCATTGGTACGGGTATCGCCACCGAACAAGAGACCTTGTTCGAGATTCATTGCTACGCAATAGGTCATTGTCATTCTCGCTGAGCTTTTTGGAGCGGAGTATAGGAATTATAAGTTAATTCTTCCACCTGCTGTTATTTTGCCGCAGGTAAAATAATGGCGTAAGGCCTAGAGCCTTGTTTCTCAGTGATTAAATCATGGCGGAGTTAAGCGTATGTTCCTAAATCATTTCAATTGGTTATCGCAATTGAGCAGGCAGTAGCTCAGTATTTGGTAGATCGCCTAAGGTGGATTCTAGTCTTTTTAAAAGCGCGAATGTTATGGCCGGTTAATGTCGATTTGGGCTGCTGTTAAGACTATTTTGGATGATTAATCTACAGCGTGTTCGCTTAATCGATAGCGTGCGAGTATTTCCTGATAGCGTCCCGATTGTTTTAACTGCTGCAATCCTGCATTGAACTGCTGCACGATGGTTTCGGTTGTTGTGACTCGACTAAAAACAAAGTGCAGATCGGTCTCGCCGATTAACAGCAGTGGAGTGATGTTTATTTGTTGTTTCATTACGCTGTTGTTAACTTCAAACAACGAGCTTTCTTGGATAAATCCGTCGATACGACCGCTAACTAGTTTTTTGTGGTTTTGCATGTCACTGGAAACTTCGATGATTTGATCGTGAAATGCTTGGGCTTTTTTTAAAGGTTCGAATAAAGCACCGTGAAATGTGCCGCGAGTTACTCCTACTCTAAAACCTCTGCTTAAAAGTTCCGTTATGGTTTGACCGCTGAACTGATCGTAAAATTTGTTATTGATATAGAGGAAATATCGTTCGCGAAAATAGGGTTGCGAATAAAACAGATACCGTTTGCGTTTATCTGTTAAACCCATGGAGCCTACTAAGTCAATTTCTCCTGAATATAAGCTCGGCAAGCTTCGCCAGAATGGCAGCTGTTTGAAGGCTAGGGAGATATTTTGTTGATCGAGAATTTCTCGTGCAATATCAATATCCAAACCGACAATCTTACCGTCGCTGCTGTAATAAAAGGGCTGCCATTGCTCATAGCTCATCGTTAAAGAGGTAGTCTGTGCAAATGATTGCGCGCTGATGAACAGAGCAAGGAGCCAAAGACTGTGATAATGGAGTTTTAATTTTTTTATAATGACGTCATCAATAATTCGCGCTTTTGTTGCCCTGTTTTGAGCGGTGATGAGATTTAAAAGCATCGAAATTTTCATGAAGTTTTAGGACGTTAAAAAGCTAGTTAATGGTTAAATTAAATGTATTTAAAGATGCTGAAATACTGTCGGTTACTACTGCCCAATCAAATAACGTTATGAATACTTGCGAATTTATTGAATAGGATTTTTCCCGCTCGGTGAGTTCACCTCTTACCGAGATTATTTCGCCGCGAGACTCAGAAAATTCTTGTGGAAATAATTTTGACCCCAACCACAGGCGAATGTTTTTATTGCCAAAATCGGTAAATATATTTTGAGTTACCAAAAAAGTTGAGGTTTGAAATTTTTTACGGTTTTTGACGAACATTGACGGAAATTCAAAATAACCGTCGGCATCAGTAACGGTTGTATCGATTTCTATACCTTGCCATTGTGCAGTTCGAGTTAATGTTAAATGCGCTTGGGGCTGTTGATTGACGGTAATAATTCCACACATGGCAGAAAACAGGCACACGCTATCCCCGGTAGTTGAATTCATCATTGGCGCACCTTTGTCAATAACCGTATATAAGAAGTAAGCCTTAGGCTGTTGATGGCGAATTAGTAGATACATTTCAGTTTAGGAGATTTTTTATTTGATGGTGCCTTACCTGATAAAAATGTGTGCTCTGGCAAGATTGTGACAGCTTTTTTAAAAAGCTGTCACTAATGTTGATATTGATAAATTAGTAATTAGAAGGTTATTGAGTCTTTTAAATACTCACGTAGCATCGTTAACGAGTTTTTAAGGGACTTTTAGCGGATGTTAAAGAAGGGTGTCGAGCATAGCCTTATTGAATTCTAGTTTTGGAAAATTACAAACAAGTAGGCTCTAAATTATTTATTTTTCATAGAAAACTCTGATCAACCCAGAGTTTCTTGCGACACTAGAATGTGTCAGTTTCGAGAACAGTAAGTGATTGAAATTGTGAAGAAACTGGAAATCGCAGCGTTAATTTCTGTCGTCTGATTAAATCGTAGATGAGTTAACCCGAGATTCCGGTGGTTTTATCATCTCAATTCCCTATCGTAATAGAGATTGGCGACTCTTCCCTGAGTCGCTAGAAATTTTGGCTTTATCAGAGCCTAATTTGTTTTAGGTATCAACTAATTAAAACGTAAATCGCAAACCCACTTCGGCACCAATACCCGCGGCGGGGGCCGAGTCTTTGGTGAATGAGGTGTGATCTCGAATGTCTTCGTCTAAAAGGTTTTTACCTTTGGAATAGATCGCAAGATTGCTGTCATTGATTGGTAAGTTGTACTCAATCAAGGCTTCAAGGCGATTATAGCCGTCCGTTTTGGTTTCATTGTTGCTGGTGCGTGACTGATCAAACACTTGGACGCTTGAGAGTTGTGCAAACCAACGATTTCTGGCCCAGCTGAGTTCTGCGCCTAATCGAGCGGGTGCTAGTCTTGGTACATCTTCACCGTCATCAAGCTCGCCTTGCACATAGTCACCAAAAACGCGAAGGTCGAAATGTTGATTGCTATCGCGGAATAAATGCTGAGTAAATTCGGCTTCAATTCCATAGAAATCGGCGTCTTGCTGATTGTAGCGAATAACTTCTGGATCATCCGTGAAACCTGCAAAAATGTAATCGCGAATATTGTTATAAAAGACGTTGATTTCACCCGTCCATTCGCCGCTGTGTTTGCGTAAACCAACTTCTATGTTTCGGCTGGTTTCGGTATCGAGATCGGGATTACCAATTTCAATGCGGCGCGTTGCGGCGTGTTCAATCAAATCTTGCTCAGCAAAGTTGGTACAGGTTGAATCGCTAACATTCGAGAACAATTCTTCTTCGGTGGCGGCGCGTTCAGACAAGCTCGCTGAAATCCAAACGTTTGCGCTGTCGCTAATATCACGCAGTGCCGACGCCGAGGCGCTGAAGGTTGTCTCGGACTGATCACAACCACTAGAAAGCTCGGTATCGGTTCTTTCTATACGCGCGCCGAGTTCCAGTTGCAATTGCTTGTATTCAAAGCCTTCTAGCGCAAACACCGCAAAGGAACGAATGTCGGTTGGTAGGATATATCCTTCACCGCCTTCAGAGCCGAACTCTCGATCCTGAATTTGCACACCAAGAACACCGTGTTGGCTGTTTGGGCTGCCGTGTTTTAGGGTAAAACGAGAGTCAAAGCCTTCGTTAAAAAAGCGTGTACCGATTTCCTCTTCGCCATCGCCTTCGCCTTCGTCTTCGGCGAATTCTTCTTCAGGTTCAATTTCTATTTCGCGATGTTCATAATCGGTGAAGCCAATATGAGCGTTTAATTCGTTAAAAAAGCCATTTAAAAGCCAACCGGTTTCAATTTCGTAGCGAGTTTGATCAAGATCGATGCGAATATCGACACCTTCTTCATCGCTGACTCCTGGCGGAGCTGGCGGCAGTCCGTACTCTTGCTGTAAGTCGCTAACCGCAATACCAATATAACCGCTGTCGAAGAAATACGTTGCGCCTAGGCCACCACTTTTGCCATCAAAATTACTGTTGCGTAGCCTGCCGGTTGTATCTTCATCTTGAAACGGTGGTAAAAAATTGCCGTCCGGAATCTCCACATCGTTGCCGTTGAAAATGGTCCCGTCAGCGTGTACGGCGAAATTTCCGGCGGGAGCATCAAGGGTAAATGCTGTTGTGTTTTGGTCGTTGTTGGTGTCGTGACTTTGCAGGATACGAGCGCTTGTTTCTTCAAGAGGTTGCGAGGCAATGCGTTTGTCCAAAACGTTGACGACACCACCGATTGCGCCGTTGCCATAAAGCAAGGTTGCCGGGCCGCGCAAGACCTCAATACGCTCTGCGGCAAATGGGTTTACGCCGTTGGCGTGATCGGGACTCACCGACGAGGCATCTAGTGTGTTGATGCCGTTTTGAAGCACGCGTACTCGATTACCCGATTGGCCACGGATAATTGGGCGACCAACACCTGCGCCAAAACTGCTAGATTGCACGCCGGGTAAGCTGTCGATGGTATCGCCAAGCGTGTTTGCAAGATCGTTGTTGAGCTGTTCGCCACTGAGGACATTAATTGGCAATGCTGTGTCGGCAAGTTTTTTTTGCAGCTCGCCGGTTACAACAACTTCTTCGATTACTGTTAAATGTTGTTCATGCTCTGGCGCCGCGTAGCCGGTTGTAGCACACAATAAGAAAGGCAATCCCGAAATGGCTTGAGTTAATTTTTTTGGGGTAAATCGATGTAAAGGGCGGTTCATAAATTCCACTCGAATGAATACCTACGCTAAAAAAGCGCAAATTTTTATAACATTAAATCTGTGAGTTACTTTTAGATTGAGAAAAAACGCTTAACGCTGAGTGGAAGGTGGTGCGCGAATACTAAAGCGATGATTAATCCGAGCGGATAAGATCGGATTGGAGTATTTGACGTTGGTTTGTTCGGCAGTCTCAGAGCAACTGTTTAGGGTTGTTAGTGTGTGAATGGCGCCTGCTGGTGAGTGCGCACAATCGCATAAACCTTGCTCTGCAAAAGGTTGATAACTGTGGCTGGCAAGATGATGTGCGTTAGCAAATTGCGTCCACAGCAAAAAGACCAGCAGCACGGCGACGTGGGCTGATGAGTGAGCTGCTAATAAACGACGCAATTGTGACATCTGTGTTCAAGAATTTAGAAGATAAATTTAGAGTTTGGTAATTTACTTTAAAAAGGCAATAAATGTAACTGTAGTTCTGCAAATATTCGAGCAAGCCCTTATCAAATTGAGGTGAGCGAATAGCCGTTGTTTAGGATTCCCTAAAGCCTTTGAAAAAAACTATCGTGATGCAATGTCTATTTTAAGCTTCCTGTAATTGACGTTTTAATAGAGCTATTAGTTTAAAGGAAACTCTGATTAACCTAGAGTTTCTCGCGACACAAGGATGTGTCGCCAATTTCAAGAACGGTAAGTGATTGAAATTGTGAAGAAATTGGAAATCGCATTTTCAATTTCTGTCCTCTGATTAAATCATGGATGAGTTAATCAGAGGTTCCTAAAGTATGCGTGCGGCAAAATGACGCAGGCTAACAGCGGAATAATCGACACTCGTTAAAACCGGCAGAAGCTGGTCGAGACGCCTGAATAATTTTTGCTGATTTAAATTTACTGCAAAATTTGAAAATACGATTTTCAAATAAATTGCAACCATAAACAATTCACCAGTAATTATTGTTGGTGAATTGGCGACACATCCTGTGTCGCGAGAAACTCTAGGTTAATCAGAGTTTCCTAAATTATTTATTGCATTCGGAGTTGGGCAGAAAGTGAGATGTATTTCTGGCGGCTAATGCTGCGTAATCGCTTGCATGTCCAGTTATTACCGAAAAATCAGATTAATGTTTTTGGCTATGTAGAACCGAATAAGCGTTGGTGACTAAAAAACATGCTTCCCTGCATAGACTCTTCGGTCTTGGTTAGATGCAAGGGATGGCGGATTTACTCACTTTGATTCATCCGAGCCGTCGTTATTTTTAAAGACGCACATAAAATATGATCACAGTGATAGCTTTTTCTGTTCGATTGATTATAATGTCGTCATCGGGTTGTTGAGACCCTGTCTTATTTTATTTCTTTTATAAATTCCCTTCTAAATAACAGAGCTGTAGTAATTATTTTAGTTATTAAAACCCTATATTTTTTATTGTCTAATCCAACAGTTTTTGCTTAACGCATTTTTAACCTACGTAAATATCGTTTCAATTTTTGATGTCACTTTCTTTGTTTTTTTAGAAATTTTTGCTCTTTTTAAAATTTAATCGCTAAAAATATTTTACTGCTCATTATTTTTTTAATTTTTTCTATAATCGTTTAAATCGATTTTTGTAAAAACTATTTCTCAATTAATTAAATAAAAATCTAATGGAATTCTTTTAAATAAAAAATCCTTAATTTTCATTCCGAGAGAAAAATTAGGTTGCTTTGGTAGGCAATTTAATCGAATTAAAAATTCCACGCAGACATCTTTTGGTTTTTGTTTAAGAGCGTAATAATTTTTGATATAGGTTTTGAGATACGCATTCTTACAGCGTGAATCTTAGCTAATATACGGAATCCGTTATTAAGAAGCTGTGAAAATAGGGTGTTTTTGAATACTTGAGTTCAATACTGAGATAAGCTCAGCTGTTTTGGCGTAATTTTATAATTTAGGGTGAGGCGATATTTTTAGGGGATTTACAAGTTTAAGAAGATGTTAATGGAATATGTAAACAAAATATTTATCTCGATTAATGATTTTTTGAACGTATAACATTAATAGCGATGTTCCATATTGCAATGGTATTTCTTTGAAGATTATTCGTGGAAATGTGTAATTTGATGAGTTGTTATTTATTGAATAATTCGATTTTGTATCTTGATTTTAATCAAAAATATGAAATTGTTCAGGGTGGTTTAGTTAAGAAAAATTCTACGAAAATGACATTATTTTAATATTAAACAATTTTTAACATTAATTCAGACGCTTATTTACATTTATTAATCTACATAACGCCTGTCTATTTTTGATCCTCTGTTATGCTTTGCGTGGCTTAAAAATAAGAGCCAACTTGCAACGTAAAGGAATATTTTAAAGGATCATGCCATGTTAGCCTCTAAGAAATTAAAAATAAAAGCGCTGGCAGCTGTTGTGTCTATGACATCAACTTTTGCTTTCGCAGCTGAGCCTGTTGACCCAACTAACCCTTCTCTACTACCTGCTCCAGGGGAAGGTCCAAATAACACCGTTAGCATTACCCAAGAAGAAATTGCTTCTGGCGACTTCCCGCTAGACATCATTTCTCAGCAAGGTATGCAAATGTTCTCTACTCCGTTCAATACATACGACGGTTTAGGTGACGGTCCGTTAAACCAAGCAACTAAAGCTACCTTCGGTGGTCGTCCATCATACGTTCAACCAAACGATGATTTGCCTTTCCCATTCCCACGTCGTGCGAACGGTGGCGATTCACAGTCGTGTTTGGAATGTCACGCTGTTGGTAGTGCTGCGGTTATTCCAACTCGCTTCACCGTTGGTGGTGTGGGTGGTGTTTCTAACCACGTATTGGCAACCACTAACTTCGACATCGCTGACGAAGCTGGTAACGGTTTCGCTCGTGTAGACGGTCGTCCAATCAACCCACCTTTCGTATTCGGTTCTGGTGGTCTTGAGTTGGTTGCGATGGAAATGACCAAAGATCTTCAAAAGATCAAAAAGCGTGCGAAGAACAACCCAGGTGTTTTCTTTGACCTTAAAACTCACGGCGTAAGCTTTGGTAAAATTCGTTGGGAAGAGCACGCTGCTACTCCTGAAGCGGTAGCTATCGTTGAAGAACAACGCGATTTGCGTTACGCGCATGCTTGTAACCCAGAAGGTACTAGCCTTGCGATCGGCGATCCAATCTTCGGTGAGCCACACAACATTCCTGATCAGTGGGCAGACACTGAAGACGGTACCGTTCTTCACTTAGACGTTTCTCAAGTAGAAGGTGTTGGTCCAGACTTGATCATCCGTCCATTCGGTCGTAAAGCAACTCGTGTAACGACTCGTGAATTCGACTGTGATGCGATGCATTTCCACCACGGTATCGAAGCTGAAGAAGTATTCGGCGAAGAAGACCACGATGGCGACGGTTACATCAACGAAATCACCATCGGTCAAATGTCTGCATTGGCTATCTTTAACACCACTACTCCACCTCCTTTCGAAATGGAGTTAAGCAGAGAAGCTAAGCAAGGTAAGCGTTTGTTCAAAGACATCGGCTGTGTTGATTGTCACAAGCCAAAACTACAGTCTAAAGACAAAATTCTTTCTTACCACTTCCCAGAATTTATGCCTGGTTTAGAAATCTTCACTCCAGAAACTAAGTTCTATGAAGTTGACATGACTACTCTAGGCTTTGTTGAGAACAACCGTGGTGGTATCACCGTTCCTGCGTTCTCTGACCTTAAAGTTCACTACATGGGTCCACGTTTAGAAGAGAAAGCGTCTGGTGCTTCTGACACTGCAAACGGTAGCTTCATCACTGCACGTCTTTGGGGTGTAGCGGATACTGCTCCTTACTTGCACGATGGCCGCGCTCCAACTTTGCATGAAGCGATTCTTCAGCACGACGGTGAAGCATTCACTCAACGTGAATCTTTCCGTGGCTTGACTAATGAAGACCAAGCTAAAGTGATTGCATTCTTGAAATCACTACGCACTCCAGAAGAAATCTAAGTTTAGATTTACTGATCGGATAGCGAAAAAAACGGGCCTTTAAAGGCCCGTTTTTTTATGCGTTATTATTTAATTCCAATTAAATAATAAATGCCCGGAGTGACTCGGGCGTTGTTGTTTTCTTTTTTTAAATCTGAGTTATTCGCTTAATTCTTTATTGAATGATGGAGAAAGTTTGCGGTTTAAAGGAGATGCTAATTAACGAGGGTTTCTGTCTGTATATCTGTGTTATCAATCGAGAGCGGATATAAGGATAAAGGATTGAGGTTTTATCACATTACACGAAGGCGTGTAATTTTTGAGTTCTGATTGAATCAACAGCCAGTTAATCGTAGGCGCCTAAATATTCATGGTGCGAAAGAATTGAATATTTATTTTGTTTTTGAATAACAAATGAAGCTTCATTTTGTGGGTTAATATCGAATTCTACGCAGAATAAAGACCAGTGGCCGACTGTAATAACAGTAGGTGATTAAAATCGTGAAAAGACGGAAATTGATATTTTCAATGCTCACACTTTGATTAAATCATGGAGGAGTTAATCGGGGATTCCAATAGTGTCAAAATATTCGAACATCTCTCTTAAAACTGCTAGCTGTCTACCGCTTTTGACTGTAGTTAGGATCGTTTGCCATTAAAACTACAATATTGGAGCAGTTATGGGTCTTTTAGTTGAAGGTAAATGGCAAGACAAATGGTATGACACCCAAAAAAGCGGTGGCGCATTTGTTCGCGAACGAGCCGGTTTTCGAAGCTGGATTACGCCCGATGGCGAGCCTGGGCCGACCGGTAGCGGTGGTTTTAAAGCCGAAGCTGGCCGCTATCATTTGTACGTTGCTCTGGCATGTCCTTGGGCAAACCGAGCGTTAATTTTCCGAAAACTAAAACAACTAGAAGATATTATTTCTGTTTCTACCGTTCATCCAGACATGTTAAATGACGGTTGGACTTTTGATCGCCTTGGCTCGGCCCAGGGTGACGACCTGTTTAACTACGATTTTATGCATCAAATATACACCCGTGCTGATCCAACCTACACAGGTCGAGTAACAGTGCCTGTATTGTGGGATAAAAAAACCAACACCATCGTTAATAATGAGTCGGCCGATATTATTCGAATTTTTAACTCGGCGTTTAATCACATTACCGGCAACGAATTGGATTTTTATCCAGCGCAATTGCAAGATTCCATTAATGAATTAAACGGCGTTATTTATGAGACGGTAAATAATGGCGTTTATCGTGCCGGATTTGCGACCACGCAAGAGGCGTACGAAGAAGCGTTTAATGCATTGTTTAAAACGTTAGACGATATTGAAAAACGTTTAGCGAAACACCGTTATTTAACCGGTAGTCAACTTACCGAAGCGGATTGGCGATTATTCACAACGCTGGTTCGTTTCGATTCAGTCTACGTTGGTCATTTTAAATGTAATTTACGTCGAATAGCGGATTATCCGAATATGTCGGGTTATTTGCGCGAGCTTTATCAGTATCCTGGTATTAGCGAGACGGTAGATATGGAACACATTAAACGTCACTATTATTTTAGCCATAAAACAATTAATCCTACAGGTATTGTTCCTGCTGGGCCCGAGCTTAATTTAATGGCTGCTCATCAGCGCGACCATTTGTAGTTCATTAAAGCAGTTCCAGTTCTCGCTATTTTTGATCTCTGATTAATTGCTCAGCGATTTGAACAGAGGCTAGAAATTAACAATACTAATTTCAGTGGCGATACAATTTTAAATATCTAATGTTTTTTGAAGTTGACGGCAAAGATGTGTGTTTGGGAATTCTAATTTCAACGGGATTTTCAATTTAATTCTTGCTCACAAATTCTGGTTTAATTCGAGTGTAATATGCGAAAAGTCGCGAAAGTTGTACCTGCTCAACCCAGCCAAGATGGCGATGGTGTAAAGATTAATCGCAGCATTGGTTCTGGTTATTTACCGCAATTAGATCCCTTCTTGTTGCTCGATGAAATTCGTTCCGACGATGCTGCGGATTATATTGGCGGTTTCCCTCCACATCCCCATCGTGGCTTCGAGACGGTAACCTATATGCTGGAAGGTAAAATGCGTCACAGAGACAGCTGCGGCAACGAAGGTGTGATCGAAACCGGTGGTTTACAGTGGATGACCGCGGGCAAAGGCATTTTGCACTCAGAAATGCCCGAGCAAACCGAGGGTCGATTGTGGGGATTCCAAATTTGGGTAAATCTAAAATCTACTGAAAAAATGCGTGAGCCACGCTACCAAGAGTTCACCTCCGCACAAATTCCCGAGCTTCAGTTATCTGAAAAAAGCGTTGTTCGTGTGCTAGCCGGTGAGGTTGGTGGTGTTATTGGTGTCGCTAAAGATATTGCAACCAATCCGTTTTTATTAGATTTACGGTTAAATGGTGACGATTTTCAGCTCGAATTGCCTGAGCAGCATTCGGCTCTTTTATACGTGTATAAAGGAGAATTTACTATAGAAGGTGTGACAATTAAGGCTGGCAATCTCGCGATATTATCGGTGGGCGACCTTATTAAGTGTACTGGGATTGATAACGCTTCAGGTAACGGTGCACTATTGTTAGCTGCTGCTAAGCTGGAAGAACCTATCGAACGCTATGGGCCTTTTGTGATGAATACTCGCGCCGAATTGCAACAAGCCTTCAACGATTTTCAGCAAGGCGCTTTCGGCAGAATGTAGGTCCCGCTGATTTAACGCTCTTTGACCAAACCTCTTTGACCAAACTTCTGATGAATCACCGAGTTAATCAGGGGTTTGGCGAGCTGCCTTTCTTTGTTGTTAACGCATTTGAAACTTCCTATTTTATGGTTCCTCTTACAGCTGGTTATTCCCAATGGTATCGGCATTGGGTGAGTTAACGTCCTTAATGGCAGCCAGCCAATCGCGGTTCTTCTGAGAATGGCCGCTTCGATTGACTGCTGGCGCTTCTAATTAAAAACACCCTCTTAAAAACATCCTCAGAGATATGAGAAGTATCACCTGTGATCGTGGTTTTGCCTCGGGCTGGTGTGACTGCGCGCCGAGCCTTATAATCGCCAACTTGATTTGAGGAGTGACTATGTCAGACAGAATCGCTACGGTAGCCCGCGATACCCTAGAAACCAAGATTAAGGTCGAGGTAAACCTAGACGGCACAGGTAAAAGTACATTTGATACCGGTGTTCCGTTTTTAGAGCACATGATGGATCAGATAGCCCGTCATGGACTCATCGATTTGTCGGTAAGCTGCGAAGGCGATATTCATATCGATGATCACCACTCAGTGGAGGACATCGGTATTACAATTGGTCAAGCAATAGCGCAAGCGGTAGGCTCTAAAAAAGGTATTCGTCGCTACGGACATGCATATGTTCCTTTGGATGAAGCTCTGTCTAGAGTGGTTATCGATTTCTCCGGGCGGCCTGGCTTAATTCTCAACATTCCTTTTACTCAAAAGCGAGTCGGTAAGTTCGATACCGAGTTGTTTTCCGAGTTCTTCCACGGCTTTGTCAATCATGCCCAAGTAACCATGCACATTGATTGTTTGCGAGGTGACAATGCCCATCACCAGATCGAAACGGTTTTTAAGGCGTTTGGACGAGCATTAAGAATGGCTCTTGAGTTCGACGTTCGCATGGGTGACCGTATGCCATCCACCAAGGGCACTTTATAGTCGACGCGAGTTTATAGCGGTTGCTTCTTTCTTAAATGACAGAGCTCGAAAGGGCTCTGGTTACTGATCTATCGAGGTTTGTATGTCTAACACCATTGCAATTTGCGATTATGGAATGGGTAATTTACATTCAGTTGCAAGTGCCTTGGAACATGTTGATAAGAGCGCAATCGTGCAGATCACCAGTGATCCAGATGTGATCGAAAAAGCCGATCGTATTGTATTTCCGGGTGTTGGCGCGGTGCGTGATTGCATGCATGAGGTTTCTCGTCTGGGTTTTGATGGGTTAGTTGCACGTTGTATTGCCAGTGGCAAGCCAGTGCTGGGTATTTGCGTGGGCATGCAGTTGTTGTTTTCTAATAGTGAAGAGAATGGCGGAACCCGGTGCATGGATTTGATTTCTGGGTCGGTGCGTTACTTCGGTGAAGACTTGCTGGATGAGTCGGGCGATAAATTAAAAGTACCGCACATGGGCTGGAACAATGTTACACAGGCTATAAATCACCCTTTGTGGGAAAACATTGCTTCGGGCGCGCAATTTTATTTTGTACACAGTTATTTTTGTGAGCCTGCCGATGCAAGCTTAACCGCTGGCGTCACTGAGTACGGAAAAAAATTTACTTCAGCAGTTGCGCGCAATAACTTGTTTGCTACGCAATTTCACCCCGAAAAAAGCCACGATAACGGGCTGCAATTACTGTCAAATTTTTGTCGCTGGAACGGTTTTTAATTGATAAACCATCTAACGGCTCTATCTCTTTATTCTTTTGTTGGATTTTCGAGTTTTTAAAAAATCAGATAGTATAAAACTCGAAAATCTATAACAGAATCGTCTTTAAATGCGTATTTTTGGCGGGATTTGTATTTCCTATTCAAATCATTTTTGTGCGAAACTTACTCACGAAATATTTTTTTGTGTGTTTAAAAATTCGTAAAGAGTCATTTTTTGTGTGGCCGAGCTTTTGAATAATCAATAATAAATTGTTTTTAGAATGTTCATTAAGGCGGTTTTTAATGATCAAAAAGTACAAGCAGGGATTATTTCATTGCTAGTTGCACTAAATAAAAAGTCAAAATTGTAAAAAATTAACTATTTTGGCTTTATTCGGTAAAAAGTTTGCACAAGCGCAATTATTTAAAATGCTAATCGCATTATCCTTGCGCGTCCCTAATTGCTTTCAGTCGCGCTTATTAATAACTGAGATTCAAGTATCTTGAATAACCGAGCTGTTCCGGTTGATAAAAATGTTGCGTTGATGAAATGTAAAATGATTTTAGCCTAGGCTATTAGGGTGCATATTAAATCTTTGAATATTAGTAATACGAAAATACTTGTCTTGTAACAGTATGTAATGTTTTTAAATTAAGCATTTTGAGAACATATTGATACAAGGCCGATTTGCGGTGACATTACCGTTTTAAACGCAACAATGAACAGGCCTGTTTTGGGGGATTGATGACAAGCTTGCAAGGCTCATCCAACGTCGATTTATTGGTGTCTCACCTGCACCATAAATTTCAGGAGATGTTGTCCGTATTTGACGGTGATCCTCGCGACTATTTTGTGTTGCTGGATAGTGCCTCTGTATGCCTATCGGGTAATAAACTTTTTACCGATTTACTGATTCGTTGCAACCTTCCAAGAAACAATGTTGGTATTCATCTTCTTATTGAAGAGTTAGATTACGAAGATCATTTGCTTCCCGCAATCGATCAGTGTCTAGATGGTGCTACTGTAAAATCCAATCAATCCATTACTGTTAAAGAAGCGCGTAATAAATTCTTCGATTACAGTTGTTATCCCATTCGTATTGCTGGTGGTGAAGTCGCAGGCGTATTTTTAATATTGCACGATGTTTCTCGCTCTAAGGTAGCCGAGCGCAAACTTCGACAACTCGCTCATCTCGATCCATTAACTCAGCTTCCTAATTTACGATTTATCGATTTTCAGCTGCGTAAAATACAAGCGCAAAGTGCTCGTGATGGCACCGGTTTCAGTGTTGTATTCATCGATTTTGATCGCTTCAAGAAAGTGAATGATGAAAATGGCCATTCGGTCGGCGATCAGGTTCTCATTGAATTTGCCAGACGTCTCCGCTCTAAATTACGCGGTGGTGAATACATCAGCCGTATTGGCGGTGGCGAGTTTTTAGTTGTGATTCGAGAGGCCTTGGACGAATCTCAAAAACAATCATTAACCCGTCGATTGCGTTTAGCGACTCGTGCGCCAATGACCGTTGCTGGCGGTAAAAAGGTTGATATCGATATCAGTATTGGTATTGCGGTTTGGCCAATTGATGGTCACACGTTAGAAGACCTAAAAACCGTCGCCGATATGAGAATGTATGCCGATAAATCCCAGGCTCCTAGCGGATTGAGTTGCCTCACACCAATTGATCCCGCCGACGAAGATTAATTTTTCTCTGTTCTAACTGTCTTTTGTTCCGGTTTTTCTTTTTTTGAGTTGGTTTTACTTTTTCGGTTTAAGTTATCTAAACTCACGGGCCAATTTGTTTGGTTGGCCTACTGAACCTTTCAATGAATCTCTCTTTTTAAAATCCTAAAATTACATCGCCCCGAATTACTCTTTGATATTCAAGGCCTCGGGAGTTCGTGCTGCAATTATTTTGAGTCGGTGTAAAATGCTCCCTTTTCTCAGTTGGAGTTAGTGTCATGGCTTTGGCAAAACGCATTATCCCGTGTTTGGATGTTGATAATGGCCGTGTGGTTAAAGGCGTTAAATTTGTGGATATCCGTGACGCTGGCGATCCGGTAGAAGTGGCTAAGCGCTACAACCGAGAAGGTGCTGACGAAATTACGTTTTTGGATATCACCGCATCTCACGAAGGTCGTGACACTACCTACGCGACCGTCGAAAAAATCGCGGCGGAGGTCTTCATTCCACTAACCGTTGGCGGTGGGGTGAGAACCGTCGCTGATATTCGAAACCTACTTAATTGCGGTGCCGATAAAGTTGGAATCAACTCCGCCGCAGTACAAAACCCCGATTTTGTTAAAGAAGCAGCCGATCGATTTGGCTCACAATGCATTGTGGTGGCCATTGATGCTAAGCGAGTAGACGATATTGATGGTCGCTCTCGCTGGGAAATCTTTACTCACGGTGGTCGTAAACCAACGGGTATCGATGCTCTTGAGTGGTCTGAAAGAATGGTTGCTAACGGCGCCGGAGAAATCCTGCTAACTAGCATGGATAGAGACGGCACTAAAAATGGGTTCGATTTAGAACTGACTCGCAATATGAGTGAGCGGGTTTCTGTACCTTTGATTGCGTCCGGCGGTGTTGGTAATTTGCAGCACTTGGCCGATGGTGTAACTAAAGGAAAAGCAGATGCAGTGTTGGCGGCAAGTATTTTTCACTTTGGTGAGTACACAATCGAAGAGGCCAAGCAGTTTATGGCCAATCAAGGCATTAATATGCGTATTTGAAGGGGTTAATGTATAACCGATTTGAAGTGGTTTGCTGATTTTTTTTGATGGCGCGAGCCGGGTTGCTCGCGCTTGCTGCTAGCTAGGGCTTAAGCTGTTAGCTAAGACTTAGGCTACTTTTGAAGAGTATTGTTGGAGTGTTTCTGCTGAGTGCGGGTCGGCCTGCAAAAACTCCATAAAATCTTGAACGCCACGACAAGCGTCTTCGGCAGAATCAAAAGGGCCTATATCAATACCTTCACGAGTGCGGTAGTAAAAGTACTCGTTCTTTTGAAAAACGCGATCGCTGCGAGAAGGTGTGCCGCCTAGTTCTCCGGTGCGTTGGTTACTCATTGTTAATATCCTCAATTAACCTAATTATTTGAGCAGGTTTATGCGATACCCAAGTTTGGGTGGTATCTGAGCATTACCGTGCTGTTCATTCCATGAAGTCGTTTATTGTAGGGTTTCGTTGTGGCGGAACCCATCTGTCTACAAAATTTCTTTGCACGATGCTGTTAGATGTTACAGTAAAGTGTAGCATAGACATCAAAGTACAAAAAAGAACCATTTAGACTCAGATGTATACGTCTACTTGATGATTGACTTCTAACAACAGATCTATCTATCAAATTTGAGTCTAATAATTGTAATTCTTAATAACAGTTCAATCTATCGCTGTTAATCTCTTTCGAGCGTCGTTGCGACCACAGTTTGCGTCATTGTCAATTCGCTCGGCTTTATCAAGCTCAATTGTGTAGATTCCAACGAGCGAAAAAACTGAGTTAAAACCGCTAAGGTTTCGGGATACGGATGGCCAATACCAATTGCGAATCCTTTATCTTGAGATTTTTTGATCAATTTCTGTAATTGGTCAGTTATAGCTTTTTCATCGCGAGTATTATCTAAAAAGATATCGCGTTTCCAGCTAGGGACACGATAGTTATGTGCCATACGCCAGGCAATACTCTCAGCCGTTGTTCTACTATCCACAAAAAACAAATCTCTGAGCTTCAATTCTTGCATGACCCAATTCATTGCCAGCGCATCACGTGTTAGGGCACTGCCCATGTGGTTGTTTACACCTACAGCTTCTGGCAGCCAGTTTAATTGCGCTCGTAATTGAGTTTTGAGGGCGAGTTTATCCATTCCCAGATGCAATACTGATTTCTCGATCGGTTTGGGGCTATTTGGCGCCATTGGCGAGTGCAATAAAATATCATTGCCGTTGTTTGAGCCGTATCGAGAAATTTGCTGTCCGTGAGGGCTGAATGGCAGTATCGAGAGAGTAATGTTTGGGTTGAGGTCAGCAAACTGAATACCGGTATCTAGGTCGTAGCCTAGGTCGTCGATAATCAAAATTATTTTGGCTTTTTCGGCAAAACTGGAGTGACTTAAAAACAAAGAAACCAATGCAGCAAAATACAAAGCCCGTTTGATGGTTTGCATAAGTAAACTCATAGGCTTTATCACTTATGTTTGAGCATTGGCATTCATCATCTTAAATTTTTAGTGGTTTAAATCTTAACGATTTAGATAACGATGCTTTGGTACGTAACCACCGTTCTAAGAAGAAATCATTGTGTCTATTTCTTCAAGACATAAACACAATGATTGGCAGTGGTTGTTTTAGGCGCGTAGATCTAATTGCGGTGGCGCTTATATAAAACTTAGCTAAAAAAAGCCAGTTTGCAACTGGCTTTGCAGAGACGACTTAAATAGCTTCTTTGGTAGCGGTTTCTGAGGTTTCCGATTCCGGTTTGTTCTGCTTGTTGAAGATGCTCAGGCCTTTCAAAAGGCTAATCGCTTCAAACAGTTGGTTGTCACTTTCGGCAAGACTTGGAGCAGATTTAGATTTTTCTTCCCGAGTCTTTGAATCGCTTACTTCACCGCCATTGGCGTTGTCTAAATGACCTTGTAAATCAGCTTCAGTAAAGATTTGGCTGTTGAAAGCTTTAATCTCTGCGCGCTCAACGGTGATGTCTGGAACAATGCCTTGCGCTTGAATGGAGCGGCCATTTGGCGTGAAGTACAAAGCCGTTGTCAGCTTAATGGCTCGATCATCGGTAATTGGTAAAACGGTCTGCACCGAGCCCTTACCAAAACTGTCGGTACCCATGATGATGGCGCGACCGTGATCTTGCAGCGCACCGGCCACAATTTCAGACGCAGAAGCAGAGCCCGAATTAATTAATACCACTAGCGGAATCCCTTTGATTTCATCACCAGGATTCGCTCGGTATTCAATATCGGCGTTTTCGATGCGGCCTTTGGTATAAACCACTAAGCCTTCTTCTAAAAAGGCATCGGCGACCTGAACCGAAGACTGCAATATGCCGCCGGGGTTATTGCGTAAATCAAGAACGAGTCCTTTTAGCTCTGTATCTTGATCTTTGAGTTTTTTGATTTCTTTCAGAACCTCATCGCCAGTCTTGACTTGGAATTGGGCAATGCGCAGGTAGCCAAACCCTGGTTCTACAATGCTGGATCGAACACTGCGCACGGTCACTGTCGCGCGGGTGAGAGTCACATCGAAGGGTTTGTCCACGCCTTCGCGAACCACTGAAATAATCACATCTGTGCCAATAGGGCCGCGCATAAGCTCAATGGCTTCATCTAACGATAGACCTTTCACGGATTTATCATCGATGGCGATAATTAAATCGCCGGATTGAATACCCGCTTTTGATGCCGGGGTGTCATCGATGGGTGCGATGACCTTTACGAAACCGCGTTCTGTTCCCACTTCAATCCCTAAGCCGCCATACTCGCCGGTTGTATTAACCTGAAGGCTGTCGAATGAAGCGGCGTCTAAATAGTTCGAGTGAGGATCGAGCTCACTTAGCATGCCTTTAATGGCGTATTCGAGCAGTTCTTTGTCGCTGATTTCTTCAACGTAGGCATTGCGAATATGGGTGTAGACGCGTGTGAAGGTGCGCAGATCGTCGAGAGGGAGTTGTGCTTCAGGAGAGTCACTTTCTTCTTGAGACCACCCTGAGGCCGCAAAGGCTAGTAAGGCGATGGGTAGAAAACGAAGATTCATGTAAAGCTCCTGAAAATAAAAAAATAAAAGTACTTCAAGTTGGACGAATTAACGATCATCACCAAAGACAGGTAAGAACCAGCTTCCGATGGTGTATTTTCAAATAACTTTCAAATAACTAGGTCGGATGAATTGTTCTGAAAGGTTCATTCTATTAATAAACTTCGCGTTCAAGCAATCTAGCATATCTTGACTGATTTTCAGTAGGGTCAAGGCGTTACTTAGTGTGTTCTAGCTCGCTAAAGTTGCGTGATTTTACCCACGGCACCACTTTGATGGGTTTTCGGGTTTGCCGTTATGACGAATTTCAAAATAAACACCGCTGGTTGTTTGTCCTCCCGAAGTACCGGCTAGAGCAATGACTTCACCAGAGGAAATCCAGTCACCAACGTCTTTAAACAATGTTTGATTATGGCCGTACAGGCTCAAGTATCCCGACCCGTGATCAACGATCATTAACATTCCAAGGCCTTTAAACCAGTCAGAGAATACCACTCTTCCACCATGAATAGACTTCACCTCACTGCCCTCGCTCGCAGCGATGAGTACTCCGTCCCAAGTCAACCTACCCTGAGCTTTTGAGCTACCAAAGCTATTTTGAATTTTTCCTTTGACTGGCCAGCTTAATTTGCCGGTTTGCTTGGCAAATGGTGTGTGATCGTTGGGCGTAGGAATGGCAGCAATTAAGGTCGCAACTTCGTTTATGAGGCTTTCAAGTTGGTTTTTTTCTTTTAAAAGATTGTTCAGTCTCGTGTCTTGATCGACTAGCTGTTTTTGCAACATGGCTAAGGTTTGTTTGCGTTTCTGTGAGACAAGTTCTAGCGATCGTTTTTGTTCGTTAAGTCGTTGTTGTTGTTGCTCAAATTGTTGAGTTTTAACAGAAATTTCTCGATCAATTGCCTCAAGCGAATCGATAGTACTGCTCAGTTCGGCAATCTTTTCCGATCGTGAGCTCACAATGTATTGATGATATTTAAGCATACGCGCACTCAGCGCACTGTCTTCTTGGTTCAGTAGCGTTTTTAACTGGCTCTGTTGGCCAAGTTTATAGGCTGTCGCAATCTCGTGCGATGCGCTGGTTTGTTGGTTGAGCTTCAAGCCTTGCAGTTTTTGGCGCTGCTCACGGAGCAGCGCTAGTTGCTTTTTTTCTTTGCTAAGCTCCGTTTCGATTTGTTTGGCTTTATCGTTCAGCTCACTGATTTCTTTCTCGTTGGCCTCAAGCTCGTTCTCCAGACTGTTTTTCGAGTTTTTTATGTCCTTCATTTGGGCTTTCAGCGCGTCAATATTGGCTTTCAGCTCTTTCAACTTGGCTTGGTATTCACGCTCGTCCGCAGTTTGGGCGTATGTCGAGCCACTGAAACTTGAGATTGAGAGAAATAGAATGCTAGTTACAATTAAGAGTGTTTTAATCATAGGTTTCCGGATATTTTCGGTTTTAAGCGACGGTCTGTGCAAAATTCAGGTGTTTATTCTAGGCAATTATAAGAGTCAATTCTGCGATCAAAACCTATTGGTGTATACTTGCCCGCCTTTGAATGGGCTAAATCGGGCAGATTGAGCCTCTAGGATTCTCAAATTAACTCGGCTTTGATTTAATTTGAGGGTAGAAATTGCAAATGCGATTTCTAATTTCTCCTTAATTTCAATTACTTATCGTAATAGAAATCGACGACACTTGCTTGTGTCGCTAGAAACTCTAGGTTGATTAGAGTTTCCTCTAGACTGATTACTTGAAACTGAACGCAGGGTTTTTTTGTGGATATATTGACGTTTGCTACCGAACAGTGGCTACTTGTAAGTGTTTTGGCGGCTTTGATCGTGCTTTATTTTTGGAATGAAAAGCGCCGCAGTGGTCGAGGTGTCTCTACCCACGAGGTTACGCGAATGATTAACAACGATAGCGCTGTTTTGATCGATTTGCGTGAGCCAAAAGAATTCAAAGCTGGTCATATCGCCAACGCGATAAATATCCCCTATACAAAAGTGAAAGACAATTTATCTCAAATTGAAGCCCAATCGGATAAGATCGTTATCTTGGTAGATAAATTAGGCACCCACACAGGAAGTGTTGGTCGCGAATTAATGAAAGCAGGTCGTCAAGTTTGTCGGCTCGAAGGCGGAATGGCCGAGTGGCAAAATCAGAAATTACCCGTTGTTAAGTAATTGGGAGGTAGTATGCCGGAAGTAGTCATCTATACCACGCGCTTTTGTCCGTATTGCATTCGTGCAAAGCACCTTTTAAAGCACAAAGGTATCGAGTTCAAAGAAATCGCTGTCGATAACAATCGACACTTGCGTCAAGAAATGACCAAAAAAGCGGGTCGCACCAGTGTTCCTCAAATTTGGATCGGCAAACGTCATATTGGCGGCTGTGACGATCTATATCATTTGGAGTCTACAGGTGAACTTGACGGTGTATTAGCTGAGGCGAGTTGATCGTTTAAAATACGCTTAGGGGGTTGAATTGATGCCTTAGGCCCCCAATGTCATCAAATGTATTTATAATCTAAACCGCTGGACACATGGATTAGATAATTCGCGTGTTCTTTTAATATTTTCACTCAAGACTAAGGCAGTACCATGGCAGAAGAACAAACCGCAGGGCAAGCGAATTCAGAAGGCTCTGAACAAAAAGTACAATTTGCAATCCAGCGAATTTATATTAAAGATCTTTCCTTTGAAGCTCCTCTTGGTGCTCATGCATTCCGTAAACAATGGAAACCATCAATTCATCAAGAATTGAATACTAAGTCGAGCAAAATCGACGAGAATCTTTACGAAGTGGTTCTTACTTTAACCATTACCGTTAAGATCGAAGAAGAAACTGCTTTTCTAGTTGAAGTTCAGCAAGGTGGCGCTTTCACTATTGCAGGCTTAGAAGGTCAGCATTTGGCACATGCACTAAACACCGCATGTCCTCAAATTCTTTTCCCTTATGCTCGCGAAGCAATCGACGGTGTGGTTACCAAAGGCAGTTTCCCTGCATTGATGTTGCCGCCAGTTAACTTCGATGCTTTGTTTGCTCAAGCATTACAACGTGCTCAAGAGCAGGCTCAGGCCAAAGCGGGTGCCGCTGAAGAAGCTCCAACCGTAAACTAATCTTTAAGAATGAGCTTGCGAGCTAGTCTCGTAAGCTTGTTTTCACTTCTTACTCCCGCCAAACCTCTTTAAAACCTTTCTTTTGAACGCTCTCATCTGAGATTCTGTACTCTACCTGATCACTTTTTGGTAAACGATATTGTATAAACGCACTTACGAATAGGAATATTCTCGGAGGGATATGCGTTTGTCAGTGGTAGTTGCGCTAATTACAGCTGCGTTGAGCTGGTACAAAATCGATTTATTGTCTCCAAACCCCGTCGAACACGGCTATGCTCCGGTTGTTTTGGGTATCTCGATAATTGTGTTGCTTGTCGCCCTTGTGTTGCTTGTCGCCCTTGTGGTGCGAGTACCGAGTTTAGGTTCTCGATCTAATGGATATTCTGGACGCTCAAGTGATTCTGAGTCGAGTTGGTCCATTGGTGGTGGCGATGGCGATGGTGGCGACTAGGGCTTACAGGTAAGTGTATGAAGAGTCGCCCCCTCTGATTTAAATATTGTCAACCAGAGAGGGCGAGTTTTGTTAGTCGTCGCCGGAATCGTCGCCGCTGTCGACCATGCCGAGTTCTTTCAGCTTTCGAGTTAGAGTGTTACGACCCCAGCCCAATAAATTGGCGGCGTCTCTCTTGCGTCCGGCCGTGTGTTTTAGCGCGGTCTCAATAAGAGCGCGTTCGAAGATAGGTACCGCTTCCGACAATATATCGCTTTGACCGCGGGCCAAGGCTTGGTCTGCCCAGTGGCGTAAGGCCTTGTTCCAGTCGCCAGATGGTTCAACTTCGTGGGTTTGATCCATCAACTCCGGCGGCAAGTCTTGTACGTGTACTTCTCTGCCTGAGGCCATTACGGTGATCCAGCGACAGGTGTTTTCTAGCTGACGCACGTTGCCGGGCCAAGCAATGTTGCACAGATACTTCTCTGTTTCGGTAAGTAGCACTTTGGGTTCTACACCAAGTTCGGCAGCGGCTTTCTGGAAAAAATGTTTAGCCAGTTTTGGAATGTCTTCGCGACGATCAGAAAGCTTAGGTATGTGTATACGAATAACGTTAAGTCTGTGGAAAAGATCTTCGCGGAAACGATTTTCCGAGACCAGTTCTTCAAGATTTTGGTGGGTTGCGGCAATGATTCGTACATCTACCTTAACCGGTGTGTGACCGCCAACACGATAGAATTCGCCATCGGCCAATACGCGTAATAAACGTGTCTGAGTATCAGATGGCATGTCGCCGATTTCATCTAAAAATAAAGTGCCGCCGTTTGCTTGCTCAAAACGCCCTTGGCGTTGGCCGCCGGCACCGGTGAATGCGCCCTTTTCGTGGCCAAACAACTCCGATTCAATTAAGTCGCGAGGAATTGCCGCCATGTTCAAAGCAATAAATGGTTGGTGGCGGCGAGGGCTGTGCTCGTGCAGTGCTCGGGCAACCAGTTCTTTACCAGTACCCGATTCACCGTTGATAAGTACCGTGATGTTTGATTGCGACAGGCGACCAATAGCGCGAAACACTTCCTGCATAGCAGGAGCTTCACCGATGATATCGCCCTGGTTTTGAGTTTCTCGAGGTGACGCGGCTTCGTCGAAGTGCTGGGTTTGCTCTTCGGCATGAGCGAGTGCTCGGCGAGTTACCGCTAAGGCTTCATCAACATCGAATGGTTTTGGCAGATACTCAAAAGCTCCGCTTTGATAGGCTGCTACGGCGCTGTCTAGATCTGAGTGCGCCGTCATGATGATGATGGGTAGATTTGGGTGTTTGATATGGATATTTTCGAGCATGGCTAGGCCGTCGATGCCAGGCATTCTGATATCGCTCAAGATAGCGTCTGGCAGTTTACCGGCTGCAATGGCGCTCAAGGCGAGGTCACCAGATTCATAGCACGTAGTTTCGATTCCTGCTTGCTGCAAAGACTTCTCTAGCACCCAACGAATTGATTTGTCGTCGTCGATAATCCAGACGTTATTTGGTTTCTGCATGGTGCGCTTCCATTGGTAAGTAAATCGAAAATAGGGTGCGGCCCGGCTGGCTTTCACATTCTACCAAGCCGTTGTGTTGATTAATCAGTTGCTGCGATATAGCAAGTCCAAGCCCAGTGCCTTCGGGACGGCCCGAAATCATGGGATAGAAGATATCGCCGATAATTTCTGGTGGAATACCTGGGCCGTTGTCTTGAACATCAATCCGGCAAACCAGCGGATAGTTTTCTCGGCCGATGGTAAATTGCCGTTGAATTCGGGTGCGAAGGATAATTTCTGGCGCGCGAGTCTCTGACTCCGTAAGGGCTTGCAGTGCGTTACGAATGATGTTCAGCAAGGCCTGAATGAGCAGCTCGCGATCGGCCGGTAAATTGGGAATACTCGGATCGTAGTCTCGTTTTAAGTGCACTTTTCCGCGGCTTTCGGCGGAAATTAACGTTGCGACACGTTCAATGATTTCGTGCACATTTAAATCTTGGAGGTTGGGCAATTGCCGAGGGCCGAGCATTCTATCGACCAGATTTCGTAATCGATCTGCTTCATCGATGATAACGTCGGTGTACTCACTCAGTTCTTCGTTGGGCAGTTCCCGCGCAAGCAGTTGAGCAGCTCCTCTAATCCCTCCAAGAGGGTTTTTAATCTCATGAGCGAGGCCGCGAATTAAATTCTTAGTGGTTTCTTGGGCCGAAACAACGGCTTCTTCACGGCTAATTCTCAGTAAGCGATCCAGTGGTTGAATTTCAATGGTCGCCGCATGTTGATCGGTCAACGCGGTTACCGTGTAATCGATAGTAAGGTCTTGGCCGTTGTGTAAACGCCATTTAGCGCGCCTTTTGGTGTATTGGCTTTGCAGAGCAACGGCTTCTTTGAGCGCTGATAGTGCAGTTTCGGTTTCGGTAAAATAGTTTTGGATTTCTGTGCCCAATACTCGTGCACGAGAAATCTCCATCAAGGCTTCGGCGCTAGGGTTGAGATACAGGATCTTAAGTTCTGCGTCCACCACGGCTACCGCTGTGTTCAGGCTGTCTAGAAGCTGTTTGTAGTTGGTTTCGAGCGTCATGAATGGGAACTGAGTTCAATCAAATGGCAGTTTTAAAGCAAAAATAGAACCAGAAGAGTGCACGCCCTAGATGCAATATTCTCTTCTTTTCTAAGAGGTTATCAAGAGTCAGTGACTTTTAAGTCAATATAGATCTATTTTCGCCCTAATTTGCAACAGTTGGCCGAATCACGTGAATGGTGATGCTCTTTGAGGTTGCAATGACTTTCTTGTCTTGTTTAGCCTGAATTTGAATGTCGTGACTGCCGCGTAGAGGTTCCTTAATGAGAAAGCTGGGCAATTCGGCTGTGTCGGTAGCTGAGCCGTCGACCAGTAAGGTGTAGGTTATGTCGTCCTCTGTAGGAATTGGGTCTATTTCAGCGATAATCGCTACGTCGCGTTGGCCGGGCGGGATGGCCTGATCGTGGATTGGCTCATTGATCTTGAGTGCATACTTAATGGGTTTGGTTTTTTCGTCGGCTTTAAAAAAGCGTGGTGCTGTTTCGGGATTAGGTGATGGTTGAGAGTTTATCTCGGGTAGATCTAGTTTCTTGGAGTTCTCTTTGACCGGGCTGTCTGAATAGGTGACATTGCCGTTTTCATCGACGGTTTTGTAGATGTCCTGTGCAGACAGCGGTTGGGTAACAACTGCAAGAAGTACAGTGAAGATTGCTGCGGATGTTTTTTGATGGCTCATGGTAATGGTTATCCAATAACTAACATCTCTCACCAATAGCAAATACACCAAGTTGCTGTGTATTTGTATCGTTAGACTCGTAGATTAGTGTATTTGACACGCTAAGTTTGTGATCTGTTCGCGGCTTAATTTAAAAATCTCGCAAACAAAAAAGCCCCGGCGTATGCCAGGGCTTTTGAGCGTTTTCTCGAAAACTAAAGCAGTGATTACACGCTGTAGTACATAGAGAATTCGATCGGGTGAGTTGTCATGTTCAACATCTCAACTTCTTCTTTCTTAAGCGAAATGTATGCATCGATCATGTCGTCATCGAATACACCACCTGCTTTTAAGAACTCACGGTCAGCGTCAAGATTAGAAAGTGCTTCTTCTAATGAAGAACATACGGTTGGGTATTCTGCCAACTCTTCTGGAGGAAGATCGTAAAGGTCTTTATCTGCTGAATCTCCAGGGTGAATCTTGTTGATAACACCGTCAAGACCGGCCATCAACAATGCTGCGAACGCCAAGTATGGGTTAGCGGTAGAGTCTGGGAAGCGAGTCTCGATACGACGACCTTTGGTGCTTGCAACGTAAGGAATACGAATAGAAGCAGAGCGGTTACGTGCAGAGTAAGCAAGGATTACTGGAGCTTCGTAGCCTGGAACCAAACGCTTGTAAGAGTTGGTAGAAGCGTTACAGAAAGCGTTCAATGCTTTAGCGTGCTTGATGATACCGCCGATGTAGAAAAGAGCAGTTTCAGAAAGGCCTGCGTAGGTATCGCCAGCGAATTGGTTCACGCCATCTTTAACGAAAGATTGGTGAACGTGCATGCCGCTACCGTTGTCGCCAACAAGTGGCTTAGGCATGAAGGTCGCAGTTTTGCCATAAGCAGCAGCAACGTTGTGTACGGCATACTTAAGGATTTGAACTTCGTCAGCTTTCTTGGTTAGGGTGTTAGCGCCAACGCCGATTTCACACTGACCAGCAGTACCTACTTCGTGGTGGTGAACTTCGATCACCAAGCCCATAGCTTCTGCAGCGTTACACATTGCACCACGGATGTCGTGTAGTGAATCTACTGGAGGAACTGGGAAGTAACCACCTTTAACGCCTGGACGGTGACCCATGTTACCATCGATCATTTCGCGGCCAGATTCCCAAGCGGCTTCTTCAGAGCTGATTTTGTAGAAAGCGCCAGACATGTCTGCGCCCCACTTGATGTCATCAAAGATGAAGAATTCTGGTTCTGGACCAAAGAAAGCGGTGTCACCTAAACCAGTAGACTTCAAGTATTCTTCGGCGCGCATTGCAATAGAGCGTGGGTCACGGTTGTAACCTTCGCCAGTTGAAGGCTCAACGATGTTGCAGCGGATAACAACAGTTGCTTCGTCAGTGAACGGATCAAGGAAGCTAGTGCTATCGTCCGGCATCAAAATCATGTCAGACTCGTTAATGCCTTTCCAGCCGGCGATAGAAGAACCGTCGAACATTTTACCTTCGGTAAAGAAGTCGTCTTTAACTTCAAATGAAGGAATAGTTACGTGTTGTTCTTTACCTTTGGTGTCGGTGAAGCGTAGGTCAACCCACTTAACTTCGTTGTCTTTTATTAAGTTCAGAGTCTGCTCTGACATGTTTCCTCCAAAATGGCTGCGCCAGAATAGGTGTGAAGAGTTCATAGGCTGAATTAGCGCATTTAGCCCAATGCTCGTGGTTGATAAACTGCTCTTGGATGTGCACAAAATCAACCGGCTGGTTATTAGTGCATCATTATGAAGCAATCAATATGCCATAGATTTTATCAAAGCTGAACATTATTAAGATGTCGCAGCCATTGACTTGGCAGATAGAGATAGAAGTTATATCAAACAATATTATGCTTAATTTTGGTGCCGCGGCATCAATGTGGTGCGCTAGAGACTTAAGCATAGTTTCCGAGGCTGCCTATGCTACATGTCATTGGCTTCCGTTGGAATGTGTGTAAATCAATTCATTGCCTTATAATTGTCAAATTCTGATCTTTTTGCATTCGATGCGAGCGGTACATGCATTTCATAGTTAAATTATTCCCCGAAATAACCATAAAAAGCGCCCCGGTGCGCAAACGATTTACTCGCCAGTTGCAAAATAACTTGCGAACACTGATTCGTCGTCACGATGGCGGAGCACGTGTTACCCGAGATTGGGAGAAAATCGATGTCTATTGTGACTCCGACGACGAATCGCTGAATCTTGCTGTGAAGCAAATTTTAGCCTCAACACCCGGTGTTGCGTTTTTTTACGAGGTGTCTGCATTTACTTATCAAACGATGCACGATATCTACGAGCGTACCGCGGAGGTTTGGCTAGATGCTTTGGCTGGCAAGACCTTCTGTGTGCGCGTAAAGCGCAGCGGTAAGCACGATTTCACCTCCATCGATGTGGAGCGATACGTCGGTGGTGGTCTGAATCAATATTCTGAAGCTGCGGGTGTGAGATTAAAAGATCCAGACATCACGGTTAATCTCGAAATTAAAAACGACACTGTGTATGTGGTGCGTGATCGAAAGTCTGGTCTTGGTGGTTTTCCTTTGGGCACGCAAGACCCTGTTTTGTCTTTGATATCCGGCGGTTTCGATTCCACCGTCGCCAGTTACCTAACGATCAAGCGCGGCCTAAAAACCCATTATTGTTTTTTCAATTTGGGTGGCCGTGATCACGAGCTAGGTTGCAAAGAGGTCGCATATTACCTTTGGAATCGTTTCGGAGCCTCGCATCGAGTTAGGTTTGTTACTGTGCCTTTTGAAGAAGTGGTTGGCGAGATTCTAGAAAACGTATCTCAGGGAAATATGGGCGTTATTCTGAAACGCATGATGTTGCGAGCAGCATCTGTTGTTGCCGAGCATCAAGGTATTGAAGCGCTTGTGACCGGAGAGAGTGTCGCGCAGGTTTCGTCTCAAACCTTGGCTAATTTGACCATGATTGATCGGGTCACAGACACCTTGGTGCTGCGTCCTTTAATTACCATGGATAAAGGCGACATTATTAATATTGCTCGTCAGATCGGCGCCGAAGGGTTTGCTGCGAGTATGCCGGAATACTGCGGAGTGATTTCTAAGCGGCCAACGACTCGTGCTCACGCCGACAAGATTAAGGCCGATGAAGAGAATTTTGACTTTGAGGTGCTGGAACGAGCAATAAACAAAGCTAAAGTTGAGTCAATTGACGAGGTTATGAATGTCAGTGATGAAGACTTGCTCGTCGATGAGTTTTCTTATTTACCGACCGATAGTGTGGTCATTGATATTCGTCATCCCGATGAAGTTGAAAAATCGCCGCTTGCGGTGGAGGCTGGGCGCAGTCTCGTGATTCCATTTTATGCGTTGGCCAAAGAGGTTGATCAGTTGCCCAAGGCTCAATATCTACTGTATTGCGATCAGGGCGTTATGAGTCGCCTTCATGCCAGCCACTTGCTGAATTCTGGAGCCGGGAATTTCGGTGTATATCGTCCAAAATCATAAGTGTTAGGCGCGGGTCGCGGCGCTCTTTTGGCGGCGACCTCGCTTAAACAAATTGTATTTGTCGTTTTTATTTGTTTTCAGTTGTTCTTGAAGAAGGTCTTAATTTTCACTGGTTTGTGCCTGTTGGTCTAAACTTTAAACAGAGCCATTTTGCGGAAGTAGCCTTTGGAAAAGTCTGATACTCGTCATAATCATCTGCTTATTACCATACTCATCACTTTGTTGGTGTTTGCTTCGGTAGGCTTTACGACTTTGATTGTGATTGGCGGTCGGGAAAGCGCATCGGAAGGTTACGTCAATGTCACCATGACTGACGCCTATTTATCTTGCAGCCGTCGTTTGCGAGAAGAGGCAGGCGATCAGTTACAGTCCTACAGCATGGATAATCTTTCCACTCGATACGATTCCGAGAGAAAAAAACATCTCATTTTTATTAAAGCCAATTTCAATATGGATAATCGGCAAATTGAAAATGGCTATGTCAGTTGTGAAGTCGCAAGTTCTGGTCGGATTCGAGAGTTTGATATCCGGGTGGATGGCTCGAAGGGGCCAAAAACTCGCTCCGGAGGAAATGCGTTTGGCTTCGACTTTCCCTAGCTTTTTGAGTAAAGATACGATCTAGCTGCTTCTCTGGCGTTCCAGTTGCCGGTAGCTGAGCGCTTCCATGATGTGTTGATTTTCGATGTTGTCACTGTCGGCGAGGTCGGCAATGGTTCTGGCGACTTTCAGTGTTCGATGATATGCGCGAGCCGATAACTGCATTTTTTGAATAGCGTTTTCCAATCGTGTCATTTGTTCGCGCGAAAGAATGCATATGCGTTCCAGTTCTTTATTGCTGAGCTCGGCATTGGGTTTGCCTTGGCGATCAATTTGTCTTGCTCGGGCTTTCACTACACAGGCGCGGGCTTCTTTGCTGCCCATGCCAGAATCTTGCTGATGCAGTTCGCTGGGTTTTAGAGTGCTAACGGCAATCTGCAAATCAATGCGATCCAAAATTGGGCCTGAGATTTTCTGCCGATATTTCCGTACTTGATCTGGAGTGCAACGACATCTTTCACTGTGAAGATACCCACAAGGGCACGGATTCATTGCGGCAATGAGTTGGAAGTTAGCTGGATAGGTAACGCGATGATTGGCGCGAGCAATATTGATTTGGCCAGATTCAAGAGGTTCTCTCAGTACTTCAAGGACCTGGCGCGGGAACTCTGGGAACTCGTCGAGAAATAAAACGCCGAGATGAGCCAAAGAAATTTCGCCGGGCTTTGGATTTGATCCTCCACCAACCATCGCCGCCATTGATGAGCTGTTGTGTGGCGAGCGCAGTGGTGGCTGTTGCCAGAGGTGATGGTTCATTCCTGCAACCGAATACACCGCCGCGACCTTGAGAGCTTCACTACTGGTAAGCGAGGGCATTATTCCCGGTAATCTTTTCGCCAATAGGGTTTTACCCGTTCCCGGAGGACCGAAATACAGCAAGTTGTGCCTTCCGGCTGCTGCGACGAGCAAGGCTCTCTTGGCTTGATGTTGACCTTTCACCTCGGAGAGGTCCAGATGGCTTACTTCAGAGGCGTAACGTTCTGCCTTAGGTTTTGGCCATTGAATTTGCTGTTTTAATAAGGCGCATAAATTGAGGAGGTTATCTACTGCAAAGCAATTCAAGCCTTCAATTAATGCCAGTTCTTGCTCGTTTTTCTGTGATCCGTACAGTGATCGCCCAGCCTCCAGGCAGGTTATTGCGGCGGGGATAATCCCGCGAATCGGGCGTATTTCTCCTGAAAGCGCTAGCTCGCCGTAAAATTCTGCGTCTGCAATGCACTGTGCGGGCAGTTGATCTGAAGCGACTAATATGCCTAGCGCAATAGCAAGATCGTAGCGACCGCCTTCTTTGGGAAGATCTGCTGGGGCAAGATTTATGGTGACTCTTCGTGCCGGAAACTCGAAGTGGCTGTTGAGCAACGCGCTTCGTACGCGCTCTTTGGATTCTTTAACGGCCGTCTCTGGTAATCCAACGATATTCAGGCTGGGTAATCCACTCGAAAGATGAACTTCGACGGTTACCTGTGGTGCATTGACGCCATGTTGGGCGCGGGTCAGGACAACGGCCAGGGACATTTTGGCTTCACTCCATTGAGGCGATTTGTTGATAAATGAGCCCAAATTTAATGGAATTTCGCCGATCTGTCTAAATTAGATGGTGTTTTAAACTTTCGTCTGAATTTATAGAATAAGTAAGTAATATAAGCGCTCTACGAACGTTATTGATCGCTAAGACTGAAGACGTCTGTATGGATCAATAGACTTTATCGGCTTCTTTTACTTGTGTTTATCAAGTCTTGCTCAGTTCCTCCAGTAAGGACATCATTTTTTCGCTGGCGGATTCCATCAAGCTTAAATGTTCCACAACTTTTTTCTGATCGCCATTTCTGGAGGCTTCCAATGCCGCAACTCCGTGGTTGTGTATCTCTTGATGCGGAGTATGGAGTTTTTTGAAGGCGGGTTTTTGACCAACAGGCGTGTGATTTTGCTGGTCGCACCATTGACCCAATCGGCAACTGTGGTGGTTGGTAAATTCACTGATAGATTTCGACGATTCACCAGAAACGCAAGCATAGACGTCTCCCTTCCACACAATATGATCGAGTTTAACGGTCTGTATAAAAGACTTGTGTGCTGATTCGGTGATTGTGTTGGTGATCGACTTACAGTTATCAACGATCAAAGAATAGTGCTGGTTTAGGTTGGTAACCCCTGAAGAAAGCTCTTCGTTGTTGGATTTGATTTCATCAACAGAAACCACAGCAGACTTGGTCGAATTAATGATGTTTTTGACCAACTCTGAAACTTCACTCGCGGATTTATTGGTTTCGTTAGCAAGCGATCTCACCTCATCGGCCACCACACTAAAACCCCGTCCTGAATCACCGGCGCGTGCGGCCTCGATAGCTGCGTTTAAAGCGAGCAAGTTGGTTTGATCGGAAATGCTTGTGATAGTCGATACGAAATCGTTGATGCTTCCCGCGGTATCTGAAAGCCCGGCAATACTGGTTGTCATGCCAGACATACGATGCCCCATTCCTTGCATTGAACGAATAATATCGTGGAGAGACGTTGAGGAAACGTCGAACAAGTTATTGATACTGGCTACCGTGGTTGTCTGCTTCTCTACGCGTTCAAAAGACTCGAACGCAGTTTGACGAATACCACTGATTTGGTAGAGCGATCTCAACAGGTTGTGAATAAGTTGATCTTTGAATAACGATTGTGGTGAGCTGCCTGAATCATCCGCTTGCACGCTGAGAGCTTGGTTTTCCATCCGCAATGACGATAACTCGTCTTCTAGTTCTCGGATCTTTCGGCTTAACTGCTCATTTTCGGATTGTTGTTTCGTGAGCGACGACGCTAGTACAAACATTCGTTGGCTACCTTGGCGCAAGAGAGATGAATAGTAAGCGTAGTCGTTAAAAGCTATTTATGCCTGTTTTTCGGTTTTCTAGGAGAAGAGGTGTAGATCAGTAATATCGCATTGAATCTAGGGGTGAGTTTAGATCGGAATCAGGCGGAAGGCGTTCATCAGGCAGGGCACTAAAACTGTATTTTGTTCACGCCTGAACAAAATGCGCGCTCTGTGCAGTTGCTCGCGATTATGTGATCTTCTAAAGCAGCGCCCTTTACATTGGGCGCCAAACGCATTGCCTTAACTTTGCTGGCTAGAAAGCTTTAGTTCAAGTGCTGTAACGAGCGCTTCTAATTCTTTGACTCGTGCTTCTGTTTGTTCCAGTACCTTGGTTTGAGCATCGAATTCAACTCGGCTTACTAATTTGTGTTCTTGGATGACTTTCTCAATGATGGAGTCGAATACAGGATTAGAGAGAGGATTCGGTATTTTATTAATTAGATCTTCAAATGGATTCATAAACTGAGGCCGAATGTCATCGTTAATAGGAAGTTGGCTATTATGTCATTATGCCTGCGGTTTTTAAAAACGTTCGCTACCAATGTTTTCGCAATACAGTAAGGTGTTAGCAACTCCAAGAGTCGTAGGTAATTGAAGTTGAGAAGAAAATGGAAAGCGCGTTTTAACTTTTGTCCTTTGATTAAATCATGGCGGAGTTAATGAGAGCTCTTTTAGGTAAACAGTATTTGGTTTAGGTAAACAGTTTTTGGGCGTATTTGCGGGCTTGGTTTTGGTGAGGTTTTTTTGGATATAGCTCAAGCTATCTAATTATTTTTCATGAGTGTTTAATTTTCTGATTTAGTTCATAAAGTATTACTGCCCTGAATTGGCTGATCAAATCATTGATTTGCATTATTTTGGTGCTTCCTATTTGCGGTTTCCCTTCAAGATATCTTTCTAAATTCTAAGAAAATTAAAGTTTTTTGAGTTTTTAGAAGAGATTTGATCACAAAGTGACCTTTTTTGGTGATGTTTTGATTTGATGGATAGTTCCATTAATGAAAAATCTACTGGTGAAAATACCAAACTCTTTGTTTATAGTTCACACGCACTGTAAATGTACTTGTACGTGATATTTGTCGCAATTTAATGCATTTCGTTATAAGCATTACCAATATGGGCGCGCCCGCAGTGGTGAGAACATGGCGGTAAGTCTTTGTAATGCATGAAAAAAGTGCTTTTGGCATGTCAAGTGCTAAATCGGTGAGCGGGCTGATTATCTCACTTCTTTTAGAAATACTCGGTCAAAATTACAAGATCAAAGAGCACACTTTTGGAGACTCAACGAATGAAATTGGCAAAAAGTTTGATGGCTGGAGCTGTCGCTGCTGTTGTATTGGGTTCAACAACTGCCATGGCAGAAGTAAGTACCAATATCGGTTTATCAAGCGACTACGTTTGGCGTGGTGTCACTCAAACCGCAAATGGTGCTGCAATTTCTGGTGGTATCGATTACACAGACGAAAGTGGCTTCTTCGCAGGTACTTGGTTATCAAATACTGACTTCGGCAGTAACGAAGTGGATTTGTACTTAGGTTACGCCGGTGAAGCTGGTGATTTAGGTTATAGCGTTACTTATAACTACTACTTGTACCCAACTACCGACGATATTAACTTCGGTGAAGTCTTACTTGATTTTAGCTACAACATATTCAGCGCTGGCGTTGCTTACACTGTAAACAGCGAAGTTGATGAGCCTGAAAGATTTGTAGAAGGTGACGTGCACTACTACTTCGGTGCAGGTTTTGATCTAGGTAACGACTGGGGCTTGGGCCTTACTTACGGTTACTACGATTTCGACCACGACGGCGATGCTGTTTTAGATGAGCAAGGTGTAGGCAGTTACGGTTACTTCCAAGTTGATCTATCTAAGTCATACGGAGATTGGGGTGACATTACCATTTCTCTAAGCGACGCTGACGAAGAGTCTGGTGAAGAAGATCCATTAGCGTGGATTTCTTGGACCAAAACTTTCTAAGTTATTTGCCGCGCTTTTAGCGCGGCATTTTGACCCCTAGCGATTGCAACATTCAAAACTCTAATTTTTTAGAGAGAGATATAAGTTCGGATGTGGTGGTGCAGACTCAGGTCAACCGAACCTAACATCGATGAAATTGTTCGCGGGGCTAACAAGTTTTCGCAATGGGTGGTTGCTTCCAAATATTGCACCAACTGTCTGAGCAACAATCGAGCGTTTCACGCTGGCAAACTTAAAGCACATTTTTAGGGGATAAATATGAAATTAGTTACCGCGGTTATCAAGCCGTTCAAATTGGACGCTGTTAGAGAAGCTCTATCCGATATCGGTGTTCAGGGTATTACGGTTACTGAAGTGAAAGGCTTTGGTCGCCAAAAAGGTCACACCGAGTTATACCGCGGCGCGGAGTATGTTGTTGACTTCCTGCCGAAAACCAAACTCGAAGTAGCGGTTTCCGATGATCAACTAGAAGCAGTTGTTGAGGCCGTTAGCAAAGCCGCTCACAGCGGCAAAATCGGAGATGGCAAAATCTTCGTTTCAAACCTAGAACAGGTTATTCGAATTCGTACTGGTGAGTCTGGCGAAGACGCGCTGTAAGCAGCTAGTTAATGCTGAATTTTGTTTTAAAAAATCGATAAATTGGAGCCTTGGGGATCTGCTATGGAAAACAATGTTTATGAACTCCAGTACGCTCTGGACACATTCTATTTTCTTGTGTGCGGAGCGTTAGTGATGTGGATGGCGGCGGGTTTTGCCATGCTGGAGTCAGGCTTGGTTCGCGCCAAAAACACCACTGAGATTTTAACTAAAAACGTTGCGTTATTTGCGATTGCTTGCACCATGTTCTTGGTGTGTGGCTATGAAATAATGTACTCAGGTAACAATTTTGGATTTTTCCTATCGGGTATTGGTGGTGATGCAGGGTTAAGTTATGCCAACGCGGCTGACTTCTTTTTCCAAGTTGTATTCGTTGCAACCGCAATGTCTATTGTTTCTGGTGCTGTTGCTGAGCGTATGAAGCTTTGGGCATTCTTGTTGTTCGCAGTTGTTATGACCGGTGTTATCTACCCAATGGAAGGTAGTTGGACTTGGGGTGGTCAGCCTGTTTTTGGTCTGTTCCAAATCAAGGGTATGGAAGATGCAACTAACTTCCAAGACTTCGCTGGCTCCGGTATTGTTCATATGGCGGGTGCTGCGGCAGCTCTTGCAGGTGTTCTAGTACTTGGTCCACGTAAAGGCAAATACGGCCCTAACGGCACAATCAATGCGATTCCTGGTTCAAATTTACCTTTAGCTGCTTTAGGTATGTTGATTCTATGGATGGGTTGGTTTGGATTTAACGGCGGTTCTCAGCTTGTAGTTTCTACCAAAGCTGATGCGGCTGCAGTTGCTAACATCTTTCTAAATACCAATGCTGCCGCTGCTGGTGGTTTGATCGCAGCGCTTTTGGTAGCTCGTATTATGTTTGGCAAAGCTGACCTTACTATGGCGATAAACGGCGCTCTAGCTGGTTTGGTTGCCATTACTGCGGGTCCAGACACTCCATCTCCTCTAGTTGCTACCATTATTGGTGCTGTTGGTGGTGTGATCGTATTCTTCTCAATCTTGGTTTTAGACAAGTTGAAAATAGACGATCCTGTAGGTGCTATCTCTGTACACGGTGTAGTTGGTCTTTTCGGTCTACTTGTTGTGCCGTTAACTAATGGCGACTCATCTTTCGGCATGCAGATTCTTGGTGCACTTACCATCTTCGTTTGGGTATTCGTAACCAGCTTGGTTGTTTGGTACATCATCAAATTAATCATGGGTGTTCGCGTAAGCGAAGAAGAAGAGTTTGAAGGTGTTGATATCTCTGAATGTGGTATGGAAGCGTACCCTGAGTTCACTGGAAAATAATTTCCCATTCTGCAAAAAAAAGCCCGCTTAATGCGGGCTTTTTTGTTCTAACATCTCAGTGTTTTTAAACACAACTTTAATCTAGATCAGTTAAATTATTCATCAGTACTATTAGATAGTAGTTGAATAGATCGTAGTTGAATCTGGCTTCTGATTTGAAGCTATTTAAAAGATTGGATTTAGGAATTAACTGGTTGTGGGTCGGTCGTACAGGCAGTCCGTTGTTGCAAGACTGGAAATCGGAGATAATTCTGTAAGCGCACAATCCCCGGTTCTGGAAATCGCGTCATTGTATGTTAAGGTTTAACAAATAGGCGCATAATATTGTTACCAACGCTTAAACTTCGGACAGTGCGTAAGGCCAAACAAGTAAGAAAAATTACTATAAAGGATACATAAATGAAGTTGATCACCGCTGTTATCAAGCCATTTAAACTCGATGATGTACGCAGTGCTTTGTCTGAAGTCGGTGTACAAGGTATGACCGTAACCGAAGTGAAAGGATTTGGTCGCCAAATGGGTCACACCGAACTCTATCGCGGTGCTGAGTATGTGGTTGATTTTCTGCCTAAGGTAAAAATTGAACTGGCCGTTGATGACTCTGTGGTCGAGCAAGCGGTGGACGCGATTACTAAAGCTGCGCAAACTGGTAAAATTGGTGACGGTAAAATCTTTATTACCTCACTTGATGAGATTGTACGTATCAGAACCGGTGAAACTGGCGCAGACGCGGTTTAACTTCGGTACCTACCTGCTGCTTCCCGTAACCTGCGGGAAGCTTTATCTACCTTTACGTCCCAAAAGACGTCCCTTCTTTTTGCGCATTAAATCGTCTGATATTCAGGATTTTTTCTACTCGCCGTTAATATTCGAAGACTGCTAATATCGCGTTCTTACTCAGGTTTTTAGATATACATTTTTTAGCTTTTTATTATGCTTTTTATAAATAAAAAAACTAAAAAATATCGATGAAAACTGAGTAAAAATTCCAAAAGTTGCGCTATAAATACTGTTCTTAATACCAAGCACTCATATTTGTAACCGCTTATTTGTATTTTAAAAGGTGATATATGGTCGACGAAGCTGTAGATGAATTCGAAGATGATTCTGCGGACATTGAAGCCGGCTCTGATGATGATCTATCTGAGTCTGCATCCGAATCTGAATCAGATAGCGACTCTCATGACATAGATGTTGATTATAGTTTGACGGCGAAAGAGAAAGAACGCCTAGAACTTCAACAGCAAATTGAAGAATTTCTTTCTCGTGGCGGAAAAATCAATCACATTGAGTCTAATGTGAGTGGTGATCCTCCACAAAAACCTTCGAGTAATTACGGTAGCCGACCGATATAGTCACTCGTTGCCACAGATAGGCATTTTTGCTTATCTGTGGCGGTCAGTTCTCTAGTACTCTTGGCAAGCAACGATTCAGCACTTCGGCAATATAGCTTAAAAACAAAGTGCCCATGCTGGAGCGGTAATAATTGGGGTCTGAGTTGGCAATGGCGAGCACACCCAACGGGTATCCATTTGATAGTGGTGTTACTGCGCAGGAGCCAATTTGAGCGTAGTTCTTTGGGAAGAGCTCCGCAAGGTCTTCAGGAGAGAATTGCCCACACAGAGTTTTGTTTAGGCGGACAAATCTGGGTAACATTCTTTGCGCACTTTTTAGCGACATTACACGCGCTGGACCGATCCGCTCATCTCCCGAGTCTGAAAACACGATTAAGCTGGTGTATTGCACTCGAAAGTCACTATCGAAACTGTAGTGAAGTGCATCAACTAAATCGCCGAGATCTTCTGCTTCAAGTAAACCTAGAACCAAACGTCGAGTCTTATCAAACAAGATATCGTTATCGCGGGCATTTTCGACAAGATCATTCAGTCGGTGGCGCAGTTCAACGTTTTTATCTCGCAGTACACTGATTTGTTTTTCAATCAACGAAATTGCCGAACCGCTGTCATGGGGCAATCGTATGGACTGTAACAGCTGAGAGTACTCAATAAAAAAATCGGGATTCTGTTTTAAAAACTCAGCAACCGTAGCCGGTTGCAACGTATTTGGGTCTAGATTCTCGCTCATATTCTTACCTGGCCATGGTATACGGTAACCGCAGGTCCGGTCATATAAAGAGGGTGGCCTACACCTTGCCACTGAATTTTTAGATCACCGCCTCTTAGGTGTACGGTCACATTGTTGTCGAGCTTGCCTTGCACAATGCCGCAAGCAACCGCGGCGCAAGCGCCTGTGCCACAGGCTAAAGTTTCGCCAACACCGCGTTCAAAGACGCGATATTTCACTTCGGTTCGTGACATTACTTGAGCAAAGCTAACGTTCACCTTTTCTGGAAAATCTGGGTGGCACTCTAGCTTAGCGCCAAGGGTTTGAACCGGAGCTGTTTCTGTATCATCAATAAATAATACCGCGTGTGGATTGCCCATTGATACCGAACCGATCTCGTATTGCTGATCATCTACGATGATTGGGTAGCTCGTTAACTGTTCGGGAGCGGCAAATGGGATCTTGCGAGGTGCCAAAATGGGTTCACCCATATTAACCCGCACGGTTTCATCTTTATTAACTTCCAAAATCATGACTCCGGCACAAGTCTCTACCGAAATTCTCGATTTGCCGGTGAGTTTTCGCTCGCGAACAAATTTTGCGAAACAGCGAGCGCCGTTACCGCAATTTTGTACCTCACTGCCGTCAGAGTTGAAGATGCGATATTTAAAATCGATGTCAGGAGTGGTTGGGTGATCAACGACGAGCAGTTGATCGCAGCCAATACCAAAACGACGATCACACAGTTTTCTAACGTTCTCGGCGGTTAAATTTGGGCGCTGACTGATTGCATCGATCATGACAAAGTCATTACCCAAGCCATGCATTTTAGTAAATCGAATTCTCATGATTAGGCGTTACCAACCAATTCGCCACGAATAATATCGTCGAAGCTTTCACGCTGGCGAATAACTCGCGATGTGTCACCGTCAACGAGCAGCTCGCAGGCTCTGGGCCGACTGTTGTAATTTGAACTCATGCTAAAGCAATAAGCGCCAGCACCAAACATTGCCAAATAATCTCCCGCAGCGATTGCTAGGGTTCTGCCTTTTGCTAAGAAGTCTCCGGTTTCGCAAACCGGGCCGACAATATCCCATGTGTCTGGTGTCGCGTCACTGGATTGTACCGGACGAATTTCTTGCCACGCTTGGTAAAGCGATGGTCGGATGTTGTCGTTCATCGCAGCATCAACAATAGCGAAGTTCTTCTCGGTGGTAGGTTTTAAGTATTCTACTTTGGTAACCAAAATACCGGCGTTGGCGACAATAGCTCGACCCGGTTCAAGCATCAGACTTACTTTTAAATCTTTAAGCTTGGCAAGAATTGGCGACAGGTAATCTGCAACCGCAGGAGGAGTTTCGTCTTTGTAGGTAACACCCAAACCACCGCCTAAATCGATGTGTTTTAATACAATGCCATGATTTTTTAGCTGCTCAACCAGTACGAGAATTCGATCGGTCGCGTCTAAAAACGGAGTCGCTTGTGTTAGCTGCGAGCCAATGTGGCAGTCGATACCGACAATCTCAATTCCAGGAAGCGCCTTTGCTTTTAAATATACGTCGATGGCGCGATTGAACTCGATACCAAATTTATTTTCTTTAAGCCCCGTAGAAATGTAAGGGTGTGTTTTCGCATCTACGTCGGGATTTACACGCAAAGAAATTTTTGCGGTTTTGCCTTCACCGACGGCAACATCACTCAAACGCTCAAGTTCGGCCTCAGATTCGACATTAAAGCACGCAACACCGACCTCTAAGGCGCGTTTCATTTCTTGTACCGACTTACCCACACCAGAGAACACGATCTTGGCCGGATCGCCGCCAGCTTTGAGAACTCTCTCCAGCTCACCCAATGAAACAATATCAAAGCCACTGCCGAGATCGGCCAGAACTTTCAAGATAGAAAGATTGGAGTTAGCTTTAACGGCGTAACAAGTCAGTGATGGAAAGTCACCCAGTGCGTTTTTAAATTCATTAAACGCTTGTGTGATAGCCGTTTGGCTGTAGATGTACAAAGGTGTTCCGTAGGCTTTGGCAAGTTCAGCGACAGATAGGTTGTCTACGAACAGCGCACCGTTATTCTCGGTGAATTGGGTCATGATTAATCCGGTAAAGCAAAAAGTTCAGGTCTAAATAAGTCTGGGCAAAACGTTATTTTGAGGTGGTTTTTGGTGTTTCTGGTTTGTCTTCGGGTAAATAAAGCGGGCCGGTTTGGCCACACCCAGACACTACAACGCAGTACACCAGCACGGTTGTCGCCAATGCGAGCCGTTTAGCGAACGTTAAACGCATATTTCGAATGCTGGAGAAGAAATTCTTAAACATGTTTTGATGACCACAAAAAATAGCCTCAAAGTATATCAAACGCGCGACAAATGCGCACAATTTGGATGCGGGTTAAGCAATCAGATCTGTGGATTATTTATGGTATGACCGAACCGAAAGGAAGAAAGAATTGCAGAAATACTCACTTTCTCTGTAATTTCAGTAGCTTACGATAAGTTGTGTTAATAACACATTTCGGTATTGTGGCAACTCGGGACTGATCAACGTTTTTGTGCAATGAAAGCTAGCGAACCAGAGTGGAGTTAAGTTTTTGCTCAATATCGTTTTTGACCATCAAATAATGACTTAACAGCAAATCGCCACCGTGATTAATTTGCTCGCGACACAGAGAAATATCCACGTCGGATAGGTAGCAAGGATAGTGTTTATCACCTTTACGCTGAGACAAAATAAATTGTCGAACCGCGGCCACTTGCTGTTGAAGACTGCCGGAAAACTCAAATTGATCGCAAAACAGGCGATAGTGCAATTGATCTGAACCCAGTGGTTCGACAATGGCTTTAACTTCAAACTCCGAAAACGTGGGCGCCCGATGGCTCAATTCCATAGGTTCACAATGATCCCATTGATGATTATTTTGCACGAGCTTATGGAAGCTAATTGGATAATCACAGGCGAAGGGAGTTGCGGCAATATCGGCTCTGCGGTCACTCAACAGAGGTTGTTTGTTCAAAACATTGGTGATGAAGTGTCTGATGGAATGCAGCAGGTTATCTAGGTGGCCAAAGGGAAACTGCAATTGCAGCATGCTCTTGTTGTTATCCACAAAGAATACGCGTGCGCGATGCAGCGCCAACGGCATCACAAAAACATGAATACCTTCGTTCTGACTGTTTTCGATGACCAGCCTTATAGGTGATGTTGGCAACGTGTTGCGATCAAGAGCCAACACCGAATTTTTACTTTGAGGTCTTTGCAGGCCAGCGTTAAGTTGGTCGAGACTGTTGAAGGTGTCTACGTGAGGTTTATTGGGGAAAGAGCGCAGTACATGGTACTTACCACCGGTTTGAAAGACATAACGTAAGCCAACCTCTGGGCCGCGTTGACGCTGGCGGTGCAGTTGCTCCAGTAGGTCTTTTAAAAATACCTTAAGACGGTCGCAAATGGCGTAGTTAAACTCTCCATGCGGGCTTTGTACAAAAACCTCCGGAGCACTTTGTTCAACGGGCTGATTGTAGTGAATCTGCAAATAGCGTTTTGCCAGTTCTGACACGGCGTTTTGCGTGAAGCTTTGACAAACGACCTCGTTCCAACTGTTCACATACACAAGCTCAATGGTTTGAACGATATTAAGATGATCTTTGCCGTAGCTGAAAACATCTTTCGAATCGGCATTGCTGCGCTGATCTTTACTCAGCTCTACCGTATTCGATAGGTTCGCAAATACCAAAAATTGCGTAACCGTAGGAAATGTTAAAAATTGCGTGTGTTTTGGTTTTACCAATGGCAACGGAATACACGCTTTGAGCGCACTCATAAATTGTAGAATGTGGCTTTGTTGTAAGCTTTTATCGCGAACAATAACCTCAGCTTCCGTTGTATAAACCCCGTTTAAATAACACCAGCAAAGCAGCTCGCTAAGGCTGTGAGTTTGCTTAAGCAAAAAGTTAATGGTGGGTGAGGTGGTCTTGGTTGGTAGACCAAACACTTGCCAAGAATCGACGGTGTCGGCGTGTTCTGTCCGCTTGAACAGTAAAAAGCGCTCGCTGATGTCAGCGGAAATATCTGGGTTAATTAATTCTATCTTGCCGGCGCGGCGATCAAAGGCAGCATTGAGCTTTCTACCCAGAATGCTCATCTCTTCTTGCGTAACAACACTTTCTAAGCCCAGGCGTGCGCTAAAATCGCAAATGTAGCGATAACTGCGATTGAGCTCCTGCACCAGATTTTGCTTTTCAAGATTAGTCTGATTAGCCTTCCATTTGTTACGCGCGTCTAAGCGTGCTAATTGCCGGTGTTGCCAACCCCAGCCGTGCACGAGTTCTTGCAGTAATCGCCATTGCCAACCAAGAGAGGAAGGTTTTTGCGTTAGCGGACAATGCGCTAAAAAATACAAACTACGGCGCACCAACTCTAAGCGTTTGCGTTCTTTTCTGCCTTTTAGATAGTTATCGACACGCTGATAGAGTGCCAAATAAGGATCGAGTCGATTTAAATGCGTCTCGCCTTCGTAGACCTTTTCTTTAAATTCGATCCCCAAACTTTTAATTCGTGGAAATTCGCTCAAATAGACTTCTAACAACAACAGTTTTAGCACCGATTTGTAGGGTGCTTCTATGCCTTTAAAGAGCTGCCAAATTCCGGCGCCCACAAATTCTTCTACGGGAACGCTGGCAATCGATCCAAAATCGATAACATCGTTTTTATCTACAATACCGGTTCTTATCAGGCTTTGACTAAAGTGATCGTAGTGACCTTCAAATTGGGGTGGAACAAACCACCACATGGGCACGCGGCCACCGAGCCAAATGGCGGAACGATAAAACTCGTCGAGCAGTAAAAACTGCTGACAGCTACCGCTGGATTCATTATCTAAATCGGCAAGATTGCCGGTTTTAAAGGCGTCGCTCGACATTACAAAGCAGTGCAGCTCAGCGCCGAAGGCCTCCGCCCAGCGGCTAATGCGATCACCTTTTTGTTGCAGCAGTTTTCTACCGTTGTCATCGAGTTGCGGAGAATGGCAAATCCACAAATCGATATCGCTGCGTCCACCATGAATGATGCTGCCTACACTACCCATCACAAACAAGGCTTGAATTTGCGCATCGTGGCTGGGTTCTTCGAACGAAAAATCGTTCGCTAAACGTTTAATAGCGAGCTTGTTACGATTGGTGATCGAAAAACCGTGCAGACCGGATGGCGTGTGAGAGCCCACATACCCAGGCAAAGCGGGATGATTGTAGTGAAACAGCGCCGCCAACGTGTCGAGAACCACCTGCTGGCGTTCGTTTAATTCCAGACGCGTGCGCGCCAACTTTTCTTCGCTGATGGCAAGAAAGCGGTTTTTTAGCTCGGTGATACGTTTTGCATCTAAACCGTGCTGAACCTGTGGGTTGGCGATGGGTTGATTCATAAGTGTGAATCTGTTTTGTGCACGCGTGCGATTTATGGAAAGCGCCTTTTACCAAGGGCTCATTTCGGTTCTAGCTCTGGCAATAGCTTGGCGAACCTGGTTGGGTGCGGTGCCGCCAAAATGATCGCGCGCGGCGACCGAGCCCTCTAAGGTCAGAACTTCGAATACATCTTCACCAATAATATCTGAGAATTGTTGTAGCTGTTCGAGCTCCAGTTCGTATAAATCTAAATTCTTTTCAAGCGCAAAGGCAACCGATCGGCCAACAACTTCATGCGCATCTCTAAATGGCAAACCTTTAAGAACCAAATAATCGGCAAGGTCGGTAGCAGTGGCGTAGCCACGTTTGGCCGATTCGTACATAGAGTCTTTTTTCGCTTCAATGGCCGGAATCATATCGGCAAAGGCACGTAAACAGTCTTTCACCGTGTCAACAGCGTCGAAAACTGGTTCTTTGTCTTCTTGGTTGTCTTTGTTGTAGGCCAAGGGTTGAGATTTCATCAACGTTAAAAGTGCAATCAAATGACCGTGAATACGACCAGTTTTGCCGCGAACAAGCTCGGGTACGTCGGGGTTTTTCTTCTGCGGCATAATGGATGAGCCGGTACAGAAGCGGTCGGGTAAATTGATAAAATTGAATTGTGCCGACGTCCAAAGAATCAATTCTTCAGAGGCGCGTGATAGGTGCGTGAACAAAATGCTCGCAAACGCGCAGAATTCGATGGCGAAATCGCGATCCGATACGGAATCTAACGAGTTTTCGGTCGGTTTGCTAAAGCCTAACAGTTCAGCAGTATAAGCGCGATCAATGGGATAACTAGTTCCTGCTAAGGCCGCGGCACCAAGTGGCGATTGATTAAGTCGCTTACGGCAGTCTGCCAAACGGTCGGCGTCGCGTTTGAGCATTTCAAACCACGCTAACAGATGATGACCAAAGGTCACAGGCTGAGCGGTTTGTAGATGTGTAAAGCCTGGCATAATGGTCTCGGCTTCACGCTCGGCCAAGTCTAAAAGGCCGGTCTGTAGGCGCTTTAGTTCTTCGTTAATCAAATCAATTTCAGCGCGAAGGTATAAGCGAATATCGGTTGCGACCTGATCATTACGAGAGCGGCCAGTATGTAACTTCTTACCCGTAATCCCAATCAACTGAGTTAAACGCGCTTCAATGTTCATGTGCACGTCTTCAAGCTCAACACTCCATTGGAAAGTGCCGTTGGTAATTTCCTCTTCTACCTGACGCAAGCCCGTAATAATTTGGTCGCGTTCCTCATTGGTGAGAACTCCAACCTTAGCGAGCATGGTCGCGTGGGCGATGGAACCTTCGATGTCTTGTTTGTACATGCGTTGGTCAAAATCCACAGAAGCGGTAAAGCGTTGTACAAAAGCGTCGGTAGGTTCGCTGAAGCGTCCGCCCCATTGTTGATTGGTCGATGAGTCTGAAGACATGGATACTGGCCTTGTATTAAGAAAAGCAGTGCAGGGATTTCTTCCCGTGATTCTTGCTCGGATAACGGTTTAAATTCGTTGGCAAACGGATCAGCTTGCGGTTAGTAAAATTCATCAATAGAAAGTAGCGTCAGTGTAGCCATTTAAGTCGAATCAACATAGACGCTAGAGTTTCCGGCGACACACGGATGTGTCGGCAATTTCAAAAACTGTAAGTGATTGAAATCGTGGAGAAATTGGAAATCGCATTGTCAATTTCTGCCCCTTGATTAAATCATGGATGAGTTAATCAGAGATTCTGTTAAGAGTTTAATCAAATTACGCGAATAATTGAATAAACGCCCGCGTAATGACGTAAAGTGAAATGAGTTTTCAAAAAAATTACCCGTCGTCACTTTTTTAAAAGCGTTAAATCTTTAATATTAGAATGAATATTAAATTTGGATGATCATAGAGTAGGTTCAAACCTATAAAAATCGGCGCTTAAAACCCATAAATTACCGAATGATCATTTGGAAAAGATCAGCCTTATAAACGAGAAAAATTTGAACAATAAGCCTCGCACGAACAACAGCCATCTTGAGATTTCCTCTCGGAGAAAGCGGCCTTTTATTCCCGACATCTGTTCATTGCAGTCGGTATTATTTTTAGTAATGGGTGCCGAATTAATCGCGTTAGCTTTGGTGCTTGCGCGTTCGTCACTGAGTCATTTTGATTGGCCAATCTTGGGTCAACTGTCGATGCTGGTGCAGTGGATTACGCTTATCAGTGCTGCAATTTTGTGTCGGATTCGCTTTTGGTTGGGCTCAATCACCGAATTAGCGGCAGGTTGCATCAGTTATTTATTGGTTGTGGCGGTTTCGCTTGGGTTTACGGCGCTGTCGCAATGGATGATCTATACCGAAATTAATAGTGATACGCTGGCGAGAACCGGGCTAATCTCGGCCATTATTGGCGGCATTGTATTGCGTTATTTGTATTTGCAGCAGCAGTTGTATTTCCAGCAACAGGCCAGCGCCGAGGCGCAAATCTCAGCGTTGCAGGCGCGGATTCGTCCACACTTTCTATTTAATAGCATGAACTCCATCGTTAGCCTAATTACTCTTGAGCCAGAAAAGGCTGAGCGAGTTACTCTAGATTTGTGCGATCTGTTCCGTGCGAGTTTGGCTAAGCCTGCGCTGGTGAGTTTAACCACCGAGCTAGAACTGGTTGAGCAGTATCTATCGATTGAAAAGTTGCGACTTGATGGCAGGCTGACCATTCGTTGGCAAAAAAGTGGCGATTTCTCCGTTGTGCTCATTCCCAGCATGATTTTACAACCTTTGGTTGAAAATTCGGTCTACCACGGTATCGAGCCAATTCCAGAAGGTGGCGAAATTATCATTGAAGTCGATGCCAGCGCTACCCGTGTAGAAATACGCGTAACTAATCCTTTATTCACTTCACAACGCTCCGCTCGCAAAGGCAATGGTATCGCGTTGGCGAACATTCGCGCGCGTTTGTCGGCTTATTGTCCGGGAGCTTCTACTTTTGAGACAAACGTTAACGACGACACTTATCAAGTCTGTCTAAGCTACGATCCTTCAAAATTGCAAACAGATTTTGCAGAACCCGATTTATTGGGACGTTAATCACTATTAACGCGAACTTAAAAACCATAAAAACACAACATCACCTAAGCACAAAAAAATAGAATGTATGGATATTCTGATAGTCGATGACGAACCTCTCGCGCGGGCACGTTTACAAAAAATGCTGGAAAACATCGAAGATTGTTCGGTTGTTGGTGAAGCCAGTAACGGCAATGACGCCTTGTCAGAAATTGAGCGTCTTGATCCCGATTTAATTCTCTTGGATATTCGCATGCCCGGCAAAGACGGCATGGCAGTGGCCAACCAAATTCAGCAGTTAGAAGATCCTCCCGCTATTATTTTCTGCTCAGCGTACGATCAATACGCCCTAGAAGCCTTTGATGTGAAAGCCGTTGGTTATCTGCTAAAACCGGTGCGTGCCGAGCAATTACGAGAAGCTTTAGATAATGCTAAGCGCTTAAATCGCCTTCAGCGCCAACGCCATAATCCAACCTCTGAAAAAGTACCGTCTCGTCAGCACATAGCTGCGAAAACCCATCGCGGTGTGGAATTGATCGAGATTGATACCATTCGATTTTTCAGCGCCGATCAAAAGTACGTCACCGTTGTGCATACCGGCGGTACCACGCTGATTGATGATACTCTTAAAGAATTAGAAACCATGTTCGCAGGATCATTCATTCGTATTCATCGCAATGCGCTGGTCTCCATAAAGCATATCGTTGCGTTAGAACGTAATCTTGATAAAAGTTATCAATTGCTACTGGCAGACTGCGACATCAAGCCAGTGGTTAGCCGCAGGCACTTGGCGGCAGTTAAAGAACTCATGCAACAGTTGTAGTCGTTTCACCAAAGCTTGTGACGCTGTATCATCCGACCTCTTGAGAACGTGTTTTGTCTAGATGCTAGGATTGCAAATGGGCAAAACTTCGAGCATTCAATGAATGAAAGCGATATCGAAAAAAGAGAAAACAGCATGTCACAAGTCTCCGAAACGCCCCATTCTGCGGGCAATGGTAAAATTCTAAGAATTGCCACCCGTGAAAGTGCCCTAGCGATGTGGCAAGCCGAATACGTAAAAGCACGTCTCGAAGAAAGTCATCCCGGTCTTACCGTCGAGCTTTTTCCAATGACCAGTCGCGGCGATAAAATTCTTGATGTTCCTTTAGCCAAGGTTGGCGGCAAGGGATTGTTTGTTAAAGAACTTGAGACTTCTTTGCTCGCTAAAGAAACCGATATCGCTGTGCATTCCATGAAAGATGTGCCCATGGACTTCCCAGAAGGTCTTGGTTTGGCCGTTATTTGTGAGCGCGAAGACCCTCGCGACGCGTTTGTTTCTAATAATTACGAAAGTTTTGAATCTCTTCCTCAAGGCGCCATCGTTGGCACTTCAAGTTTACGCCGACAATGTCAGATCGCATCGGTACGTCCCGATTTAAAAATTGAATTTTTGCGCGGTAATGTCAACACGCGTTTAGCGAAACTAGACAGCGGCATGTACGATGCCATTATTCTCGCGGCGGCGGGCCTGATTCGCCTAGAAATGCCCGAGCGCATCCGTGAATTCTTATCCACAGAATTAAGTCTACCGGCAGGCGGTCAGGGCGCTGTGGGTATTGAATGTCGTACCGACGACGAAACAACACTAAAACTGCTAGAACCTCTGCATCACCAAGCAACCGCGCAGCGAGTTATTGCCGAGCGCGCCATGAATCGCCGTTTAGAAGGCGGTTGTCAGGTACCAATCGGTTGTTTTGCCGAACTTGACGGTGAATCGTTACGGTTGCGCGGTCTTGTGGGCCGACCCGACGGTACCTTAATGCTGCACGATGAAATTACCGGAACCGCCAGCGAAGCAGAGCAATTGGGCGTGACTTTAGCTGAGCGTTTATTAGAAGCCGGAGCAGGGAAAATTCTGGCAGATGTTTATGGGCACAACGTAGAGTAAATAATCCATATCACACTCTAAAGAAGTATCCGCGGTTTTTCTGACTACCCGGATATTTTTTGAATGACGTAGAACCATGACGGAAAAGGATGTAATCACACAATGACGGTTTGGTTAACACGTCCTGAAAAACAAGCGCAAAAAACATTGCAACTTCTGCACAAGGCCGGATTTGAAGTTTGGGTTTGCCCGGTGATGGAAATTGTTCCGATCGCCGATCCCTCCGCTCGTCAGCACGTACGAGATCAAGTAATGAATCTTGATCTCTACCACAAAGCCATTTTTGTCAGCCAAAATGCGGTAGATTATGCCGCCGAAGAAATCGAACAGTTTTGGCCGCAACTTCCTTTAAATACCGAGTTTTATGCGGTCGGTCGTGCAACAGCGAAAGCCGCGCACAAATACAACATTGAAATTGCCTGTGACGTTGGCGAGACAATGGACAGCGAATCCTTACTGGCAATTGCCGCCATGCATAATGTACAAGGCCAAAAAGTGCTCATTTTTCGCGGCATTGGTGGGCGCACGACATTAGCAGAAGTTTTAACCGAACGTGGTGCGCGCGTGGATTATTGTGAGTTATACGAACGCAGCCAACCGCGTCAAAGCCTACACGCGTTAATAGACCAAGGTTTTGGCCGCAACCGAGACGATATAATTTTGGCGTACAGTGGCGAGAGCTTGGAAAACGTGCATCGAGCCATCAAACATTGTGGATTGACCTCGTTAGTGCATCAGCCGGTGATTGTACCTGGCAAGCGTGTGGCGGAGCTTGCCAAACAATTGGGTTTTTCTCAGGTATTTATCGCTGAAAATGCTACCGACGAAATTATGCTAAAGACCTTATATCACGCCTATGCCATGGTCTCGGGTTAAAGTTTTAACCATAAAATAAGGGAAACTCTGATTAACCTAGAGTTTCTCGCGGCACAAGGATGTGTCCTCTGATTAAATCAAGTATGAGTTAATCAGAGGTTCCTAAGTTTTAAATTTTAAGAGAGTGATTGCGCTACAGCTCAAACGAGATTTGATAATCTTTCTCGAACGATTCAACAAAACCAGAATAAACTGCATTGATGTTTTCTGGGTGAGGACACCAAGTTCATGACCGATAAAAAAGATCTGCAAAATAATTCCGCTTCAACCGAGCCAGAAGCACTTGAAGACTCAGCGCAGGAAAAATCCTCAGCGGAAACATCAGCGCTAGACGCACGAGAATCGGAAAGCACATCAACAGAAACGCAAGAGCCGATTGCTCAAGCCGAAACCACTGAAACAGAGGCCGAGACAGCTGCGAGCAGCTCGGAGGAAAATCCTAAAAAAGCCGCGCAGCAACACGACGCACAACAACACGACGCGCAACAACATCACTCGAAACAACACCAGCAAAAAACGCGCTCCAGTGTTGTTGGTTTATTGGTGGGATTAAATCTTATTTTGATCATTGGCGTGATTGCGGCGTTGGTTTTTGGCTATGTATCCATTTTGCCAAAATGGAATCAATTAGAAACCACAGTAGAACAAGCTTCTGAACAAGTGCAATCGAGTGACCTCGCTTTAACGCAATTAAATCAAGCGGATACTCAGTTGAATCAAAAGCTGCAAGCTTTGACCGCGTCCGATAAAAATCAACAAGCTACGCTCGACAAACATTTCCAAGAATTACAGCTGCGATTAGATAGCCACAATCAACGCTTACTGGCGCTTTCAAATACCAGCAGAGAAGATTGGCAGTTGGCAGAAGCGCATTATTTAGTGCGTTTGGCAAATCAAAGATTATTGGTTGATCGCAGTGCACGTTCTGCCATTGGTTTAATGGAAGCGGCCGATCAAATATTGCGTGAATTAGCGCTGCCCGATTTATTTGCGGTGCGCGAAGCGCTGGCGCGTGATCTTGCTGCTCTTAAGCTTGCAAATGAAATTGATCGCGAAGGCATTTATTTGCGATTACAAGGTTTAGCCGAAGCGCTTGATCAGCTGCCTACCTTTCAAAAACCGGAATTACATGGCCAGGACATCGATTTATTAGCGGGTGAAGATGCAGCCGCAGAAGAAACGCAAACCTGGTGGCAAATGACCAAGGGTTGGTTTGTTTCCGCGGGTCGTTGGTTTGGTGAGGTGAGTCGCCCTTACCTTCAAATTCAGCATCACAACGAGCCCGTCGGACCTCTCTTGCCTCCTTCGTCGGTGGGTTATCTTCGACAAAACCTGCGTTTCTCACTGGAACAAGCGCAACTCGCTTTATTGCGTGAAGAAACCGCTATTTATCAAGCCGCGTTGAGCCAGGCCGAAAACATTGTGACCGAATATTTTCCCGAGTCCAGTCCGGCTAAATCTCTGTTAACCGAAATTGCCGAATTAAAATTACAAACCGTAGAGCAAAATCTACCGACAATTTTTACATCCCAACAACAACTTCAAGCTTATCTTGATCAATTTCATCGCTTAAATTCTGAGGAAGATCTTTCCAAAGACGGAGAGCAGCAATGAAAAGTCGGATCATAAAAATATTACTGATTATTTTAGCGGTTCTTGTCGGTGGGTATTTTCTCAATAAATTTATACTAGCAACGCCCGGATATGTCTTAATTTCGTTAGGAAAAACCACAGTAGAAGTGAATTTTTGGTTTGCTGTGGTTATGCTGATTGCGTTTTTAATTGCCTATAAATACCTCAAAAAAGCCGCTTTATTTATGGTGCGCGTTTTTAAGCGGGTCTTAGGAATTAAATCTCAACAAAAACTTATGCGTCAAACCTCCCAAGGTGTTATTGAATATCTGGTTGGCAATTACGAAATTTCTAGAAAACTGTTACTGCGTTCTGCCAATCGCTCGCCCATGCCTGAAATTAATTTAATGGTTGCCGCCTATGCAATGCAAAAGCTGGGTAATAGCGAAAAAGCACTGGAAATACTCGATGAATCTCAACAATACAATACCGGGGTATTGGCCATTCGCTTGGCTAAGTCGGAAATCTTAGAAGAACAAGGTCGTCACAGCGAAGCTATTGAATTATTAGAGTCTGACGACGAGCTCACTGGTAATGTATTAATTCAGGAGCGCCTTTGCAGTCTGTATGCCGAGGCTGGGCAGTGGCAAAACGTTAAGCAAATTTTACCGAAAATCAAAAAGCAACTCACCGAATCCAAATGGCATCAGCTGCAAGTTCATTTAACGGAATTTGAATTGGATAATTTAGTTGAACAGTACAGAAATGAAACGCCGGCAAAAATCGCCGAAAAACTGCAAATAAAATGGTTGGAATTACCCACATCCTTACAAACTCACCAGCCATTGTTAATTCATTATGTGAAGTTATTACAGCGACAAAAGGCGTTAAAACTGAGCGAAGATGCGGTGAAAAAATCCATAGAGGCGCGCTGGAACGCGGAGTTAGTTGTGGTTTACGGCCTTTTAGAAAGCGAGAAACCGGACAAACAACTTAAAACCGCAGAGAGTTGGCTTGGTGATCATTCAGACGATGCTGGGTTGTATTTATCGTTGGGAAGAATCTGTTTAAGAAATCACCTTTGGGGTCAAGCAGAGGACTATTTTAAGCAAAGCATTCATTTGGGGGCGCTAAAAGAGGCAGCCGCTGAATTGGCGAGACTCTATGAGAGCATGGGTAAATCTAAGGAAAGTCTAGAGGTTTTAAAGCAATCGTATTTGTCCTGTGAACCGCCGCTACCACAATTACCCATGCCAGGAGTCAAACATTAATTTCATTCGCTGTTTTTAAAAGACGTTATTCTGAAGGATGTAACTTACCGAAAACTCTTATTAATCCAGAGTTTCTGGCAGCACATGGATGTGTCACTAGGTTCAAGAATACTAGGTGACTGGCGTTGTGAAAAAATTGGAAATTCGATTTTCAATTTTTATTATTTGATTAAATCACAGATACGGTAATCCGCAGTCACATACGCTAGCAGTGAACGACGCCAAAGAGAAATCCCCATAAAAACTCTTCTATAAATCTAAGTGTTCTGCGCACTAAGATCCGCAATTAATAAAAATAGTGGCTATCTTTCCTGTAGTTTTTCAATTTTCGAGAATAGAGAATTTATTTAAATAAAATTAATACGGTTATTTAAATTTGAGGGTATTGCTGTGGCGGGGCACTAGATTTTTAGCTTACTGAAGGAGTGTTGGTGGTGATTGTGCGTATTTTTGAAAATACTTCCAAGCCAATCGCTTAGAAAAACACCTTTCACCGTTGAGCTCTCTAAAAATACAAAACCCCCGGGGTCGCCGGGGGTTTCTGGGTAGTGCTAGATTTTTCGAAGATTACTGCGTGGCAGAGCGACGATAGAATCCCATACTGTTTAAGAAGCCTTCACACACAGCGCGTAATTCTTGTTCGGTTGCTGGTGTTTTTGAAAAAGTGCTGAGGCCGCCTAAGAATGTTAAAAACATGTTGCTGGACAATCCGATATCGGTATGATTTGGCAGCTCGTTGTTTTTAACGGCAAGAGAAAATAAGTCGCGTACACGATGACGACGTTTTTCTAATACTTCCATCATTTGATGAGCCAGTGGACTGTCGGAGGTGATCAATTCATTGATGCAATTGAATACCATACAGCCACGGTGACGCTCATCGGCGGCACGTTCTTCACAAATTTTGTCCATTAAGGCGAAGAAAGTATCACCGACATGAACATTTTCCTCGACATTATCAAGTAACGCGTCAGGAGAATTTTTAATGTAAAGATTTAAGGCTTGCAAAAATAGTGATTCCTTAGAATCGAAACTGTGATACAAGCTCGCACGAGTAAGACCATTGTCTCGGGCGATTTCATTTAAAGAAACGTTATTGTAACCCTGTTCCCAAAACTTATGCATAACCGCGTGTACTAGCTGGCTTTTGTCGAAAGAAATTGGGCGACCACGTGAACTTCTTTTGATTTTTTCACTGTTCATAACTTTAGCTTCCTTGTAAATAAAAAAAGTGAATCGAAGTTTTATTGTTTGGTGTTTTAACACCTTTTAATTGTATTTTTAATATATCGATTTTATCGCTGAGCAAATTACAGTTGTTTGGGGTAGTAGTTCTGTAATAGCTAATACTTCCTTGAGTGGTTTTTAGGCCTCCTAAATTTTTGTGAATTTTTGTTTTATAGATTCTTAATGCGGCGGCGGACAGTATTAATATTTATTCCGCTCATTTTAACAATCAATTATCTGCGTCCTGTTTTGCTGCATATACTTAACGTTAAAAATGATAACTAAATAACGGGTTATGTTTTAGTTAAGTAATGTATGTTCAGCATTTTATATCATGTTTTGAACGCTTGTTTAATATGTTTTTGCTAGCTTCAGCTCTTGGCAACAATTATATTTTATATAGCAACATTTTTAGATATATAACGTCACATTCGACCTATTAAATATTGCGCTAAAAAATTAAGTTAACCGTTTAATTCAAGTTAGGCTTTTCGTTCAATTTTTTGTATTTATATCGAAAATATAAAAAGCAATACAATAAAAATCGATTTACTAAAAAGCTGTTCTCTATTTCGTTTGTTTTTGCAAAAAAGTACTCGCAAAAATCTCATTCTTTTAAAGCGCCGATAGTAAAGGCCAACTTCTTTCAATTTTATCTACTGACAAAACGAGACCAGATATTCATCCAGATAAACTTAGAAGGGTAAAGTCCTTCGAGACTTTTGTGTTTGTTATCCAAGTTCCAAGTTTTGATTTCTTTAAAGCCTTGCCTGTGAGTTGTATCCAGTAACTCGTAGACATCAGGTAAGGCGTTATCCATTTATACTAGTCCGATCTTTCCGGTAACTGCTTAAGGTTTTTACATTAAAAAATCAGTGAGCAATTACTTTTTTATGCTGAGTAAATTATTGTAACTTTACTGTATGAACCTATTCTCACAGATCTCACAGATTCAGTATTTATCGGTATTTCCGATTCATAAGCAACAATAATCGATTTTAAAACTTATGCATCCTTTTAACATTTATTGTTATTGTTTTATTAAGATTACCTTTAAATGCCTCTTTAAGTTGTTACAAATTTCACACTTTGAACGTTTGGTAAACAACTTGGTTACTTTATTTATCGGTTGCGTGATAAAAAAGTAATTTACTTAAAATCGGTTTTATCTTAATTAAAAAGCTCCGAATTTATCTGCGATTTAATTTTTAAAAAAAACACCGCTTGTCTATTTAAGTAGAAATCTAGCGATTTTTAGGACCTGTTTGATACCTGTAAAAATAAACATTTAAAAAAGTATCAATTATTTAAAGGCCTTAAAAATACTTTCAAAAAAATAGTTGTATCGTAAATTAGTACGGGTGAGAGAAATTATTTTTTTAACAATTCTCTTCTTATATATGGTAAATCTGATTGGAGCCTCTAACAATCCCTTGTATATCTTGGTGATCTAGACACACTAATCATCTCAAGATATCAATTAATTCGTATCTAATTTTTCGACTCAACATGTCTAACCTGTCATAAATCGAAATTTCGTAAAAAATTAACCCATTACTATTCAATTTTATTATCGAGACCACATTTCAAAAGTTATTTTCGGCAAACAACGTCATCTTTGCGATGTGTCTTAACGTGCTATTCCGGCAATCTGCTTATAACTTTTAATTATGCTTGATTATGGCTACATCGGTGGCAAATAATCCATATGGTTATCGGTATGTCTTCGCCTTTTCTCAGCTGTAACTTATATCAGGTGTATAGAAGTTCTCGATAATCTACCAAGATGGAACTTGGCTTTGCATAACAGCGTTTCTAATACTTTGTTATGGTTTTTTAATACGTTAGTGAATTTGGATCTTTAATTCAAGATTTTTATGGAATAAAAATTCCGATTCGGAGGAAAACAGTTTTTATTGGAGTTTTTGGAATTTGTGTTGGACTAAATTCTTTGTGGACTGCTTTGATTCGATTTCGGGGTGTTTGGGGTCATGGACGCGGGTGGCAAAAATATGATTTTTTGATTCGTTTTCAGCCTATTGACTTCATCATAATTGTGGATAGGTTTAATTACGTTAGATGCTAACATTCACTTATTTATACATATTCGTGGACGATGAGCGCGGCAGGATTGCTAGAGTTGATCGACCGCAGGAAATACTAGGTCTTTTGTAAAGAGAAGACCCATCGAATAACTAAAAACTATTAAATATATCGATGTGATAAAGATTAAAAAATTAAGGGGTTTGTAATCAATGTTCCAGAAAGAAGAAGATGAAGGAGTTCGTAAGCAAAGTCGTGGAAGACCTCGCTTAGCGCTTGAAGATAATGAAACGCGTGAGCGTATTCTTAACACCGCACAGCGTCTGTTTGCTCAAAAAGGTTTCGATAAGGTTAATCTGAGAGAGCTTACTAAAGAGGCTAACACTCATTTAGCAGCGGTCAATTATTATTTCGGCACCAAAGATCAACTGTTGGTCGCTTTGGTGAAAAGAGCCAGCGACACCATTGGCGCCGAGCGAGATCAATTGTTACAGGAAGCCTTGTCTCAGGATCTTTCTGTTCGAGCCCGTGTTGAAGCTATTCTCAAGGCGCTATTGCGACCTTCTGTTGCTGCGGTTGACGGCAATTGCTCCGTGGCGAACGGTACGCTCCTAGCGCGCGCCTCTGATTTAGAGCTGGGCGAAGAACTGCTTGAGGCTCTGCGTGAGCACAATGCTCAGTTGCAGCTGTTTGTTGATGCCTTGGCAAATACGCTTCCCAATGCCGATAGATCCGATGTGTCGTGGCAATTGTATTTTTTGCTGAACATCGAGAAAGCTGTTCACACCCAATTGGAGCGCATCGAGCACTTTGGTGAAGACATTTCCCCTGAAGTTGATGAAGAAGCGCTCTTGGATCGCATCATTGCATTTGCGGTACCCGGTTTGCTGTCGTTAGCGGATTCGGCTGGGGTGCATTGATAGCCGAGAGGATTGAATTGCCAATAAAGCGTTTGAACTCGGTCGTCACTTCGATTCTCTCTTAACCGAAATTGTTAATCGATTTAAGCCAACTTCACATCGCGGTTACTGCGTGTAGCGGCGATGTGATATCTCTTCCGATTTTCGCAAAGCGATAATCGCTCCCAAATGTCTTCATTCAAATAACCCTCCCAAAAATCATTCCCCGGTCTGCTCGGTCACTACTATTCTTTGTTTTTGATGAAAGTGAATGGTTACAAACAAAATACTTCCTAATTTTTCTCGTACGCAAAGACGATCTTTCTGCTTAAGTTTGCGTTGTTGCTTGGATGTGTCCACCTTGCTTGCTGTGTTGCTTGACGCAGCGGTTCTGCTTTTTTCACCGACAAATATAGGCGAATTAGAAGAGTGTTGATCTGAACGTTTGTACGGGACTGGAGAGACAAGCACCGCTTACGCGTTTGCGAAATGGTTTGTTTTTTTTAAATAATCGAATCTTTGAGTTTGTTTGCTTTTTAAAAAATCGGTTGCCCAACAAATGTAGTACTCTTCGCGCATTACAGAGGCGAAGCGCAATGAATCAAGACTCTATTGTTCTTATCGCTATCGGCAGCTTTCTGCTGATAGGTTTAATTACCGATGTCATCGCAAAAAAAACCGCCATACCAAGGGTTACGATCCTAGTGTGTGTGGGGGTTGTCCTCGGGCCGCAGGTATTAAACGTTATTCCTTCCATTGTCGAAGAGCAATTCGATTGGTTAACCAGCATAGCTTTGGTCATGGTCGGTTTTTTACTGGGTGGTAAATTAACGTCAGATACCTTTTTGCGGTTGGGTGCACCATTATTTTGGATTTCGCTGGCGGAGGCGCTAACGACAGCAGTGCTAGTAACGCTTGCCCTAACCCTAGCGGGGTTGGATTGGAAATTATCGCTAGTGCTTGGTTGTATTGGTGCAGCAACCGCCGCTGAGGTGGCTTTTCAAAGTGTGATTGACGTTGGCGCTAATAATCGGTTCTCGAATCTTTTACTGGGTATTGTGGCACTCGATGACGTATGGAGCTTGATCATATTCTCGGTTGGCATTGCCTTAGCTGCAGCCGGTACCGGATTTGAATCTTTTATTCATGCGGGCAAAGAGCTGGTCGGTGGCGTCGCATTAGGCGTTGGCCTTGGTGTTCCGGCGGCTTATATCACTGGTCGTTTAAAGCCTGGCGAGCCTGTGTTAGTAGAGGCTCTGGCTGTTGTATTTATTTGCAGTGGTCTAGCTCAATGGTTAGAAGTGTCATTTTTATTAGCGGCAATTTCTATGGGTGCGGTGATTGCTAATATCGCCAAGCATCACGATCAACCTTTTCACGCCATCGAAAACGTCGAGTGGCCGTTTTTGCTGTTATTTTTTATTTTGGCGGGCGCCCTACTTGAGTTGGATTCCATTGGCGTGATTGCGCTGGCAACTGGAGTGTACACGCTTGCGCGAATCGCTGGTAAATGGAGTGGTGCTTTTGCCGGTGCGAGCATATCGGGTGTGGATGCCAAAACTAAAAAATGGGTTGGTGTTGCATTAATGCCTCAGGCAGGTGCCGCTATTGGCATGGCATTAGTTGCAGGACAATTTCTTCCAGACTACGAGCAAATTTTGCTGCAAATTGTTATTGCCAGTACGCTCATTTTCGAGTTAATTGGTCCAATACTGACGTCGGTTGCACTGAAGAAAAATTCATAAATATCATTAAGAAATACTCCGGTATATACGTTTATAACGTTATTTTGTTGGCAGCAATAAATGCGCGTTTTGTAGATTTAGGCAATTGTTGAACTACTAAAAAAATATCGTTAAAAATAACTGTGCGCCACGATTTTTGTAGCAAACTCCTGCGGTAAACTCTACGTTCATCGGAGCTTCTATAGAGTCTCCTTGAGTTAATCAAGCGGTTATTTTGTAAAAGGCATATACAAAACATATTTATATGACATATTTGTAATGCACATTTGTAGATGCATATCGGTTTTCGGTCTGCTCTTTATACGAGAACCTCTGATTAACGCCTCTCTGATTTTATCAGAGGGAATAAATTGAAAATGCGATTTCCGATTTATTCACAATTTCAATCACTTACCCCTCTGGGTGTTGATGACACAAGTCATAGCATTAGCAGTTCTGGTTTAATCAGAGTTTCCTATGCAATACCGTCATAGTAATCTGGTGAAATCGCTGTAGCGCAGTTTTGATGTATAGATTGTACGATTTATTGATATTCAACAAAAACTAGAGCAGTTTTAGGCATATCTTTTTAATTGGTCTTGAATTAAGTTGTGGGTATAGCAGTCCAACCGACAGTCCATAAATCGTATCTAATTTAAGTTTAGACCCTGCGGTGTGAGGGTAAGTTGAGCATATACTCATGAATGAATCCGTAACATTTGGTCAGTTTCCCTTAGATTCTAAAAGCGCCAACGCGCTTCGCGATTTTCAAACCCAAAACTTGCAATTGTTAGAAAGTGTTTGGCCCTACTATCGGCTGTTAGAAGAGTACTCAACCGTTATGGAGTCGCCGTCGAAGGCAGTGGGTGATTCCCTCGATAAAAGTGTACATGCAGCGATCGCCAAGATGACCATGGGAATATCGCCCGGCTCCGTTGTTGAAGCATTTTCAGATTGGTATACACACCTTGCTATATCACCCGGTAAGCAATGGCGATTAGCCGAGAAATATCTCAACAAAAATATTCGTCTTTTTAATTATGCCGCCAGTTCTGCGGTGTGGTGTACCGACGGCTCCTGCGTAAAACCCTTGGCTAACGATAATCGATTTTCTCATGAGAGTTGGCAGAAATGGCCATACAACGTTATTCATCAGGGATTTTTATTAACGCAACAATGGTGGGACAAGGCAACCACCGATGTCACCGGTGTCTCAAAACATCATGAAAAAATGGTGCAATTTGGCGCTCGGCAATTATTGGATACTCTATCGCCCAGTAATAATTTAATGACTAATCCTGAGGTTTTACAAAAAACTTTTAACGAAGGCGGCGCCAATTTAATTCGCGGTTATGTAAATTTTATTAATGATCTACAACGACAAATTAATGGCGAAAAACCGCAGGGTTCTGAGGCATTTGAGGTAGGCAAAAATCTAGCTGTAACACCCGGGAAAGTGGTTTATCGCAACGAATTAATTGAGCTGCTTCAATACACGCCCACAACCAAACATGTGAAAAAAGAACCCTTGCTGATCGTTCCTGCGTGGATCATGAAATATTATATTTTGGATTTATCGCAAACCAATTCTCTGGTGAAATATTTGGTTGATCAAGGTTTTACCGTGTTTTCGATTTCTTGGAAAAATCCAACCAGCGAAGATCGAGAATTGTCTATGGAAGATTATCGCATTAAAGGTATTGAGCGCGCGCTTGATGCCGTAGAAGCGATAACCGGTAGCGATAAAATTCATACCATGGGTTATTGTTTGGGTGGCACGTTGTTGAGTATTTCGGCAGCAACCCAAGCCCGTGATTGCAAAGAGTTTGAGCGTGATACGCTCGGCGAAACTACCGATCAGGTTTGTGTTAAAAACCGTATTCAATCGATGTGTTTATTAGCTGCGCAAACCGATTTTGTTGAAGCGGGTGAGTTAACCTTATTTATTGACCAAAGCCAAGTCAGTTTCTTAGAAGACATGATGTGGCACCAAGGTGTATTAGAAAACTCGCAAATGGCCGGTGCTTTTCAGTTATTGCGTTCTAACGATCTTATTTGGTCGCGGCTTGTGCACGAATATTTAATGGGTGAGCGTGCACCACTAAACGATTTAATGGCGTGGAATGCCGACGCTACTCGTATGCCTTATCGTATGCACAGTGAATACTTACGTAAATTATTTTTAGAAAATCAATTGTCCCAGGGCCATTACACTGTTGGTGGTCGACCCATTTCTATTACCGATATTAGAGCGCCTATTTTTGCGGTTGGCACCGAAAAAGATCATGTGGCACCTTGGCATTCTGTTTATAAAATTCATATTTTGAGTGATACCGAAGTTAGTTTTGTGTTAACCAGCGGCGGACATAACGCAGGTATCGTCTCTGAACCCGGACATCCGCGACGTCATTATCGAATCAGCAAACGCAGCGCCGATGCTACCTATCTTGATCCAGACCATTGGCTGGCAGAAACGCCTGCGAAAGAAGGCTCTTGGTGGGTTGAATATGTGAGCTGGTTGAATCAAAACAGCGGTGAGGCTGTTGATCCGCCACCTATGGGAAATGCAAAGGCCGGTTTTGCGGTCATTACCGACGCACCCGGAACCTATGTATTTGGTACCTAATGAATCCTCTGATTAATTCACCTACGATTTAGTCAGAGAGCACAAATTGTTAATGGGGTTTCCAATTTTTTGGATAATTTCAATCACTTGCAGTTTTTGAAATGAGCGACTCATTTATGTATCGCCGGAAACTCTAGGTAACCAGAGTTTCCTAATAACTTATTTTACCGGCCTAACACACATTAAAGAATTCAAAATGAGTGGTATTAATTGTGTCTGATTGTATTGAAAATAAAATTTTTTCTGAGATTGAAGTTGGTGACAGTGCCAGCGTATCGCATATTTTAACGATAAAAGATATTCAGCTTTTTGCGATTATGTCTGGCGATGTAAACCCCGCTCACCTTGATGAAGAATACGCGAAGAGTGATATGTTCCACGAAATTATCGGCCACGGAATGTGGAGTGGTGCATTGATTTCTACCGTGTTAGGTACACAATTACCGGGGCCAGGAACCATTTATCTTGAGCAAACCCTTAAATTTACGCGTCCGGTAAAAGTGGGTGACAAGGTCACTGCTACGGTTTCGGTGCGAGAAAAAATAGTCGAAAAAAATCAATTAATTTTAGATTGCGTTTGTGCGAATCAAGATGGCAAGCAAGTTGTGGTTGGCCAAGCCACCGTTATTGCGCCCACTGAAAAAGTAAAACGCAAAAAAATCGCCTTACCATCGGTAGAATTTAAAAATGACGAAGGGCGTTTTTATCAAGAACTGATGACCAAATGCAAATCACTAGAACCTGTTACTACGGCAATTGTGCATCCTGTTGATGGTGCATCTTTGGGTGGCGCCGTTGAGGCGGCAGAGGCAGGAATTATTGCTCCCGTATTGGTTGGTCCTGAACATAAAATTCGTGCCATTGCCGAAGCGGAAAACCTTGATATCTCGCAATTTAAATTAATATCAACCAAACACAGCCACGAAGCCGCTGAGGTTTCTGTGGCTCTTGCTAAGCGCGGCGAAGTACAGGCATTGATGAAAGGTAAGTTGCATACCGATGAATTAATGACGGCGGTGATTGATAAGGCGAATGGATTAAGAACCGAGCGTCGCATGAGTCACGTATTCGCGCTCGATGTGCCGAGTTACGAAAAACCCCTGTTTTTAACCGATGCTGCTATTAATATTTCACCCAATTTAGCCGTAAAAAAAGACATTGTTCAAAACGCCATTGATCTCTTCTTAGCGCTAGACAGGGGCACACCCAAGGTTGCGATTGTTTCGGCGGTAGAAACTGTCAATGAATCTATACCATCAACGCTGGATGCAACTGCACTGTGTAAAATGGCGGAACGCGGCCAGATCATCGGTGGTATTTTGGATGGCCCGCTTGGGTTAGATAATGCAATTTCGGAGGCCGCGGCTCAAGCAAAGGGTATTGTTTCGCAAGTGGCTGGTCATGCCGACATCATCGTTGTGCCCGATCTTGAAGCGGGAAATATGCTTTACAAACAATTCGGTTATTTGTTTGGAATTGAAGGTGCTGGAATTGTCTTGGGTGCCAGTGTGCCAATCATTCTGACCAGTCGAGCAGCTGGTCGCGGCGCAACACGTATTTCTTCTTGTGCGCTTGGCTTAATTTACGCAAATTATCTTCGTAATAAATCACTCTCGTAAATATATTTATGTCGAACGTATTATTAACACTCAATGCGGGTTCATCGAATTTAAAGTTTTCGGTTTACGAATTGCCGGATTTAATTCCGGCTGAGCACGGTAAAATTGAATTCGATCGTGAGCATCATAACCCTCTTGAAAAATCCCTTGAGGATTTAATAACACATATAGAAGAAAATCACGGCCACAGAACTATAAAAATGATTGGTCATCGATTGGTTCATGGTGGCGAAGAGTTTGTTCAACCCATTCGATTAGATGAAGCTATTACCGATAAATTGCATGAGTTGATACCCCTAGCACCGCTGCACCTACCCGCGGAGCTCTCGGCGGTGGAGTTTATTGCTGGGCACTATTCAGATATTCCACAAGTCGCGTGTTTTGATACGGCCTTTCATGCCACTCAGTCGCCGTTATATAAACTGTTCGCGCTACCACGCTCGCTGGCCCGAGAAGGCGTTTTGCGCTACGGTTTTCACGGTTTGTCCTATCATTACATCAGTACCGTCATTGAACAGCATGTGCTGGCCGAGCATCGAGAAAAATTGGTAGTAGCGCATTTAGGCAATGGTGCCAGCATGTGTGCCATGAAGGGCGGTAAAAGTGTTACCACAACCATGGGCTTTACCGCTCTTGATGGCTTGATGATGGGCACGCGCTGTGGCGAGTTGGACGCTGGAGTGGTTCTGTATCTTGCCCAGGCAAAGCAGCTCGATATTTCACAAATTGAAACACTGCTTTATAAACAATCTGGTCTTTTAGGTGTGTCAGAAATCAGCAGTGATGTGAGGGAATTAGAAGCTTCAAACGACGAGCGCGCGAAAGAAGCGTTGGATTTATTTTGTTTTCGTGCCGCCCAAAAACTGGCTGGATTAATTCCGGCACTTAATGGCATTGACGGCATTATTTTTACTGGTGGTATTGGCGAAAACAGCGCCTTAGTGCGCGCGAAAATTATCGAAAGCCTACAATGGTTAGGTGCTACTATCGATACCGATAAAAACCAGCTGAACCAAACGCAAATACATGCAGCCAGCAGTCAGTTAGGTATTTATGTAATTCCAACCAACGAAGAGTGGATGCTGGCTAAGCAGACCTTAACAACCATTGGCGAACAATTCTAAGAGGGCGATATGAGCATCATAGATTTAAACGGTAAAAAAGGTTTAGTGGTTGGCATTGCTAACCAAGAGTCCATTGCGTGGGGATGTTCGCAGGCTTTTCACGGCGCCGGTGCCGATTTGGCTGTTACCTATTTAAATGAAAAAGCCGAAAAATACGTAAGACCCTTGGCCGAGCAATTAAATGCGGCGTCAATACTGCCATTGAATGTTACCGACGAATCACAAATGGATGCCGTATTTGCAGATATTGAAAAGCGCTGGGGTGAACTCGATTTTATGCTACACGCCATCGCCTTCGCGCCCAAAGACGATTTGCAAGGGCGCGTGGTTGACAGCAGTTGTGCGGGCTTTTTGCAGGCTATGGACATTTCTTGCCATTCCTTTATTCGCATGGCTAAACGTGCAGAACCCTTAATGAAAGACGGTGGAAGTTTATTGACGGTAACCTATTACGGTTCTGAGAAGGTGGTAAATCACTACAATTTAATGGGCCCCGTTAAAGCCGCTTTAGAATCAACGGTGCGCTATTTGGCCGCTGAATTGGGTAAAAATAACATTCGGGTTAATGCAATTTCTCCGGGGCCTATTCATACTCGCGCCGCGTCGGGTATTGAAAAGTTCGACAGTTTATTAACCGAGTTTGTCAATAAATCGCCTTTGCATAAACCTCTTAATTTAGACGATATCGGCTCATTCGCGGCGTTCTTAGTAAGCGATGGCGCTAAGGCTGTGACCGGCGGCATACATTATATTGATGGTGGTTACGAGATCGTCGATTAAATAGAAAGATCCCCGATTGATTGATGGAAAATTTAATCAGGGATGCGTTGCCAACTTCTAGGCCTGTAAGAGCTTGGAATTGTTAAAAATTTGGAACTCGCGTTTTTAATCTCTGCACTCTGATTACGTCATGGATGAGTTAATCAGAGATTCCTACTGTTGGATTTCGGTTTTTCCACTCAAATCTGTAATGAGTACGGCGCCGTTAAATAATCCAAATTTCACTTGTTCGAATGATTTGGATTTAATTTTAAATTGTCCAGGTATCTCTATAGATTCGTAGACGATATCGGTTGCGGTAGCGGTTTTTTGATCCTTACTAATTTCAATTTGAATATCTTTGACATCATATTTAAATTCGGCGGGTAAACTCCAGCCATCACGCAATAAAGCACTGTATTCTGAAACGCTCAAAACCTGCGTACCGCCAAGTTCGGCTGGAAAATTCAGAGTGATTTTAGCGTCTGTACTAAAATGCTTAACAATGGCCTCGACGTTGTGTGATTTTGCCGCCGCTTCAACTTCATGAATTATTTTCAGAATGTCTTTTTTGGTAATATTCTCACTTGCGTGTAGATGCAGAGAAATTAGTGCGCAAAAAACAAAGGTTATATATTGCATAGCTCTCATGTTTTTATCCTCTATGTAACGGTCTTTTAACGTTAATTAAAAATGATTGCCCAGCCGCCATCGCCAATACCACGATATTGGTGCGGTACTGGTGATTTTCGACTCTAGATAGCGGCGGGCGTGTTCTTTAATCATTACAGCAGCGCTGGCGCCCGTTATATTTTGGTAGCTGGCTTGAGCATTTCTAAGTAAATGGCTGATACTGCTAAATGTAGATTCTAGATTGCCGTTGTCTACCTTTTCAATTGCGTGCAACAATGTGTAAATGTATTGGCTGTAGCTGCTTAAATAAGAATAATCGACATTATCCAATTGCGAATAATCAACAGTTTTACCTTCCAAAACGTCAAACAATAATATCCAACACAGAATATCCTCGTAGAAGTCATCTCGCTCCAATTGTGCCGACTCGCGAATAATGGCTTTGCCGGTTTGCCATTGGTTGGTGTGTAATTCTGATAATCCGTAAATATAAAGTGTTCGCGCGCTTATTTCTGAAAACTTCTTATAACCCCTCATCCATTGTTTGCACGAATACCATTGATCCATTCGCGCATACAGCTCACCGAGAAGGCTCCAATTTGTAGCGTCGTCGGCAAAAGCTTGATTAAATTGAGTTAGGATTTTTTCGGGCACTGAAGACAAGTTTGATATTTTGTATCTAAGATAGCCTTCCAGCACTCTGTGATCAAAGTCCGACAGTATTGGTCTTTTAGGGAGATTTTTCTCGAAAGCCGAAAGCCCTTTAGACTTTATTGTACCATCGGCCCAGAGTACACCCGCATCGGCGGCAATATCCAAGTTGTTATGAACTCGATTCTCTATGACCGTAATCGCTGCATCTTGAAGTTTTAAGGAGTTAAGATCATTCCATGTGTTACTCAGATAATAATAACTGCAACGTGTATTACCGAGTAATTTGTCCCAGCAGCTTAATGCATCAAATTCAGTTGGTTCATAGGTTGCCAATCTGATAGTGGCCCATAAAAAGCAGGGTTGTTCTGTCATATTCACAGCGTTGGCAAGCATATCTCTCAGTACCGCTATCCAATGCTTTTTATTAGATTCTAATTCTTCTTTTGGCTGCGTGTTGTTCTCAGATGTTAGAGCGTTTAATTGATCAAAACAGAACGAACTGTAGTTTTCAAAAATATAGCCGCTGGTGCGATTTAGCTCCAACGCATGTTGGTAATATTTTTCAACGGTTTGTGCTTGCGCCGAAGTTCGATTTAATAAAACCCCAATGTAGGCGATGTTCTCGGCTTCTGTTCTGATCAAATCAGAATATTTATCGGCACAAAAGACGGCCTTTTGAGTATTTTTTTCGTTACTGTAGAACGTAAGTAATACTTCCCAAGCGCGTCTGTGGCTGGGATTTTTTGATAATAGATCTTCTAAAATCGCAAAAGCTAAATCGGGTTGTTTGGTTTGGTAGTTTAATTGTGCGCGTATTATTTGAATGTCGGCCAGCTGGTTTTCTCGCCAATATTCTTGTTCTATAAATTGCTGTGCTTGTTCTATGTAATCTTTATTAATTAATTCTTCGCAATAGCGTATGGCGACGTCTGCGTTGTGAGGATAGCGTTGAAGAAAATCACGTAATATATCCAGCTTAGCGTCGATATTTTTTTCAATATTCGCTTGTGATAACGCCAATTGTGTGGAGCCGGGCCGACTTTTTCTGACCTCGGTGAGTTTGTTTTGAATTTTCACCAATTCGGCATTATTTTCGGCAAGCAAGGCCAGTTTTTGCCAGGCCCACGCGTATTCTGGTTCTATTTCAAGTGCTTGATGCAGTTTTTCGCAGGCAATTTGCTTTTGTTGATTTTGCAAATAAATATCAGCAAGGTATGCATAACTGGGGTAATCGTGCGGTTGGCGTTTTAAGTGATTTTCTAACAGATCAATGGCCTTACTGATACGATCTGTGGCCAGCAAAACATCGGATAATAAATTAATAGCAGATGCATACAATGGATTGACAATGAGAGCTTGGTTTAAATAGGCTTCAGCTTCTGTGAGATTGTTAATTTCAACACAGGATTCTGCGGCTAAATAAAACACGGTGCTGTTTAGTGGAAAGCGTTCAGTTGCCGAATTTAAGAGCTCAAGCGCTAATGATTGTTCTCCGGTTTTTACGCGAAAGCGTGCATTCGCAATCCAAACTTGCCACAGATCTGGTCTTTCGTTTAGGGCTTGTTTTAAAAATAACGCAATTTCTTTGTAATCTAGGTAATTTAAGGCTAATTCTAAATAACGAAGTACACCGTAACCTTCTGTAGTTTGCGTCATCAATTGAGTCAAAATAAACGTGAAGGATTCTTTTTCTTCCGTTTGAGTTCGGCACGTAGCTAAGAGTAAATCAAAGGCCTCGGTTTCGTCTGCGGACAGCTCAATGGCTTTTTTAAGGGCATGTTGCGCTTGTTCGTAAGCGAGTTGTTGTAAATACGCTCTGCCCAGTTGCACATAGTTATAGGCCCTTTGCGGTGCAACCTTAACGGCTTCTTGGGCGTATAATAGCGCTTGGTTTAAATCGTTATTGTCAACATAAAGCTGCGATAATTCGATATACGCCCAAGGGTCTTCTGGGTGTTTTTGAGTAATGGTGCTGAGTATTTCGCGTCTCTGTTCATGGTCCATTTTATCGGTTATTTGATAACCGGTAGCCAAGACTCCTAGATTGTCGGGGAATGACTTTAGCAGTTCATTCACGAATATTTTTACATCCGCGCTTTTACCTTGGTTTTTTAGCAATGTTATTTTATTGAGATAGGCTTTGCGATTTAATGGCTCGTAAACGAGAAGTTCATCGATGGCTTTTAAGGCGCCGTCATAGTCGTGAATAAATGTGTAGTAGGCCCCAAGGGTTTGCAAATATTCTAAACGGTTTGCAACAGGTTCGGCTTTTTTAAGAAGTTCAAGGCATTCTTTGTGCTGACCAACTTGCAGGTGCTTTTCTGCCGCTTGAATTAGTAAATACCCATCACCGGGTCGCGCTACAACGGCTTTGTTCAGTATTTCCAAACCATCTTGTTCGCGGTTTATGGCCGCGAGTGCAGAATATAAAGACAAGGCCGGGCCGGACGATTTATGCTGAAATTGATCGAATCTGGACTGCAAAAAATCCAATGCGGTTTGAGTCTTTTTTAGTTTTTGCGCGGTCACAAAATAATTGTGAGCGTATTGTTCTTGCTTATCTTCAAGGCAGGTCGCTAATCGAAAGGCTTCACAGGCGAGCTCTTTTTGGTCGCTCTCCCAAAATAAACTGGCGCAGGTGGTAAGTATATTCGCTTGAGCGCCGTAGTATTTTAATAATTTTTGCGCGGATTTTTCGGCGTCTTTTCGGTAGCGTGCGTCGCGGCGGAAATATTCCAAATACTGATTTAATATCAAATAATGACAGTTTGCTTGTTGAGTGTAAGGCTCTAGGAATTTTAAAAGCTCCTGGGTGCCTTTTAAATAAGCGATATTTCCTGCTTTTGCTAAAATTAAATTAACATCGTTTGGATATCGCTCAAGCAATTGATCGTTGATGATGCTTAACTTTTTATCGTCAAAATCGTAACTCGCTAAAGCTCTTTTGGCAAATAAAGTGAGTCGATGCTCGGCATCAATGGTCAGCATTTTTCGATAGGCTTGGTAGGCATTCGCGCGTTGGTGATTATCTAACGCCAATTTTAATTCAAAATAATGGTCGTATAACTCCGAAGCTGGCAGCGTTATATTTTCGATTCGCGAATATAGTTCCGGTGGAATCATTACCATGCAGCGCGGCCCGCTTGATGCATAATAATCCTCAGTTATACCAATAAGCGTTTCTCGTAAACGTGGATAATTTGGGTCGCGAATAATATAGGTTTCGGTGGCTTCATCGTAACCAACCAATACTTGAAGGTGTCCCATTCCAGGTTCAACGGTGCAAAATAAAAAGGGTATTTGGGCATCAATCAGTTTTACTGCGGTTTCGCGATTTAATTCGAATTCTTTAACCAGCCAACCCTGATCTCTTGCCCAGCGGCGCTCGTCAATATCGGGTGTGCCTGCGTAGCAAATTTCATCAATGACATCTTGTTGTTTGACGTTTGCGCCAAAATAATTGGCAACTGTTGTTAAGCTTGCCGGGGCACAGGTTAAATAGTTCTGGCGCTCGTAAGGGGTTTCTAAAACGGTGCGGTTGCCCGCTTGACGCTGTTGCGTGTTTTGTGAATTCGCTTTAATTCTTTCAGAAATGGTTTGGGTAAATAAATGTACGGGGCTGAGATATTTAATAGCGTCTTCGTATTTTTGTTGAGCACATAATAAATCAGCCTCGATTTGATCGACGAAATTTTGCCAATATTGTGGCGGATTCAAAACAAATGTTTTTAATAGGGTTAAGGCGTGTTCCGCTTTTGAATATTTTTTTTGTTCGATGTACAAATAAATGAGTTGTGAAAACGTGGAGAACGATTGCATGCGCACCTGCATATCACTGGTTATTACCGCGTTTTCAAGCAAGCTAATGGCGGAATTACTGTCACCTAGTTGATGATAAATGTGCGCGGCGAACTGAATAGCAGGTCGATAGTTGGGTTCTACGGCGAGCAGGTTTTTGCAAATAGCGAGAGCTTCGCTGGGTAAATCGGCGTCGAGTTTAAGGTACGCACGACTCACCTTCGACCACCGACTGATGTCGAATTTTTCGGCGGTATCTAGCGCCTCTTCGGCGCCGGTGAAATCGCGATAGGTTGCCAATAGCTCGGCTTGGGTTATCCACAGGTCGCTGCGGATTTTATTGGGTAACTCGGCGTTGTGCAGGTGCTCTTTCACTTCTAAAAGTGCTTGCCAATGACTGCCTCTACGACGTAGATGGTGGTAATAGAAATCCGCCAGTACGTCGGGTTTATTCAAGCGTCGCCAACTACGCCAAAACAGGGCGGAGGCATCTCGGGTTAAACCTAGGTTCGATAACGCTTTAATGGCGAGTGCTAGGTTTTCTGGGTCATGACACTGGTTTATGTGGCCGTAGAGTTGGAGCAGGTTGGCCAGCAGTAATTGCATTGAACCCTGTTCAAATAGCCGCTTTTGGCTGATGTAGAAATCATGGTTATCGCCGTGATTACTGTGAGTCGCTCGTGTTGGGTCAGAAGGGTTCATAGTACATCTAATACTTAATGTTTGATCGTATTTGACTGAGTTAGCCAGTTAAGGTTATTTCAATATTAAAAGCTTAGGAAACTCTGATTAACCGAGAGCTTCCAGTGTTGCAAGGATGTCTCGCCAATTTCAAGAACGGTAAGTGATTGAAATTGTCAGGAAATCGGAAATCGCATTGTCAATTTCTGTCGTCTGATTAATTCATAGAGGAGTTAATCAGAAGTTTCTTTAGTCTGCTTTGTTATTAAAATCGTTTGGTTGCGTCTATTGTGCTTGCAGACCGTGTTTTCGTCTCATCTGCAACGTGTATCCATACTCATTAGTGACACTGTTTTAACAGCCGTGGTTATGCCCCGCATTTACCATACTCAATATGCGGTTTAAAACGCATAAAAAATTGTGAAACAACTCATTCAGAAGTTGTCACAAATCCGATGGTTGAGGGTTAATTCGTCGGGTTATATTCGAGTAGCATACACATGTTATGGCTCTAGGAGCTTTTAGTTTAAACGTGAGATTTTGAGAGTTTTATGAAGAGATTATTAAGTCGTCAGTTTATGCGTAAACCGTTGATATTATCCGGTATATTGGTGTCGGCCTTTTGTCAGCCAATTGCCCAAGCAAGTGCAGAAACCTTGTTACCAAGCCAAACTGTTCAGGAACTTATTGTTGCGCAGCATGAGAAATCCTTTGATTCGTTTAATAAGTTTTTAAAATCGGTTCAAAAATCAGAATTGGCCAAATCAAATCCTGAGCTAAAAAAAACACTCAGTTTATATCGTCGTGGCAAAGCGCTCTCCGAAGAGCAAAGTCATGAAATTCAGCGCCTTTTAGGCGTATACACACGTATTAAATACGGCAAGCAAGCGGTTGAAACATTGGCCGAATTGGTTGCTATTCCAACATTCCGTGACAGCCGGTACGAGCAGCACGACAACCCCAATTTTCATGAACTTGCTAAGCGCATTGAAGAGCTTGCTACCGACTTTGGTTTAGCGTTTAAGAACGTTGATAATCGTGTTTACGAGATTACCCTGCCGGGCACGAGCGAAGAGTTGGTGGGTATTCACGCTCACGGCGACGTGGTTCCGGTTAATCCAGATAACTGGGTTTTAGAAGATGGTACTAAGCTTGATCCGTTTAAATTAACCAAAATTGGCGATCGTATGTACGGCCGTGGCGCCGAAGACGATAAAAACGGCATCGTTGTAACTTTATACGCGATGAAAGTCATCCAAGAAGAAGGCATTAAGCTTAATAGAACCTTCCGGTTATTGGTTGATACCACAGAAGAAACTTCTTCTACCGCTATTCCTTATTATTTTGAAAGACACCCAACACCAGACTATAACTTGGCTCTAGATGGCGGTTATCCCGTTGTTATTGCTGAAAAAGGCTATGGCACCGTAATGGCGAGTTTTCCCGCGCGAACCGCTACCGGTAAAGGTATGGAAGTCATCAAGGTTACCGGTGGCTTAGCAACCAATCAAATTCCCCGTGAGTCTATTGCCACAATTCTTGCCGATGACTTGGTTGCCACTCGCGAAGTGTTAAATCAGCAGGCCCAGGTTTTCGTTAAAGAATACGGCAGTAATTTCTCGATTGATGTTGATATTGTCAACGATCAAATTCTGTTGAAAGTAAAAGGCGTTTCGGCGCATTCATCAGATCCTGGCTCTGGCGTAAACCCTGTTTCTCGAATGATGCTGTTGTTAAATCGACTTAACGGCCAGCTTCCTGTAAAGCAAAATCATATTATTGATGCTGCCGAATATGCGGCTTCAAACTGGGGATTAAATTATTTGGGCGGCAAATTAAATATTGGTTTTTCTGATGAATTTATGGGCCCACTTACCACATCGCTCACTTATGTTAGTGTTGATGATGCTGAAATGAAAATCGCCACTAATCTTCGTGTGCCGGTTGGTAAAAAGCCTGATTATTTAAAAGCAGAGATTCTTGAGAAGGTTGGTCAGTGGCAAGAAACGACCAAGACGCCAATGAATTTAGATATTTCTATCGCTGAACCCATGTACCGTAATCCGCAGGGTCGTTGGGTAAATGCATTGTTGGACGTTGCGACCGAAAACCTAAATTTACCGAGAGAGTTTTCTTCTTCTGCCGGTGCTACCTCTGTTCATTATTTACCAAACGGAGTGCAATTTGGTTTGGCTGAGCCCGGTACAAAATATACCGGTCACAACGCCAATGAATTTAAAACGGATTACCAATTTTTGTTGGATTTGCAGGTGGTAACAGAAATGATGATGCGAGTTGGTCAGCTTGAACAGCTAAACTAATCGTATCTTGCGCTGGTGAGTGAAATTGATTCGAAACCTCAATGGTGACGTCCATCAATGTCACTTGCCAGCGAAAATTGGTATTTTCAATTAAATAAAAAAGGCTTGATGACAATACCATTACTGCAATAACAACACCTTCGAAGTATCGCATGGCCCACCCCTAAATTTATTGTCCCTAAAATGCCGAATTTATAGTGATACTTTTATTGGCAGAGAGGTATTACTTACCTCTCTCCATGTCGGCAAACTGTTTGTCTAGGTCGTATCGCGATGAAGTTACATAGCGCTCGATCTTTTCGATTCTTTTTAACGCCATATCCATTTTCTCTCTTGCAACCCTCAATCTTTGTGGCGCTGGTTTCGAGTGTTTAAAAATAGTTTTTTCTCGAAAATGTCCGCGTTCTTCATCGTATTCGGTTTCCGGCGTCCACTGCTCGGGACGCTTTGACAAGACAATGGCGCCGGTGATGTATGCCCAAAATGTCAGTGGGCCAAGAATAAAAAACGAACCTAAAACCAATACTCGCATTACCCAGTGATCCATATTTAAATGGTCGGCAATGCCGGCACACACCCCAAATATTTTTCCGTCGCGTTTGTTGCGATATAGATTGCGGTTATAGCCGTGTGCTTTCTTTTCTTTCCAACATTGGAATTTATTATCAGAACACCTGCTCATGAGTGGTATCTCTCCTTGTCCGATTTTGACCGCCAGCTACCATGACGATCATCTAATATTTCTTCTAACGTTTTAATTCTGTCTGACATCTTGTCGAGTTTGACTAAAAGTTCTTCGAGTTGTAGTCGTTCGTGTTCGGAAAGCCCGGTTTCCTCTTTTCGCTTACTCTTGTAATGAAAAATTATCCAAAGTGGTGCCACAAAAATCATAAATAAGATTGTTGGCACGAATAAAAATGACGTGAATGACATGGGTACCGGGCTCCCTAATTAAATGTTGTTATTGTTAACTTCTTTTTTAAGACGATTAATTTCTTCCGTTAACTTGTCGTCATTCTCTAAATTAGCAAATTGCTGATGTAAATTACCTGATTTATCTTTACCTAAATCCATGGCTTCTAATTCACTTTCGTATTTATCGAGTTTTTTCTCAAAACGTTCGAATTTAGAAAATGCATCTTCAATATCGGAGCGTTCGTTTTGGCGTTTGGTTTTGTAACGAGCGCTGGTGGCTTCTTGGCGCATTTTTAAGGTTTTTTCTTTAGCTTTCGCATCATCAAGTTTTGACTGTAATTGTGAAATCTCAACATCCAGTTTGGTGAGATGCTCTTCCAAATTTTGCAAATCTTTTTCAATTAGCGCAATTTCATCTTTGATGATTTGTTTCTCAGACAACGCTGCTCGCGCTAAGTCTTCTCGATCTTTACTTAGTGCAAGTTTAGCGCGACGTTCCCACTCTTCAGAGTCGTCGTTCATGTTATCTAAGCGACGTTGAGCCGCTTTCTTGTCGGCAATAATGCGCGCACTTGAGCTTCTGACCTCAATTAAGGTTTCTTCCATCTCTGAGATCATCAAGCGGATCATTTTTTCTGGATCTTCCGCGCGATCGAGCATGCTGTTGATGTTGGCTTGTACTATGTCACTGAAGCGTGAAAAGATGCCCATGTGTTCTATCTCCTGAAAATTATGAGTAATTTCTGTCTTTCCTATTTTTGTATTCGATATATAGCTGACTTTGTGCCAATTTTGTTAACTAATTGATTTAAAAGGATTTGTTGGTTTTTTTTCAATTTGCTTTGATTTTCTCTCTAATTATTTGGTTAAATAAACCCATTTCAAAGCCAATATTTGGTGTTATTAGCCATGCAAGAAGATCGAAAACAACAATCCATTGGTCAAAGTCGTTATTATCTGGATGCCCTAGACCAAGCCTCTCGTTTGGCTACTCTTGATCGGCCTGTGTTGATACTGGGTGAGCGCGGATCTGGTAAAGAACTAATGGCTCACAGAACGCACTTCTTATCGCCTCGCTGGGAAGAACCCTTCATCAAAGTCAACTGTGCTGCGCTATCTGAAACACTGGTCGAATCCACCTTGTTTGGCCATGAAGCGGGATCATTTACCGGAGCGATTCGTTCGCAACCCGGATACTTCGAGCGAGTTGGTGAGGGCACGTTATTTTTAGACGAAATCGCAACGCTATCTTTGCGAATACAAGAAAAGCTTTTGCGAGTCTTAGAATACGGAGAGTTCGAGCGATTGGGTGGCCAAAAAACCTTGGTAACCCGAGGTAGAATCATTGGTGCTACTCACGGTAATTTACACTCCATGGCAGAAAAGGGCGAGTTTCGAAACGACCTGCTGGATCGTATCGCTTTTGATGTAATTCATACGCCGCCACTGCGAGTGCGTGAGGACGATATTTTACTGTTGGCAGACCACTTTGCCGTAAGCTTTGTTCGTCAGCTGGACTGGGATTTTTTCCCGGGTTTTAGCGAAGTCGTGCAACAGCAATTATTACAGTATTCATGGCCCGGAAATATTCGCGAACTTAAAAATGTTGTTGAGCGGTCTTTATTTCGCTGTAAAAATCCTGAAGAACCAATATCTGAAATTAATCTTGATCCATTCCAATCGCCTTGGAAAAACACCAAAATCAATGCAGCAAATGATGTCGATTTAGTAAAAAGAAAAATTCAAGAATCTGAAAAGTCACAGAAAATAATTCAAGAAACAATACCTGAAAAAATTTCCGAAGAAAGCCTCAGAGATTTTAAAGGCAGAAGGGAAAATTGGGAAAAACAACAAATACTCGCAGCAATGGAATTGGCACAACATCACCAAGGCCGAGCCGCAAGTATTTTGGGATTAAGCTACGATCAATTTCGTGTGCTTTGGAGAAGGTTTAACTAGAGTATTGGGACGACTATCGGAATTAATTTTTCTATGACGAGGATGCTTCCATCTGGATTTTCTAATCCATATGTTAAATCTAATTCGCAAGATCTTGTTCGGGTTCTGAAATCCTCAAAATCCACGTCACCAACTACAGAATTGAGGTATTCACATACTTCATTGCCACCACTGTTCGTATAGCAGTAGAGATCAAAATTACAACCAACTTCTTGCCTAAAACTCTCGCCTGTGAATGCTAGGCATTCGTCATCTTGCTTGAAGATAACGTCCCCCAAACTAGAAGTTTCTATTTGCCATACTTGATTTGAATTTTGTGTACAACTATTGAAATTAACTGTCCATCGGTAAGATGTTCGTTTGCGGATTAATGTTCTAGTGTCTGTACAAAATGATGTGCGCTCTGTTCTTTGTTCTTGATCTAAATGAGTTAAACATTGATCGAAAGAGTTTTTTAATCTTCCCTGCTCATATCTGAAGTGTTGGGTTAGATCTCCTGCGTCACAGGTTTTATAAATAAATCTATTTTCATCTGAGTTGACTGCGAGACAAGTGTTATCTACATCTATGCTGTGATAATTTTCATTCCTGTTGGATTGATCCAGATTTTGAGTAAAGTTTTCTGGGTTTATTTTCATCATAAATTCATTGGGTATTCGAACATTATTAGCAAGTGCGAGATTAGTTATCACCAGTGACGATAATATGATGATTTGAGAGAGTGTTTTCATTTTTCTATCCTGAGTTCGAGGGTAATAACGTCCGCAATACTAGCGCTAGAGATAAGTTCTACAATCGCATTTAAGTTGTTTGTAGACACACTCAAGACTGAGATCTAAAGTCTTTTAAATGTTTTGGCGGGAAGTTGCTTTAAGACAGGAAATTTGGGGCGGCAAGCGCCTCGACATTATTTGAGGCGCTTTAGAGAGGGATTTATTTTAGGTTAAATCTGAAAGTTCTTTAAAAGTGCGATAGTTTAGTGTTTATCGTCTTTGTTTTTTCTGGCAGAGATATAGTCGGTGATGGCGAACAGTACGCCTGAGACCACAAAGGTCATATGAATGGCAATTTTCCACGCAATTTCCTGATTAGTCGCAGATCCATCTACAAAGGCCTTTAGCAGTTCGATGGCAGAAATGGCCACAATGGCGCCAATGAGTTTCAGTTTTAGTTCTGAAAATCCGACTTTGCCCATCCAAGAAGGGCGATCTTCGTGATCGTAAAAATCAATTTTAGATACGAAGCTTTCGTAGCCGCTTAATATTATGATGAACAGTAGGCTTGCAATGAGTGTGGTATCAACCAAGGTTAGAATTGAAATAATAACATCGGCCGAGGTTAGACTTAGAAGTTGCGATGCAAGGACGTACAGCTCCTTCATAAATTTAACGAGCAAAGCAATGGTAGCGAGAATGAGACCGAGAAAAAATGGCGCCAATAACCAGCGGCTTCTAAATATGATGGCTTCAATAAACAGTTCAACAGCTTTCATTACTTAATTCCTAGTGCTTAGTTTTTAGCAACACAAAGATGTGCTGCTAATTTCAAAAACGGTGCGTGATTGAAATTCTGAATAAGTTGAAAATCGTCTTTTCAACTTTTCCTCTGATTAAATCATGGATGAGTTAGTCAGAGCTTCCAATGGTGTCATTTGTTAAGCACAAATGATTCCCATATCTTAGCTTTGTGCTGGTGATAAAGACTAATAAATCTTTATTCTATTCTCATGACTGTTTTGTTGGTGTTTGAACAAAATCGAGGTGAAGACGGCAGCTGTATTTTTGCAACTGCCGTTTGTTTTATTGGTAGATTTTTAAGATGGGATTTCGTTGCTTTTGGAGCAGGCGGCGGTAAAAACAACATCGGTTGAGCTGTTGAGCGCTGTTTCGGCGGAGTCTTGAATAACGCTGATGACAAAGCCAATGGCAATGACTTGGCTCGCTACATCGCCACTGATACCGAAAAGATTACACGCTAAGGGAATTAACAATAGAGATCCACCTGCCACACCACTGGCGCCACAGGCTGATACCGCGGCGATTACACTCAGTAAAAGTGCTGAAATAAAGCTTACTTCAATGCCTAGAGTATTAACGGCGGCTAACGTCATTACGGTGATGGTGATTGCGGCACCGGCCATATTGACGTTAGCACCGAGCGGAATTGATACGGAATACAGTTCTTCGTCGAGTTTTAATCGGCGACACAATTCTAGGTTAACTGGAATATTGGCCGCAGAACTGCGGGTAAAAAACGCGGTAATTCCGCTTTCTTTTAAGCAGGTAAAAATCAATGGATAGGGATTGCGTTTCAGTTTTACAAAGACGATAAGTGGATTCACGATGAGCGCGACTATTAACATCGCTGCCAATAAAACGAACAGCAGATGGATAAAGTTGGTCATGGCTCCCAAGCCCGTTTGCGCCACGGTTTTACACACAAGGCCGAAAACGCCCAAGGGCGCGAAGCGAATAACCCAGCGGGTTAAGGTTGCGATGGCTTGTGCGCAGTCGCTAATGACTCTTTTGGTACTGTCTGCTGCCCCTTGAAGGGCAAAGCCAAGTGCTACTGCCCAAGCAACTAGGGCGATGTAGTTCCCTGTCACCAAGGCGTTATTGGGGTTGTCGACAATGCGAAACAGAAGGTTTCTAAGTACCTGTTGAACGTCACTGGGTGGATTGATATCACCGGCGGAGTTGTTTAGAACCAGTTCTGAAGGAAAGAGAAGGCTGAGAACTACGGCGATAAAGGCCGCGCTTAGGGTACCTATAATGTAGAGCGTTAGTATTGGTCCGAATTTAAGGCTGCTGTCTTTTGAGCGCGTGGCAATCGCCGTTAGTAATAGGGTGAATACCAGAATGGGGGCGACGGCACGCAGAGCACCAACAAACAATTCGCCCAATAACCCAAGGGCAATGCCGACGCTCGGCGCCAGACTGCCTATTACTGCTCCGAGCACGATGCCCGTTGCAATTAAAGCAATTAAATATCTGCTGAAAAATTCGCCTTTAGATGTCGCTTGGTGTTCCATGTTGTTCCTCGGTGTTGCACTGGGAACAACTAGGTCCCACCGCTAAATTTCAAATCGATTTTTGCGCAGCCATATGCACAAGGCGATTATTATGACACTTAAAACCGTATCACGAACAAGTACTGCTGCACCGTAAAAATAATATCGATCCATAAATCCGACAGGGTCGGAGGAAATTTCACTAAAGGCTTCGGTTTCGAACACGGGTAGGTGTGATAAAAACCAATCCAGAAGATTGTTTGAATGCAAAAATATGCGTTCGATAATTGAGATGATAAACAGCGGAAAGATCAACCATAAGAAGGGCGATCTTTTCGATACCGCCGATACCAGCATGGCTATGGCTACCAAAGGAAAAAATTTTAGCGCTGTTAATGCCCACAAAACAAAGGGTGCAACAATAAAATCTACAAACACGTTTCTGTTGGGTTCAAGTTCTTCAATTAGGTTAAATCCTGAGCTCTCGATGAGGGTGTTATCAATAACTACGAGTACCACCATCAGTATCCAACCAATGGCCATAGAGACCATCGGAAACGAAACCATTCCAAAGGTAAACTTGGATAGAACCTGTTGGGTGTCGCTAACGGGTAGCGATTTCCAGAACAAAATGCTCGAATCTTTACGGTCGGAATATAAACAGCTTAGAAAGTAGAAGAATGCATTAAACCAACCCACGGCCATCAGCAGTTGTAGCACCGAGTCAATGCGAGCACCGCCGTTGGCTTCTACGTTAATTTCTACATTGAAGTCATCGTTTTCGTCGTCGGTATCTGACGTAGATGAGTTTTCATCGATGCTAAAATCGAGAATTTGCGGTTGCTGTGAGCTTTCAAACGGAATCGACGGTGTGGTTTCGATTTGAGCAAATTCACCTACTTGTGAAACTAAAATAATCAACAATGTGATGAGTACGGCGGGAATTGTGGGTAATAGAATTAACCACGCTTTCGATTCCCAATACTCACGTTTTAGTTGCGCAATAAAGCTGGAAGTGTTCATGACTGTACTCCCTTGGCTGAATCTTGGGCGCATTTAGCGATGAACAAATTTGACAGGCTTGGTGTGTTCATTCTGCCTAAATTTGTGAGTAATTGTGGATCTGTGTCTTCAAAGGTAAAGATGGTATTGCCAAGATTTGAGCGCTCACGAATGGGGTTAAGCGCTTTTGCTTGTTGATAATTATCGGAAGAAACCGTTAATTCAACGAATCGAGAGGCAATATCGTCCATCGCGACGTTTAACACCACCGAACCTTGGTTGATAAAAATAAGATCGGTAAGGATGGTTTCGATTTCTTCGACCTGGTGGGTAGTAATAATAATGGTGCGATCTTCTTCGAAAAAATCGTTTAATAATTGCTCGTAAAATTGCTGGCGATAAATAATATCCAAGCCAAGTGTTGGTTCATCCAATAACAGGAGTTTTGCTTCAATGGCAATAACCAAGGCTAAGTGCAATTGCGTCATCATGCCTTTAGATAAGGTTTTAACCTTTGCCGTTGGTCGAATATTGGTTTGAGATAAAAAGCGTTTGGCTTTTTCAATATTAAAATTCGGATGTACCTTGGCCATGTAATCGAGCAGCTGCTGAGTATTAATCCATTTCGGTAAAACAGCGGTATCGGCGATAAAGGCAACGTCTTTTAATAATTTAGATCGATCTGTATAGGGATTTAATCCCAAAACTTCGAGTTGACCTTTAAATTGAGAAAGACCCAGTAAACAGCGAATGGTTGAGGTTTTACCGGCACCGTTTGGGCCAATTAAGCCAACAATGCGTCCGGGTTCAATATCAAGCTGCGGGATGTCGACTACTTGTGTGCGACCGTAATGCTTCTCCAGATTACGAATTTTTACGACCGGACTTGTCATTGTATTTCCTTAATCAGTTCGATCAATTCTTGCGGGGTAATATTCAACTGCTGCATCTTTTTGGCGAATTCGGGCAGTTGTTCTTGAATAAATCTGCTGCGTTCAAGCTTTTGCAATTGTTCCTGGGCGCCTGTCATCACACACATGCCACGGCCGCGTTTCATCTCTAAGACGCCTTCATCAACCAGTTCTTGATAGGCTTTACTCACGGTTAAATGATTGACTTGCGATTCGGTGGCTACTTGGCGAACTGAAGGAACAAATTCCCCTTCTTTGATTTGTCCGCTCATTACTAAAGCCGCAACACGATCCCTAAGTTGTCTATAAATAGGCTGTTGATCGTTCCAGTTTTCCTGCATTAATCTGCTCCAGCCTTAAAACGCGCGACGCACTAAGCCGGTACCGAAAATGCCCGAATCAATGTTGGGATTACCATAGTAGGTAACGGTGCCTGAACCGGAAGTGCTGACGTCTAAGTTTTCTAATACGTTAACCAAAGCGTTCGCAGAACCTGCGATGGCGATTTCTGCTTGATGCATGATGAGGTTGGCGGCATCAAACAAGCCCGACCCGGAAAGCGATATGGCAGAGGTTTCTACCTCGCCGACGTGATCGATATGAACTCCGGCGCTGCCAGAAATATTGGTGCGCAGATGGTTGGCCTTCAGCTCAAATATGTTGACGTTGCCTGAGCCTGATACGGTGAGATTGACGTCGGTGCTGGTGAGTAATTCGCCCCAGATTTCGCCGGTCCCATGACTGGTAATTTTGAGTTTTTGCGCAGATATTTTACCCAAGGATAATAATCCGGTACCCACAGACGCTAGGCTCAGTTTGTCGGCATTTAGAGACTCAATTTTAGTTTCTAATACATTTTCGAGGACGAGTTTTTCTAGATTTTTGATACCAATTTCTAGAGAGATCGGCAGGAGTGCATCGGTCTTGCTACCCAATGAGAGCACGTTGTCTTGAAATTGACCGTCAATATTGGCAAGCGCCTGTGAAGGACCGGTGGCGGTTACGTATTCTTTGTCACCCTGAATTAGCGTCACTTGGTAGAAGTCAGACACATCAATCTGATGAACCTCTGACAAGTTAAACGTTTTTTTGCCTTGATTGGCATCTTCAGCGTGTGCGGCGTTTGCGAACATAATTATCCACATCGTGAATGCAGCAAAACTCCACAACCAAATCAGCGAGCGGATGTGTTGGTGTTGTCGGTGAATCATTGGAAGCGATGTTGCGCTTAACATGTCATTGGTCCGAGTTAGTTGTGATGGTGTTATATGTAACTATATCACCATTACGCAGAAGCTCAATAGCTTTTTTGTGTAAATCTTAGTCAGCACAGAATTGAATGTTTGGTGTGAGTGTTTACTATCGATAAAATCTTTTATATGCCATGCTTTGAGGGTTTTAAACGGAGCTATTAATCGTTAAGGTGGGTGGTTTCTCAGGAGTTATTCACAAAAGTACTGGATAAAATACTCTCTTGTGAACAGCTAAGAGTAAGATCGAGTATTCGTTTCTACAGTCTGGTATTTGTCGCCAACGAAAGTCTTGCGCGAATTCGGTACTTGTTTTTATTTCTTGGTTAGACTTATACCAAATGTTCTACACGTTGGGCGTTCTATGAAAATTATCTCTTTTACTGATGCTAGAAATAGGCTTAAAGCAGTTTTAGACAGCGTTGTGGATGACGCAGATATCGTTGTAATTACTCGTCGTGACACTGAAGATGCCGTGGTAATGTCGCTGGATTATTACAATAGCCTTATGGAAACGGTGCATTTACTTCGTTCGCCTGTTAATGCTGAGCACTTAAATCGTTCAATTGCACAATTTAAAAATCGAAAAACAACTCATAGAGCGCTGATTGATGAGTAGTAGGCTTTCATCGTGAACTGATGAAGCTTGGAACAGTTACATCTATTGGCAGACACAAGATAAGAAAACGTTAGAGTGCATCAACAAATTAATCGCTGATGCTCAACGCTCTTCGTTCGAAGGTAATGGCAAGCTAGAAGCGTTAAAAGAAAATCTCTCCGGCTTCTGGTCGCGGAGAATCGATGATATCAATCGTTTGGTTTATGCCGTAGACGATATCGCAATCACGATTATCTCGTGTAGGTACCACTACTGACGACTATAGGAACCTCTGATTAACTCATCCCTGATTTAATCAGAGGGCAGAAATTGAAAATGCAATTTCCAATTTCTTCACAATTTCAATCACTTACCGTTCTAGAAATTGGCGACACATTCTTGTGTCGCTGGAAACTCTGGGTTAATCAGAGCTTCCTATAAAAATTGAATATCAGAAAATATTCAATTCATCCCAAATACCATCGATTTTGTCTTTCACTGTTTGATCCATAGCGATTGCGGTGCCCCATTCGCGATTGGTTTCCCCTGGCCATTTATGAGTAGCATCCATTCCCATTTTTGAACCGAGACCCGAAACCGGAGAGGCAAAATCCAAATAATCGATGGGGGTGTTTTCTACCAGTGTGGTGTCGCGAGCCGGGTCCATACGAGTAGTAATAGCCCAGATCACATCATTCCAATCCCGAGCATTGACGTCGTCATCGGTTACGATAACAAACTTCGTGTACATAAATTGGCGCAGGAAAGACCAAACCCCCATCATCACACGCTTGGCATGGCCGGGATATTGTTTTTTCATGGTCACAACGGCGAGTCGGTAAGAGCAGCCTTCTGGCGGCAAATAAAAATCGACAATCTCGGGGAATTGCTTTTGCAAAATCGGAATAAACACTTCGTTTAAGGCGACGCCTAAAACTGCCGGTTCATCGGGTGGTCGGCCGGTATAGGTGCTGTGATAAATCGGATTTTTGCGATGAGTAATTCTGTCTACAGTAAATACCGGGAAAGAATCCACTTCGTTGTAGTAACCGGTATGGTCACCAAACGGGCCTTCGTCGGCCATTTCACCGGGCGCAATATGGCCTTCCAGAATAAATTCCGCAGAAGCCGGTACTTGTAGATCATTACCGATACATTTCACCACTTCGGTTTTATCGCCACGTAATAAACCTGCAAACGCGTATTCGCTGAGCGTATCGGGAACGGGCGTCACTGCGCCTAAGATAGTCGCTGGGTCGGCGCCGAGTGCCACAGACACCGGGAATGGCTGACCCGGATGTTCTATTTGCCAATCACGAAAATCGAGTGCGCCACCGCGATGGCTTAACCAGCGCATGATCAGCTTGTTTTTGCCAATCAATTGCATGCGATAAATACCCAGATTTTGTCGTTCCCTTTGAGTGCCACGAGTCACAACCAAAGGCCAAGTTACCAAGGGAGCCGCGTCACCCGGCCAGCAGGTTTGGATGGGCAGCTTGGTTAAATCGACCTGATCGCCTTCGAGTTTGATGTCTTGGCAAGGCGCCCGCGAGACTTCTTTTGGGCCCATATTCAACACTTGCTTGAAGATCGGCATCTTGCTCCAGGCGTCTTTCAAACCTTTTGGCGGTTCAGGTTCTTTTAAAAACGCCAGCAACTTACCCACTTCGCGCAAAGCTTCGACATCTTTTGCTCCCATTCCTAGAGCAACACGTTCGGGTGTGCCAAACAAGTTGGCCAATACCGGAATATCACTGCCGACGGGATTTTCGAATAACAACGCCGGGCCACCGGCTCGCAGCGTGCGATCGGCGATTTCGGTCATTTCTAAATTGGGATCAATGGCGTGAGTGATGCGTTTGAGTAGGCCGCGTTTTTCGAGCAGGTCTAAGAAGTCTCGTAAGTCTTTGTATTTCAGGGCTTTATCGGTCATGAATACTTGTCGTGCAATGAATGGCTGGGAAGTCAGGTACGTAACAAAACGAGTTTTGTATTGCTATTGTATCAGCGAGCGCTGTTGGACGTTCAGTAAGATTTGCAGATGAGAAGTGGTGAAAACCGGCCGAGAGCCGACCGGTTTAGTCTGATGCTTCGATTACTTACGTTTCATCGATAAGAAGAATTCATCGTTGGTTTTGAAGTTTTTCAACTTATCCACAAGGAATTCGGTTGCGGCAACATCTTCCATGTCGTGAAGAAGTTTGCGCAAAATCCATACGCGTTGTAGCTCGTCTTCTTTCATCAACAAGTCTTCGCGACGGGTGCCTGAGCGGCGTACATTGATCGCTGGGTAAACGCGCTTTTCGGCGATTTTACGATCAAGGTGTAATTCTTGGTTACCGGTACCTTTAAATTCTTCGAAGATAACTTCGTCCATTTTTGAGCCGGTATCGATCAACGCAGTCGCAACAATCGATAAGCTTCCGCCTTCTTCGATATTACGTGCAGCACCGAAGAAACGCTTAGGACGTTCAAGGGCGTGGGCATCAACACCACCGGTCAATACTTTACCGGATGAAGGCACAACGGTGTTGTAGGCACGTGCTAAACGGGTTACCGAGTCTAGAAGAATGACAACGTCTTTTTTGTGTTCGGTTAAGCGTTTGGCTTTTTCGATCACCATTTCGGCAACTTGTACGTGGCGTGAAGGTGGTTCGTCGAAGGTTGAGGCAACCACTTCGCCGCGCACCGAGCGCTGCATTTCGGTTACTTCTTCAGGACGTTCATCGATAAGAAGAACGATTAGATGGCATTCTGGGTTGTTACGGGTAATAGCCTGAGCGATGTTCTGCATCATGATGGTTTTACCGGCTTTCGGTGGCGCTACAATCAAGCCACGTTGACCTTTACCAATCGGCGCAATCAAGTCGATGATTCGACCCGTTAAATCTTCTGTTGAACCATTACCGGCTTCTAAAACTAAACGTTGATCTGGGAATAAGGGTGTTAGGTTTTCAAACAATACTTTGTTGCGCAGTTTTTCCGGTTTGTCGAAGTTAATCTCATTAACTTTTAACAGAGCAAAGTAGCGCTCGCCGTCTTTAGGAGGACGAATCTTTCCTGCAATGGTGTCACCTGTGCGCAGGTTAAAGCGTCGGATTTGGCTAGGAGAAACGTAGATATCGTCGGGACCGGCAAGGTAGGAGCTGTCTGCGGAGCGTAAAAAGCCGAAACCATCTTGAAGGATTTCAAGTACACCGTCGCCATAAATATCTTCTCCGCCTTTTGCGTGGCGTTTAAGAATGTTGAAGATGATGTCTTGTTTTCGCGACCGAGCCATGTTTTCGAGGCCCATCTCTGTTGCGATATTAATAAGTTCCTCGATGGGTTTCGTTTTTAGGTCTGTTAAATTCATAGGTAATTGAAGTCTTAGGGGTGGGCGCCGTACGAGCAAGTTCTCGATACGGATTGATTAACGATTGGTTTGTATAAACCGGTTAGTGAAAATTGTTCTGATAAAAAATTGTTTCAAAATTTGCGAATCGCATAAAAGGTATTTTAATTTTCGGCATTCATAGAAATTAACTTAGGAAATTCGACAAAACGAAGCAATTTGAGTTGCTCTTTCATAAACGTTAGGTCGTTAAGATTATCAATTGAGTCAATTAAATCCTTGACGCGAATGGCTTCGATAAAACACCAGTATTTTTGCGAGGTATAATTTTTTATGCCTAACGCTACGTGGTTTTCAGCGTTTATTTGAGTGTTTTACTGGCGTTACCGAGCGACTAAAACACGGCTAATTGTTCTTATTTACGCAATTGATTTTGATATAAGAAAATCAATTGAAATTTTCAAATGTTATAGCGTATTAATGTCTTTGACCTTAATACAAGGAGCAACTGATTAACGGATAAATTAATCGGTCGTTCCAATAAATGTTCCGTAATCCAAAAGGGTTTATTGCATGTGATTTTATTGTTATGCAATAAACATAATTGGTTTTTATGTCGTTAATTTTAAATTGTATACCCGGTGCTCATTCAGTATGGCAAACATCTCGGAAAAGTTTGGAGGACATCAATAATCAGAGTCGATAGAAAGTATTCAAATGGAAATTAAGGCTTTCTAGGACGAAGGCATCACTCGGAATTTATGGGGAGTGTGCAGACCTGCAAACTTGAGGCAAGAGTATGACTGGGCAGAAACAAAACAAGTATAGCGATAAGTTCGGGCGAGTGCAAAACGGTGTTTTAAATTTCTTCAAAATTTTGATCACATTTTTGGTAATCAAAAGAATTTTCGGCCGGTTTGCACTGCTTCGCCCTTACGTATTACAGCGCGCTGTCGATAAAATCGATAAGCTGCTGCTTAGACAATGCGCCCACTTTGGTAGCTTCTAAATTTCCGTTTTTGAAAATCATCAGCGTTGGAATGCCACGGATATTAAATTTAGAGGCGGTTTCTTTGTGCGCATCTACGTCCATTTTGCAGATGGTCACTTTGCCGTCGTATACACCCACCAATTCTTCAAGAATGGGTGCAATCATTTTACAGGGGCCACACCAGGTCGCCCAGAAGTCCACCAAAACAGGACCTTCTGCACCTAGGACTTGCTCTTCAAAAGTGTCGTCAGTGATCTGTAGGATCGCTTCACTCATGTTCTTGTCTCCGTTTAATTCTGTTTGCCCGTTGGCTAGATAGGGTAATAGGGCAGGGATGATAAGGACTGTAAGGCTCAAGGACAAGCGCTTAATCGTTCTTGTGCTAGGAGTTTTTTAAGTCACAGTCCATATTTTATGTTTGTTTAATTCTTCAGCGACTGTAAAAGGCGATTCTGCACGCCATCGTCTAAATCCCTCTTCGTTTGAGGGGTGTATTCACCATCACTACCTAACACCCAACTTTGGGATTTGTCTTCCAAATAGGCTTCCAAATCGTATAGCACACGGTTTGCCAAGCTGGATGATTGGATCGGAAAACAAACTTCAACACGTCGGTTGAGGTTGCGTTCCATCAAATCCGCCGAGCCACAATAAATGGAAGGTTGTGCATTTGCAAAGTAGTAGGTGCGAGTATGCTCTAAAAAGCGTCCGACAATGGATTTTACGCGAATGTTTTCCGACACGCCTGGAATACCTGGGCGTAAACAACACATGCCGCGAATGATCAAATCAATAGATACGCCGTGTTGGCTGGCGCGGTACAGGGCATGAATGATGTCAGGCTCTGTTAGACCGTTCGCTTTCATAATAATTCGGGCTTTATTACCCGCATTAGCAGCCGTGATTTCTTGTTCGATCAGCTCAATTAATCCTGCTTTTAACGTAAATGGCGCATTTAGTACCCGCTTTATACGCTCTATTTTGCCCATACCGGTTAATTGTTGGAAAACTTTGTGAACGTCCGCACAAATATCTTCGTCGGCCGTTAAAAGTGAATAATCGGTGTAAAGACGAGAAGTGCCAACGTGGTAGTTACCGGTACCCAAGTGCACATAACGGCGCAATTTTTTACCTTCGCGACGTACGATTAAAATCATTTTTGAGTGGGTTTTGTAGCCAACCACGCCATAAACCACAACAACGCCCGCAGCTTGTAATTCAGCGGCAAGGGCAAGGTTCTCTTCTTCATCGAAGCGTGCTCGCAATTCAACGACAGCGGTTACTTCCTTTCCATTTCGTGCTGCCTCTAGCAACGCATGTACGATCGGAGAATTGTCGCCGGTTCGATAGAGCGTTTGTTTAATCGCTAACACATCAGGGTCGACGGCCGCCTGACGAATGAGATCAATCACCGGTGTGAACGACTCAAACGGATGCATGAGCAGATAATCTTTTTTGGCAATAGAAGTAAACATGCTTTTTCGGTCGCGCAGACCTTTGGGGATACCCGGTGTAAACGACGGATAACTCAGGTCGGGGCGATTGACTAAGCTTGGAATGCGCATCAGTCTTTTTAGATTTACTGGGCCGTTCACTTGATAAAGATTGCTGCGATCGAGCTTGGTTTTTTCTAACAAAATATCAATCAGCGCGTCGGGGCAATCGTCGGCCACTTCAAGGCGAATGGCGCGACCAAATCGACGTGACGCCAATTCGCCTCTTAACGCCAAGGCTAGGTCGGCAACACCCTCCATATCCACATCCAAATCGGCGTTGCGTGTAATACGAAATTGATAGCAGCCTTTAACCGTCATGCCCGGAAATAACGAATCAACATGGGCGTGAATCATCGACGATAAAAACACGAAGTTGTCGCCACCTTCGCACAGTTCATCCGGTATGCGAATAACGCGATCGAGAGATCTCGGCGCGGGCACAATTGCTAAACCGGTTTCGCGACCAAAGGCGTCTTTGCCTTCAAGAGAGACAATGAAGTTCAAACTCTTGTTAACCAGCAACGGAAACGGGTGTGCGGGATCGAGTCCAATGGGACTGCTAACGGGGATGATGTTTTCTTTGAAGAAGGTTTTTACCCAGTCTTTTTGAGCGTCAGACCAATCACCTCGGCGAACAAAATGAATGTTTTCTTTTTGCATCTCCGGGATAAGTTGTTCATTCAAGATTTTGTACTGATGTTCAACCAGTGGGTGACACATTTCGCTAATTTTGTGCAACACCTCTTCTGGCGGTAAACCGTCAAGGCCAGCACGTTCTTGTTCTAAATCGATACGCGAGAATAGCCCCGATACTCGGATTTCGAAAAATTCATCCAAGTTGGAGCTGAAAATAAGCAAAAATTTGAGTCGCTCCAACAGAGGATGACCATAATCGAGAGCCTGTAATAAAACCCGCTGGTTAAATTTCAGATGACTGATTTCTCGATTGATGTAGAAATCTGGATTATTTAAAGATATTGGCTGAGTGTCTGGATCTTTTTTACTAGCTTGGTCTTGTGACATGGGTTGACTATCTTCTAAGAGCCGTTAGCCACTAATGCAATTGGCTAAACAATTTGCTGGAATTCGTTTTCATAGGTATTTGGCTGATTCAAGTTAACCACATCGGTAATCGAGCTGTTACGCCAAATTTGATAACACTAATTTATTGAAGTTTTCGAAAAATTGAAACTCGCAGAATCAATTTCTTCATATTCATTGAATGATTAAAGAACTTTAAAAGTTTAGCCAATGCGTATGACATATTAAGGTCAGAATAAACGGTTATTGATATTGTCGCGAGCAATAAATCGTGTTGAGAAATTTTCCCGATGAACTATGAGGCTTGTCTAAAATAGTTGGCGAACACGGCCATATTCGCTAACTGCAAATCAACTCAGGCTTTTGATTCTGAAGTTTCAATCTCTAATTCATGTATGGCCGTCAACAAACTTTGCATCGACATAGGTTTGGTCAGATAGTAGTTCATGCCCGAGGCAAACACGGCTGTTTGGTGTTCGGCCAAAACGTGGGCCGTCAAAGCAATGATGGTAATTGGGACCCGTTGATTTTCGCGTTCAAATTCGCGAATCAAACGCGCCGCTTGAAAGCCGTCCATTTCAGGCATTTCACAATCCATTAAGATCATGTCAAAAGGTACTGGCGCATTTATTACCGCATCAACGGCAAGTCGGCCATTTTCCACAACGGTAGGAATCGCCTTTAGCTTTTTCAACATGCCTTTTATAACCATTTGATTCACCGAATTATCTTCGGCGACCAAGACTTTTAAACCGGAAATAAATTCTGACGTTTTGGTGACGGGCTTTGGCGTATTCTTGGATTTAAATGAGCTTTGCTTGCCAGAAAGAATATCAAATAACGAATGCTCAAGCTGATTCAGCATCAAGGGCTTGGGTAGCTGTGCTTCTAGCGACAAAAAAGTACTTTGTTCAATTTGCGAAAAGATTTCGTTTACCCATTGGTTCTTCTGCGGCTGACTAATACTCACCGAAGAAATGGTAATGATTGGTATTGGCTTTGGCGCTCGCGAAAATTGTTTGAGCGAATTTAACAATTTTTGAAAATGTTCTTGAGTGGTTAGCTCAGTGAACGGTTTGGCTAAACTATTTTCTAAATAGCGATTAATATCGATAATAACAACGTCTACATTATTTGCAGCATTTAAATCATTTAGGCTGAAATAGTTGCGGTTGCTTTTCCAGTAATCAAATTTTCGAGTAATAATTTCTTGATAAAAATCGGTAATGCCTAAAAACAAGATGGAGTTTTGAGTTTTCCATTTTGATAAATCATCGGGATTAAAGACTTGGTTTTTGAGGAGTAAGGGGTTGACGTCTAATTGGATGTGAAATTTTATTTGTGTGCCTCTGGGGTGATTTATACAGGCGGCAATGTCGCCATTCATCATCTCGACCAGATGTTTACAAATGGCTAAACCTAAGCCGGTGCCGCCGTATTTTCGGGTCGTACTATTGTCACCCTGCTGGAAGGGTTCAAACAATAATTTGGCTTGATCTAGGTTAATACCAGTACCTGAGTCTTCTACCGAAAAGTGAATATCATATTCATGTTGTTGTTTTGATTTCAGCGATACATCCAAAAATACGTAGCCACGTTCGGTAAACTTTAAGGCATTGCTGATTAAATTATTCAGAATTTGTCGTATCCGTGTAGGATCGCCCAAATAATGGCTGGGAATATCCGGGGCAATTCGCGATATTAATTCAATATTTTTATGATTGGCTTGGCGAGCGAAGAGTTGTAAGCAGTCGTTAATAACTTCTTCTAATGAAAATTCAATATGCTCTAAGTGAAGTTTATTGGCTTCGATTTTAGAGTAGTCAAGAATGTCATTGATGATGGTTAATAAACTGTTGCCTGATCGATAAATAACATCGAGCTGCTTTTTTTGTTCGCGATCTAATGGGGAATCTTTTAACAGCTCAATCATGCCGAGCACGCCGTTCATGGGGGTGCGTATTTCGTGGCTCATGGTTGCTAAAAAATGGCTTTTTGCGCGGTTTTCGGCTTCGGCGATGGTTTTTTGTTTGCGCGATTCGATTTTCTCTAAGGTTTCTAGACGCAGTTTTTCTTCCATGATTTGTCGGCGTTCTATATCTTGCAGCAGTGTTTCGCGCATAGTGTTGAAGGCTTCGACGATGTTATCGAGTTCATCGGTATGTTTGTGGTGAACTCGATTGAGTTTCAGTGGTGATTCTAAGTTATTTAAATTAACGCGCTTTGCAAACTCGGCGATAGACTCCATGTGCCGGGTTAGCAGCTTACGAATGAGCAGTAACAACAGCAGCGCAATAACAAAGGTTTGAATCCCCTGGAATAATGCGGTCACGCCCGTGCGTTGAATAAGGTTGTGTTTTAACCGGGCTAGGCTTGCGGTGACTTGCAATTGACCCAGACTTTGTTCGGTGAGATTTTTCTCTCGATACACCAAATCGTAAGTTTTTATCAGCAAATCGGAATCATTAAATTGCAGTAGGCTGATTCCCGAGACGATCTCGCGCTGTTGTTTATTCCAATCCGTCCACACTACTTTCGCCTGAATAACATCTTCGACATCCAGTAGGCTATTAACCTGGATGATTAGCTGTTCTTCGTCGAAGGACCAAAGACTACTGGTGATGCTTGGCAACAGGCTGATTTTGACTTGGTCAATACGTTTGTTAAGAAGTGAGAGGTCGTTTTGGTAGCCGATGTAGACGCTAATTAAGGTGGCCGCAAGAGCGATAGCCGTAGTGATGAGAATGACCAACGACAGCAATCGATAGGCAATCGAGTTTTTGAATTTATGAACAAATTTCTGCCGATCGATCATGACATCACAGTTTCTCGGTTTTCCGTGCAATCCATTTCATCGATTATCTTAGCAGCTTTGCTGGCGAATTTGGGCTTGGTTTTTTGTACTGATTTGATCCAAATTATTGTGCGTGGTGTTCTGGTGGAGCCGTGATCTACAAGAAGTAATCCAACGTGTTGTTCAAATATTTAAGCCCCAGATCCGTAGGTTTTATGGTCTCGACACCCGAACGATCGACAATTTCGATCAATCCCTTGTTAATAGGCGCGGTTAGATTCAGTTTGTTGAGTTCGAGTCCCGTTCTGCCTTGGTATAAGGAGACATCCACACCCTCGACCAGACGTAAACTATTCATAAAAAACTCTAAGGGCAATTCGTCTTTCGACACAATTTTTTGGTTAGCGGTAAACCCGAGCAAAGAATCTTTTTTGAGATAGTCTGCCGGAAGACGCGTTTTCCAGTAGCGCTCAATAGTATTTTGTTCAGTATGGGTGATCTTGCCGTGAGCGCCTGCGCCAATAGCGAGGTAATCGCCAAACTGCCAATAATTTAGATTGTGCTTTGATCGGCTCGACGGGCTTTTCGCGTAGGCAGAGATCTCGTATTGCTGGTAGCCGTGTTCTTGTAGGCGAGCCAAGCCGAATTCTTGAATATCCGCGAGGCAATCTTCTTCGGGTAGTTGCGGTGGGCGGGAATAAAACTCGGTGTTGGCTTCGATGGTTAATTGGTACCAAGACAGATGATCCGGCTCGAATCTCGCTGCCATATCGATATCACGAAGCGCCTGCTCGACGGTTTGACCCGATAAACCATGCATTAAATCGAGATTAAGACGCGTAAAACCCGCCTGTTTTGCCATCTCGATGGCTCTCTGAGCGTCGGTATCGTTATGAATGCGACCGAGTTTGATGAGATGCTCAGGTTGAAACGATTGAATTCCAAGTGAGAGGCGATTCACGCCCGCGCGAAAAAAATCCGCGAATTTGGCCTGCTCTGCGGTTCCCGGATTAGCCTCAAGGGTAATCTCAATAGCCTCGTCGAAGCCAATCATACGCTCGGCTTGCTCAATAATTGTGCCGATGGTTTTGGCAGTGAATAAACTCGGTGTGCCACCGCCAAAAAAGATACTCGAAATCTTTCGGCCGTAAGTATATTGCCGCTCCAGAGTTAAATCGTCCAAAAGCTTAGTAAGATATTCTTGCTCAGGAATCTCATTGCCACCGGCGTGGGAGTTAAAGTCGCAGTAAGGGCATTTGCGTACACACCAAGGAATGTGAACGTACAGGGCCAACGGAGGCAGGGCAAGTTTAGTCACAGTACTTATTGCGCCTTAAGTTCAGCCAGTAATTTTTGCAGAGCGATGGCTCTATGGCTTATGGCACTTTTTTGTTCTTTGCTGAGCTGCGCGGCTGCGCAACCGTGCGTTGGCACCCAAAATACCGGGTCGTAACCAAAACCAAAATCACCTTGTGGAGCACGTAAAATTTCACCGCACCATTGGCCGCAAACGACCGTTGGTGTTGGGTCTTGCCAGTGCGTCACCAAGGCCAAGGCGCAAACAAAGTGAGCGCTGCGATCAGTTTCATCGCTCAATTCTGCAAGCAGTTTTTGATTATTCTCAGAGTCGCCACCGCCGCTGTATCTGGCCGATTGAATTCCGGGGGCGCCATTTAATGCAGTTACACACAGACCCGAATCGTCGGCCAGTGCGGCCAAGCCAGAAATTTTAGATGCATGACGGGCTTTGATGAGAGCGTTTTCGATAAAGCTCAGACCGGTTTCGTCAGCGTCGGCAATGTTAAATTCCGACTGTGCTAACACGTTTACATTGAACGGCGACAGCAGCAGAGATAACTCTTTCAACTTGCCAGCATTGTTGCTGGCTAGGACGAGCTTTTCAGGCAGTTTAAGCATATTCACTATTGAGATTTATAGAGTTTTTTATTGAATTGAACGCGAATTGCCTTGTCGTGGCCTTCGGGTGTGACCTTCAAATAGAAATTGTAGATTTCTTCGTCGAGGTGTCGTACCGGCGCTATGTAGTAGACCGTGTTGCCTTCGTTGATGGTTTTAAATTCAAGAGTTTGCGACTGCTGAAGCAGGTTGGATGCTTCACCCTCGATCGAAGCGGGAATACCCAGGGATTCGGTTTCCTTACCATCAACAGTGACGACTACGTTGAGCAGTGCTCGATCGGCACCACGAATTAATCCGTATTGCTCGGCGATATCGGGTTTGATGAACTCACTGGGAAACACACTGTAGACGATCTTGTAACCGTCTTCTGTCACAGAGCGTTCGTCGGCTGCTTGGCTCGATGCCGATGCCATAAGCAAGCTGAGCAGTGCAGTGCCAAGCCCTGCAATCCAGAATGTACGATGTGTGTGACGGTTTAACATGATGAATGTCCTCGTGACTAACTCAAATGATAGATCGCGGTTTCGCCAAACAGATTGGGCAGAACCTGCGAGCCAAATTGGTCGATGCTGTTATCGGTTACCACTTGGCGATGAAGCACTTTGATGTTCTTTTGGCGGCAGAGTATTTCAAAGTCTTTAAAGGTACAAAAGTGGATGTTGGGTGTGTTGTACCATTCATAGGGCAAAAAGTCGGAAACCGGCATCTTGCCTTGCAATGCCAAATATAAGCGCGCGCGCCAATGACCAAAGTTTGGAAATGTCACTATGCATTCTTTACCAATGCGTAACATTTCGTTGAGCAATAGATCTGGATAGCGCATGGTTTGCAGTGCTTGGGTCATGATGACCGTATCAAAACTGGCGTCGGCAAAATTTTGCAGGCTGCGCTCATCAAGATCGTGTTCGATAACGTTTACGTCTTTATCGATACATTGGTTGATATGATCTTCGTCGATTTCCAAGCCATATCCAAAGATGGATTTGTCTTGGGTCAGTTGCGCGAGCAGCGTACCGTCGCCGCATCCTAGATCGAGCACACGACTATTGGGAGAGACCCAATTGGCAATAATGTCTAAATCAATTCTCATCGCTTAGACCTCAATTCGTTTTAAATAGCGTGAAAATACCTGCTGATAGCGCTCGTTCGGTACCAAAAAGGCGTCATGACCATGGCTGGATTCGATTTCGGCGTACACCACGGGTTTTTGTGCCGCGATTAGTGCATCGGCGATTTCTCGGGAGCGTTCGGGCGAGAAGCGCCAATCGCTGGAAAAAGAGATGACTAGATACTTACAGCGAGCTTCGGCAAACGCCTTTGCTGGATCGTTTTCATATTCACGACTCAAGTCGAAGTAATCCAAGGCCCGGGTCATAAGAATGTAAGTGTTAGCGTCGAAGGTTCCGGAGAATTGTTCGCCTTGATACTTCAGGTAGCTTTCAATTTGAAACTCAACCAACTCTTCATTGCCCAGCTCGAAGTTGCCGCTTTTTAACTCGCGCCCAAATTTCTCGCCCATACCATCGCCAGATAAGTAAGTGATATGGCCGATCATACGAGCCACTGCCAAACCTTGTTTGGGATAGGTGTTGTGCTTTAAGTAGTGGCCGTCTTTGAAGTCTGGATCGGACGTAATTGCCTGTCGTGCGGTCTCGTTAAATGCGATATTTTGCGCGGAAAGCTTCATCGCCGAGGCAATAATAACGCAGTGGCGCAACCGGTTTGGATATTCCAGTGACCAGCGCATGGCCTGCATGCCACCAAGACTGCCGCCAATCACTGCGGCCCAGCATTCAATACCTAAAACGTCTGCTAATTTTGCCTGACTGTGAACCCAATCGCGTACCCTAAGTCGTGGAAAGTCTGCACCCCACACTTCGCCCGTTTTGGGATTGATACTGGTTGGCCCGGTTGAACCATGGCAGCCGCCAAGATTATTGAGACTCACCACAAAAAAGCGGCTGGTATCTATGGGTTTTCCGGGGCCAATATAGTTGTCCCACCAACCTGGCTTTTTCTCGTCGCTGCTGTGAAAACCAGCTGCGTGATGGTGGCCGGATAGGGCATGACAAATAAGAATCGCATTGCTGGCGGCTGCGTTTAATTCACCGTAGGTTTCATAAACCAGTTCATATTCTTCAAGGGTTTGGCCGCTGGCAAGGGTGAGATGTTCGGTAAACCTATGGCGTTTAGGTTGCACAATTCCCACAGAGTCTGTGGGTAAAGGTTTGGTCATGAGGTGGGGAGTCTCCTGAAAAGCTCACGAGTGCGTTCGAGTCAAGAATGCACCTAAACCTAGTATTATATGAGCTTTTCGGAAACATGCACCACATCGGTTAGGGTTGTGTGCGGCGCAGGTATAAAAACAGTGCTATTGCCCTGCGCTTTTGCGGGAAAATTGAAACGGAACCACTTTCGCAGAGCTTTGTGCGGCGGGTTCTAGGGCTTCGGTTGCTTCGATCAGCTGATTTAATGTGTAGAGACGATCTTCGCTGAGGGTGAGTTCTGCCCTAAGAGCAATTAATTGTTGATCGCTGGGTTTTTGTTGGTTGCCAAGTCGCGACAAGGCCAGCAATTCAACTTGTAAAAGCTGTTTTTGGCATTCATTGGGATACGATAACGGCGTCAGTGCCTGAGCCTGCCATATCGAAATTTGGTGAATGGTTTCGGTGATAAACGCGCGCAATTCGTGACAGAGATTTAGCAGAAAATAACGCACCACCGCCTTGTCTTGTGGGCCTTGCTCCACACTTTGCAAGTGCTTTTCATAACGTTGTTTCAAGCGCGCCAGAGCGACTCTACGATTACTCAAATCCAGCTTACGAGATGTTAACGGCATAGACTCCGTTTCTGCGGGCGTGCTGTATATCTCACTGATGAGCGTGTTGGCGTGATCGGCTTCGGCGATAAGTTTTTGCAAGCCAAACTGAACTTGTTTAAAGGCAGCCTTCATGGCTGGGCTTAATAACGCATCGGGATCGGCTGCGGCATCGTGCAGGTAATTAAAGATTTTTTCGATCTGCTTCTGATCAAATACCGCTAACAACGATTCGTATTGATGTTTGACCAAACGCTCGTGGGAGCGATGGATCAAAGACGCTTGGTGCACGCTGCGGTGCATATCTTTAATGGATTCTTTTACCTGCGTTAGCGTTTCGGTGCTGTTGTCGTTGGCGCTTCGTTGTACCGATTGCAGCATCTCAGCTTGATCTAAGAGGCGAGTATGTAGCTGATCGCGCGTTTGACGCATTAACACCAATGCATCTTCAATAGCGGGCAATTTAAGTAAGAGTTTTTGTTTATCAATTAACTCAGTCGTCAGTTGTGCTTCTAGCTGATCAAAGCGGCTTTTTTCAAGAAGACCCTTGTCGTCGCGGGCCTTGGCAAGCAATGCCTTTTTGGCAGAGATTGGGATCACTTGTTGAAGTGCTAAACCCAAAGCCAATGCTGTATCGGTGCGTACACCGTTAATACACGCTTCTTCTGAAGGCGCAGAGATCAGGTCGTCCCACAAACTATCGATTTTATTCAGCAGAACCATGGTTTTGCTGTTGTCTTCTTGGCTGACGTAATCGCGCCAAATAGCTCGATCGGTAGCACTTACTGGCGCGTCTGCTGATAACGTAAATAAGAGCAGGTCAGCTTCACTGAGCAATGAAATCGTCAGTTCTGGCTCAACGCCCTGAGCATTAAGTCCCGGTGTATCGATAATTTTTAAGCCCATCGCCAACAGTGGATGATCAAGATTGACCAATGCATAGCGCCAAGCTGGAATTTCTACCTGCTGAATATTTTGGGGGTGGCGATTTAAGGTCGAGCAGTTAAAACCAAGCTCGCGAGCTCGATCTTCGGTGACGTATTGTTTTTCGGCGATGCGACCCAGAGCATCTTGCAAGGACGCAGGATTGCTCACGTCAAAAGCGATGTTGATCCAATTGTTGGGGATTTTTTTATAAGCACCTACGCTCGACCCGGTTTTGCGCGTCGACATCGGCAACAATTGAATGCTGTTATTGGGTAAATCTGCGCTGTAGCCAATTTCCGTCGGACAAAGTGTGGTTCGCCACGGACGAGTAGGCATGACTCGGCATTGGTAACGTGAATAGAGTAAAGCGTTAATGAGCTCGGTTTTACCGCGGGAAAACTCGCCAACCAAAACACAGCTGCAGCTGTGATGCTGGCGCAACTGCTCCAGTGCTGAGTCGATAATCTGATCGGCTTGAGCACTGTGAAGTCCGCTCTTGTCGTACCAGTGTTTGAACGCAAGCAGCTTATTAATCAAAGCAACTCGATGTTGTTCAAGATCATTTAGTCGGCGTTGTAAGGTAAAAAGACTCATATTTTGAACAAAGGATCGTTTCTAAAGTGTCAATGAAATCAAGAGTTTTATCCGAGATAAGCGGTACAAGTTTTACTCAATAAATGTTTCAAGCGACATGCATGCCGAATAATAGCGACAAAAATTGGATAAAAGTTGAGTGAATCTCACCAAAACTGTGATATCTGACAGGCTATCTTGGGAATAACCGCACACTATTTGATGTGAATCGTTTAGTTTTACTGTTTACAGCAAAGTTCCTAATTAGTCAGAAACTTAACAAACATTTAAATTTGATTGACGTCTCAAAACATTCTATTACTGATTGTTGGCGGATATTTTTGTTAACCGCGTCTCGCGAAATCAGATTTTAGGTTATGGACAAGATAGACAAAGTATATTAAAGCCTAAATCTAGCCAGTGTGCTAGGGCTTAATATTTTTGAGGTTATTTTTAAGGCCTGAATAGACTTTAAGCAGATAGAATGATGAATGATGCGTCAGTCATTATCGCACTGAGACCAAAAAAAACATCGGTCTCAGCGTAAATTAGCAAGGTTGATTGGTTACCAATAACCGGGCACCAATTGTGGTAGTAAACCCACCTGACCCGCCAAACTCTGCAATAAAATATCGATGATTTTAACAAACAATAGAATGAAGATTGGACTGAGATCGAAGCCACCCATGGGCGGAATGAGTTTATATATTGGGGCGCGAATAGGTTCTAGTAACTGATTAATAAGTTGCAATGCTGGGTGATAGCTGCCAGGTGCGATGAAGCTTGCGATCACCATAACAATCACGCTCCAAAAAATAATGGTTACGGTAAACGACAGCAGTCCGATAGCTGCCCAAGCCAGTGCTATAAGGGGGTTAAATAGATGCTGATATACCGCCAGCACATTTAATTCAATGGCAATAAAACCCACCAAAATACCGAGCACGATGCAGGCGATGTCGAGCCCAAAGAATCCGGGAATAATTTTTCTTAAAGGCATTAAAACCGGGTTAGTGATCTTAACAACCGACTGTGAGATGGGGTTGTAAAAATCGGCTCGGGCGAGCTGTAGTAGAAACCGCAAAACTACGAAAGAAAGATAAACCGTGGCCAAGGTTTGAATGACCAGAGTCGCGATGCTTGTTAGGGCCTGCATTGAATTATCCTGTCAGAACGAAACGTGTTTTATGAGTTAATTGGTGCGTCTAATTTTTACTGTTCTTTTAGCTCTTCACCCATGGCTTTGGAGCGGTTCGAGCAAGCAGTCATCGCTCGGGAAAAGATAGCACGGAGATTTTCGCTTTCAAACTGCTTAATAGCTTGTTCGGTTGTGCCGTTGGGTGATGTGACTTTGCGGCGCAGTTCGGCGGGTTGATCTGGGCTTTGTGCGGCCAGAGTAGCTGCACCAAGGGCGGTCTGAATGGCCAGTTGTTTGGCGACCTCAACGTTTAAACCTTGGCGAACGCCTTCTTCAATCATAGCTTCTAATATTAAGAAGAAGTATGCAGGACCACTGCCCGATACCGCCGTAACGGCGTGAATCTGCTCTTCGGTGTCTACCCAAACGCACAAGCCAATGGCAGACAATACACTTTGTGCCGAAGATTTTTGCGTTTCGCTACAGAGTTCGTTGGCGTATAAACCAATGGCACCTAACTGCACTAATGATGGTGTATTGGGCATGCAGCGGATGATGGCGTGTTCACCCAGCCAACCAATGTAGGTGCTGATCGGAATTCCCACCGCAACAGTGATGATTACTGCATCAGCCTTTAAATGTGGTGCAATTTCGAGACAAACCTCTTTCATAGCGTTGGGTTTGACCGCAAGAAGTACGATGTCTGATTGTTCAACGGCAGCTTTATTGTCAGACGTCGCCTCGATACCAAATTCTTTCGATAAGGCTTCGCAACGCTCAGGCGTTCTTGCCGTGGCGATTAATTGCTCTTTGGGTAATCCTCTGGCCAGTAATCCACCGATCATTGCGCCGGCCATATTGCCTGCACCTATGAACGCAACTGTAGAGGGGAAATGGCTAAGTTGATTGGATTGCGATGTCGAGTTGGTTTGGGTATTCACGTGCAACTACTTCTCTTTCTCTAACAATTGAGTTCTGCCCGAAAGCATACTGGGATTATATAGGTGTCTAGCCTATCTATCTTGGGCCAAAGATGTCAGTTCCAACCCGCACAATAGTCGAACCAGCCGCGATTGCGGCCTCTAAATCAGATGACATGCCCATCGATAAGGTGTCTAGATTGGCTTGTGGAAATTGCAGTTGCAGTTGGCGAAGGGCTTCAGCCATTTTTAAAAAAGATGCCTTTTGCGCGTTAAAGTTGTCGGCAGGTGCTGGAATGGCCATAAGCCCGCGTAGTCTCAGATTTTTCAAACCTAAGACCTGCTCTGTAAATTCTGGCAGTTCCTCGAAACTCAAACCGGATTTGGTTGCTTCTTGATCGACATTGATTTGCGCGCAAATCTGAATCACCTTACCCTCTGGACATTGCTCTGCGAGGCGTTGCGCGATTTTAAGTCGGTCAACACTGTGCACCCAATCAAAGTGTTCGGCGATGGCGCGTGTTTTGTTCGACTGAATAGGGCCGATGAAATGCCATTCGATATCAAGATCGGTAAGCTCGGATTGTTTTTCAAGAGCTTCTTGAAGGTAGTTTTCACCGAAAGATCTTAGACCGAGCGAAAAAGCTTCTCTTAGCTCGCTGGCCGATCGTTTTTTGCTCACCGCAAGCAGTTGTGGGGCTGGCTTTTGAAACTGATCGCAAGCGCTGTGAATTCGGTCTAGTACTTTATCTAGGTTGTGTTGAAGGTTGTGCATATACTTATTGAATCGCTTTTTTTAGGTCACACACTCAATACATTATGTCAGTTTTAAAGGGTGACTGCCGCTTTTGCGTGTATAACTTACTTATCTTCTCGTTTATAGCGGACGCTCGTTAAATTATTTAAACGTCACAAGGTTTCTTATGGATATCACAGAGTTGCTTGCTTTCAGTGCTAAACAAGGCGCTTCCGACTTACACCTTTCTGCGGGTCTACCGCCAATGATTCGTGTTGATGGCGATGTGCGACGCATTAACTTGCCGCCGCTTGAGCACAAGCAGGTTCACTCCTTGATATACGACATTATGAACGACAAGCAGCGCAAGGATTACGAGGAGTTTCTCGAAAATGACTTCTCCTTTGAGGTGCCAGGTGTTGCTCGTTTTCGTGTGAACGCTTTCAACCAAAATCGCGGCGCCGGAGCGGTATTTCGAACCATTCCCTCGAAGGTGTTAACGATGGAAGAGTTGGGCATGGGTCAGGTGTTTCGCGATATTTGTGCGGTGCCTCGCGGTTTGGTACTGGTTACCGGGCCGACCGGTTCAGGTAAGTCAACAACACTTGCCGCAATGATTGATTACATCAATAACAGCAAGTATGAACACATTCTAACTATTGAAGACCCCATCGAATTTGTGCACGAATCAAAAAAATGCCTGGTGAACCAGCGCGAAGTACACCGCGATACGCACGGCTTCTCCGAAGCGCTACGCTCGGCACTTCGGGAAGATCCAGACATTATTCTGGTGGGTGAGATGCGTGACTTAGAAACCATTCGTTTGGCGCTGACGGCGGCAGAAACCGGTCACTTGGTGTTCGGAACGCTGCATACAACCTCGGCAGCGAAAACCATTGACCGGGTGGTTGATGTATTCCCGGCCAACGAAAAAGCCATGGTGCGCTCGATGTTGTCGGAATCCTTGCAGGCGGTTATTTCGCAAACCTTACTTAAGAAAGCGGGCGGTGGTCGTGTTGCAGCTCATGAAATTATGCGCGGTACTCCGGCAATTCGTAACCTAATCCGCGAAGACAAGGTTGCCCAGATGTATTCGGCAATTCAAACCGGTGGTTCCCTTGGCATGCAGACCATGGATCAGTGTTTACAAGATTTGGTAGCGCGACGTGTGATTTCGCGTGAAGTGGCTCGCGAGAAAGCAAAAGCCCCTGAAGCCTTTTAATAACGAATTAATTTTTGGAGTATTTCTATGGAATTTGACCGGCTCTTATCGCTTATGGTTGAAAAAGGAGCTTCTGACCTTTTTATCACGGCTGGTGTTCCACCTTCTGTTAAGCTCCATGGCAAGGTTACTCCGGTAACAACACAGCCACTTTCGCCGGAAAAAACCCGGGAGTTGGTGTTGAGCGTGATGAACGAAAAACAACGCGCCGAATTTTTGGAGAAAAAAGAGCTTAACTTTGCAGTGAGCGCCCGAGGTATTGGACGTTTCCGTTGCTCGGCGTTTTATCAGCGAAACCTCGCCGGTATGGTGTTGCGGCGTATCGAAACCAATATTCCGCGCATTGATGATCTTGGCCTGCCAGACATTGTTAAAGAGTTGGCTATGACCAAGCGCGGCTTGATCATTTTTGTGGGCGCGACCGGAACCGGTAAATCCACATCTTTAGCGTCGATGATTGGTCACCGAAATCGCAACTCTAAAGGTCATATCATTTCTATTGAAGACCCGATTGAGTTCATTCATCAGCATCAAGGTTGCATTGTGACCCAGCGTGAGGTGGGTTTAGATACAGAATCCTTTGAGATTGCGCTGAAAAATACCTTGCGACAGGCGCCCGATGTTATTTTGATTGGTGAGGTGCGTACCCGTGAAACCATGGAGCACGCCATTGCTTTCGCAGAAACCGGTCACCTTTGTTTGTGTACTCTACACGCCAACAACGCGAACCAGGCGCTGGATCGAATCATTCACTTTTTCCCGGCCGATCGTCATTCGCAATTGTGGATGGATTTGTCGCTAAACCTTCGCGCGATTATTGCCCAGCAGTTGATCCCAACGCCGGACGGAAAGGGTCGACGAGCGTGTTTGGAAGTTCTGCTGAACTCGCCTTTGGCGTCGGATCTGATTCGCAAGGGTGAAGTGGCCGAATTGAAAGAGTTGATGAAAAAATCCAACGAGTTGGGTATGCAAACCTTCGATCAGGCATTGTTCGAACTTTATGATCGCGGTGAAATTACTTATGAAGACGCTCTTTCGCACGCCGATTCGCCAAACGATCTGCGTTTGATGATCAAGTTGGCGTCTGAAACCGATGCCGACTACCTAGGTAACGCTGCGAAAGAATTGAGCTTGCAATCGGACGATAGTGATCGCTCGAAATTGTTCTGAGTTTAATGTTGGGTCTTAGAAAGCAAAAAGAGCGCTTAATAGCGCTCTTCAGATTTTTTGATAAATCCCATAGTTAAAGAATCTATCGAAATTTTCGCGGCGGAAACTTCGGTCATTGGGATGAAATTTCAAAAAACGCATAAATACGTGCCTGTAGCTCCGCGACTTCATCCCGTGAATTCACGGTTTTTGAAATTCCATCCCAACGCCTGACTGCATTTCAATGGGACGAGATTTTGTCAGCAGCCTGAATAGCGCTCTTTTAATGTGTTTGTTTGACTAGTGCGTCTGCTTGGCTTGGGCTTGGTTCAACCAAGTCTCAAGAATTATTCGCGCGGCAATAGAGTCGATGGGGTTATCTCCATAACTGCCTTTATGGCCTCGCTCTTGAGCTTCTTGTTTTGCTTCTCTCGATGATAGCCGTTCATCAACTAATTCTGTCGGCAGACCAAATCGCCCGTTGATTCGATTGGCAAACTTTTTGGCTCGTTGCGATAGCTCACTAGCGGTACCGTCCATGTTTACTGGATGGCCAACCACCACCAAGTCGGGCCGCCATTCTTTGAGCAGTTGCTCGACCAGATTCCAGTTAGGTACGCCATCTTGCGCTTTTAGCGCAGACAGTTCTCGACCGGTAAACGACACGGTTTGGCCAACGGCTACGCCAATGTTTTTAAGTCCGTAATCAAAGGCGAGCACGGTTTTGGGTAACGGTTTAGTTGTCACGACGATTGGTTAATGAACCTAGGCGTGACCGGCTGTTTGCGAAATGAGATTGATATCAATGCCCATGCATTCCGCTGCCGCTTTCCAGCGCATAGAGGTTTCTGTTTCAAAAATCACTCGGCTATCGGCGGGTATGGTTAACCAAGCGTTGTCGGCAATTTCTTGTTCGAGTTGGCCTGCTTCCCATCCGGCATAACCTAAAAATACCAAATATTTTTCTGGGCCCTCACCGTCGGCGATGGCTTCAATAATATCTTTAGAGCCGGTCAGTAATATTTCTTCCGAAATTTGCGCAGTGTTGTCCCACTCTTTATCAGTTGAATGCAGTACAAAACCTCTTTCGAGCTGAACAGGGCCGCCGGCCAATAATTCGCAATCGCCAGAAATGCCCTTGTCTTCACAGCCCATTTGCTCAAACACTTCAGACAACTTCATGGGTAAAGGATGGTTTAAAACCAGACCCATGGCACCGTCTTTGTTGTGTTCGCAAATATAGGTGATGGAATGACTGAAATTCGGATCATTAAGCCCTGGCATGGCAATCAAAAAATGATTCGCCAGACTCAATGTACTTAAATCGGAGGTGTCGGAAAATTTATTCATGATTTGATTATTGGGCGTGACGAACTTATTTACAAGTTCACAAGAGAATATCTTTGTTAAGAACCGGTAGACAATCCATCAATTTCAAAATACCAGGTGCGGATAATTTCTAGTTGGTCTACATCTTCTCTAATAGCGCTCGGAAATTTAGGAAACGGCGCAGACAGGTGAACAATTTGAATAGCTGCGTCATCTAAAACCTTATAACCCGAGCTTTGCAATACTTCGGCTGAAATTAGGTTGCCGGTATGGTCAATAACTGCCAGTAAGCGAAGCTTACCGTGAATACCGGCATTGAGTGCTTCTTTCGGGAAGTTTCGATTGCCAACAAACTCAACCTTTTGACTCCACTGCTGTAAATATTCCGCATCTGCTGACGCTATGGCCGCCACAGAGGTTAGGCGACGAATGCGAGGTTTGCGAGCGTAGGCTTCGCGTTGTCGGTCAAGCTCAGCCTTTAGGCTAGCGATTTCTTCGCTGGCTTGGCGAATTTCAGAATCTTCTCCGGCGGTTTGTTCTAACGCGGTTTCTTGATCTTCACTTTTGGTGGTTGCTCGATCTTTGGCTTCAGATTGAGAAACGATCACAGTTTTTTGGTTGATCGCAATCTCTGAGTTTTTCGTCCGCGCTTGTTCAACGCTTCTAATTTGTGTGTCGTTGAACTCCGACAGTTGTTCAGTGGTAATGGGTTTGGCAACGTCTTCTGTGCCGCTACCCTCTTGGTTACTTTGAGCGATAAAGTCGGCTTTTTCTGGCGCCTTGTCTGATTTCGATGTCACCAATGTAATGTCGAGGGTGTTACTCGTTTTGGGGTTAATTTCAATATCGAAGGTAAGCCCAAAAATAATCAACGCATGAATCGCCGCGGCAACAAATAAGGTGAAGGTGAGTCTTTCGACCGGTTGTACTTGTGTTTGAGCTGCAATCATGGATGGATAAAATTCGATTCAGTTGTAATGAAGATAAGGATAAGAGTCTGGCTAACCAATTGAGTATAAAAGGATTCGCTCAACTGAGGAAGTTGCCGGATTCGTATCTGAGTACTGCGCCAATAAACCCATAAAAACAGAATGAGCCGATTGGTTGAAACTCTTTGTGTTCTAGGGGAGCTTGTGCTTTAGAGAAATTGTTGTCTTGATTAATGAGAGTACATTGGTTGTTGAGCGATAAACAAAAGCACCGTCATAATGTTGAGCGGTGCTTTTGTTTATAGGAACCTCTGATTAACTCATCCATGATTTAATCAGAGGACAGAAATTGACAATGCGATTTCCAATTTCTTCACAATTTCAACCACTTATCGTTCTTGAAATTGGCGACACATCCTTGTGTCGCGAGAAACTCTGGTTAATCAGAGTTTCCTATACTGTTTTCAGGCAGAAATTATTTGGATGACAGTTTTTCTTTGATTGCAGTCATAAGCTTACCGCCAATGTCTGTTTCATAGGCCGCATCAATTTCGCGAACACAAGTCGGACTGGTGACGTTTATTTCTGTTAAATAGTCGCCAATAACGTCTAAGCCGACAAATAACAAACCTTTTTCCACCAGTGTTGGTGCAACTTGGCTAACAATCCATTCATCGCGTTCGGTTAATGGTTGTGGTCGGCCGGTTCCACCTGCTGCGAGGTTGCCTCGGGTTTCTCCTTGCGCTGGAATTCGCGCCAAACAGTAAGGAATCGCTTGCCCGTTTACCACTAAGATGCGCTTATCACCGTTGGAGATTTCTGGAATAAATTTTTGCGCCATTATTAGATTCTGACCGTGTTGGGTCAGAGTTTCTAAGATCACTCCTACGTTTGGATCATCGGGCTTTAATCGGAAAATACCGCTGCCGCCCATGCCATCTAAAGGCTTAAAGATTACATCGCCGTGCTCGCTATGAAATTTACGCAATAAACCGTAATCCTTGCTGACGAGAACCGGTGGACAACATTGCGGGAATTGAGTCGCAAATATTTTCTCATTACAGTCGCGAAGCGATTGAGGTTTGTTCACAACTAAGGTGCCTAATTTCTCGGCGGCTTCTAAAATATAAGTGCTGTATACGTATTCGTTATCAAAGGGCGGGTCTTTACGCATTAAGATTGCGTCTAGGCTCTCAAGTTGAATGGTTTCTGGTTCTGATTTCTCGAACCATTTTTGCATGTCCATGAACACTTGTATTTTGTGGGCGATTGCTTTGGGGCGACCTTGATCCAAAAACAAACTTTTCTGTTCCATATAATAAAGTTGCCAGCCTTCTTTTTGGGCAGCTAACATTAAAGCAAGAGTAGTGTCTTTCTTTACAGCTATGGACTCAATAGGGTCCATTATGATGCCAATTTTTTTTGTCATAAATTAAGATTCTCGTTTTTCAATAATACGTATTGATATCAGTTTTATGTGATCTGGGCCAAGGTTTTACAGAGGTATTACTTTACTCATCCCGGTATTATTTAAATATGCCGTATAATGGCGGTTTATAGATAATCCAATAGAACTGTGGTAAAAACTGGCGGTCGATTTAAGGCGAGCCCTTCTTAGATTGAGATCGCCATATTATTTGAAGAGCTTTTTAGTTTACCGTGTGCTTAATTACTATTGGTTTTGCAAACTCTTCAAATTGAATGATTTTATAAGAACTAACTTGTAATTGAACTCACTGTCAAGGTTACGCTATGGATGTGAATTTAGAACGATTAAAAGTCATGGTAATTGATGACAGTAAAACCATTCGGCGCACTGCTGAGACCCTCTTGCAAAAAGTTGGTTGCAATGTAGTCACCGCAACTGATGGTTTTGATGCCCTGGCGAAAATTGCTGATACCCGCCCTGATATAATTTTTGTTGATATTATGATGCCTAGGCTAGATGGTTATCAAACCTGTGCATTAATTAAAAATAACAGCGAGTTTAAATCTACGCCCGTTATTATGCTTTCCAGTAAGGACGGATTATTCGACAAAGCGAAAGGTCGAATTGTTGGTTCTGATCAATATCTGACAAAACCTTTTAGTAAAGCAGAATTATTGGGCGCCATCGAAGCCCATGTTCCTGCAAAAGCCTCTTAATTTCTCCTCTAATAAGCGTGCATATACAACCAAACTCTAGGTTTGGTTGTGAATGCTTCGCTTTCTCGCGTATAACAGATGTTTCTGTCTGTACATCTAAACGGTTGCATAAACAAACATTGAGTGAATTTGTACTATCGGCCTATAGCTTGCTTTTGGTCGTTGCTTGTTTTTTATAGGTGCTAAAATAAGCAGACAAGATTGAGAAATCAATGAACCTTGCGACGGATCCATTAATAACAATATTCATAACCAAATGTTTTGATTTAAATTCTTTTAAAGTTTTTGTGAATAACGAACCGGTTCTACGAGGTAATTCCTAATTAGCGCGTTAATATAGCGCACGTTAAATAGGAAAAGATTCGAAAAGAAGCTTATTTTCGAAGGCTAAGCGGTGCTTGATGCTGTGAAGAATTGGTCTCGCTGTGATATCTTAAGAGCTATTATTAGCTTTTATTTGTAAGTAACAGTATTTTAAGAACATTGTCGTAATATTGGTCGGCAATGTTTGCCTATCAAAACGCTGTTACTCAGTGTTTTGATACTTTGCGTAGAGTTTGATAAAAAGCGCTTGTGTGAATCGGTGGCAAAAAGCACCTCTACTTTGGTCGACGATCAGCTCTGACCAGTTGGAAGTGTGCTACAAAGCTAACCGTTGAATTTGATTTTAGTTCTAGCTGAAGTGTCAATTTTTAAAGTAAGCATTTATATTGACTGCTTTTCTAGACCCTTCTGATATTTTTAGGATGCGAAACATGACTACTGTTTTAATCGTTGATGATTCACCAACAGAAACACATAAACTTACAACAATGTTGGAAAAAAACGGTTATTCGGTTTTAACAGCGCCCAATGGCGAAGCTGGTGTAATTGAAGCTAAATCACATATGCCGGACGTTATCTTAATGGACATCGTGATGCCTGGATTAAACGGTTTTCAGGCAACGCGACAATTGTCTAAAAACGACCAAACATCTTCTATTCCAGTGGTTATTGTTACCACAAAAGATCAAGAGACTGATCGAGTATGGGGGTTACGTCAGGGCGCAAAAGCTTACCTAACCAAACCTATCGATGAAAAACAACTTATCGAAACTATTTCGAGCATCACTGGCTAATTACGGTTAAAGAGGTTGAGTCGGTGACAGATCAAAATACGGCGTTTCGAGCTTTAGCCAGTTTAGCCTCGCGCTGCCGGTCATTTGCTCGCGACTTGCCTGCCCAAGAAGAAACCCAGCAGCAATGGAGCGGTTTGGGTTTCGGTTTGTTAGGCAAAAATTTTATTGTGCCTATGGGGCAGGTTTCAGAAGTTTTGGAAGTGCCTTCATACACTAAATTGCCGGGCGTAAAGCCGTGGGTAAAAGGTGTTTCTAACGTACGTGGTCGCCTGCTTCCTCTTATGGATTTAGCATCCTACCTCGGTTATCGACTAACCAGTCCAGTAAAGCGTCAGCGAATTCTTATTCTGGAAAACCAAGAACTTTATTGTGGTTTAATCGTAGATCACTCCTACGGTATCCAACATTTCTTGGCTGAAAACTACCAACCAGAAGCCGTTATTGACGAAGAAACCTTAAATCCGTTGTTATTAGGTAACTACCTAGATACTAACAAGGGCAAGTGGTTTGTTTTTAGTATGGTTAATTTGATACAAACCCCAGATTTCTTATCGGCGGCAAAGCTGTAGTGGCTTATTTTTATTTGGGGTCACATTAAAACTGCTGGTAAGTCGATAGAATTCGCATTGCAGTGATGTAGTAAACACAATAACCACTGATTAGCTTATTCTTGATCTAATCGGCTGGCAGAAATTAAAAATGCGACTCATCAATTTCAATGACGTATTGTTGTTGAAATTGATGCATGTTCTTATGTCGCTGGAAACACGAAATTAAGCAGAGTTTCCTATACTTAAAAATTAGCGTACGGATATTTGAACCACTCAAATACCCCTTGTATTGATGTAATTATTTTGTAATCTGCTTGCTGTACCTAAGCAGACACTCGTTAAAGTTGAACGATTGGCGTTGTGTGAGTACTTGCAAAGCAATCAGGATTATTTAAACGGAAGCAATAACCCAGAAAACGAATCGTTCGGGAGAGCGTTAGCATGAAAAGTGATTCCAGCAACCTACTGGTTTCTGTCCGCAAGAGCCCCGTTATGGCTGGGCTGATTTTGGCCTTGGTTCTTTTGTTAGGATTTATCATCTACGGCTTGGTGGAAATTTATCGGGCTTCCGAAAAAGATCAGGGGTATTTGCAGAACGTTTCTGACTTGCGAGCGTTGTCTTACCGTCTTACTGGTTTATCTCGGGCCTCTACAGAAGGTGACGAAGAGTCGTTTGCTGAACTGCAACAAGTAATCACCTCAATGAATAACGACTGGACCGAACTAAAGACCAGTGGCATTCAGTTGCGTTCTTCTGTACAAGAAGACTTCCGAAACTTCGAAAGTATCTTCCAACGTATTCAAGACAACATCAGCGTGATTCTTCAAAACGAAGACACCATTCTCTTCCTTCACGACGTTGCTACCACTCTTAACGAATCTCTTCCTGAGTTGCAGGCTGAACATAACAGCATCGTTGAAATCTTGCTTGAAAATAACTCTCCCGGTGAGCAGGTTTCAGTGGCACAAACTCAGTCTTGGCGTGCGGAACGTATTGGTCGTAACGTGGATAAAATGCTTCGTGGTGGCGGAGATGCTTCCGAAGCCGCTGACCAGTTCAACCTAGATGCGAACTTGTTCGGTAAGGTTCTTAACGGTATGCGTGAAGGTGACGCGCCGATGGGAATTTCCAGAATTACCGACAGCGACGCCGTAACAAGCTTGAGTGAAATTTCGGAGTTATTCGAATTCGTAAACTCTTCCGTTCGTGAGATTTTCGAAGCCTCTCCTTCTCTATTTGCTGCGCGCCAATCATCAGAAGCCATCTTAAACGACTCTCCTGAACTTCTAGAATCGTTAAACGGTTTGAGTGCTGACTTACAAAACCTATCCAGCACACGTACCTTCAACACTATTACCATTGCAATCTTAGCTGGCTTGGCTGGTATCTGTTTGATCGCCATTGCATTGCAGTTATTGGGCGCAACACGTAAACGTCTACGCGCAACTGCTGAAACCAACGAACGTAACCAAAACGCGATTTTGCGTCTTCTTGACGAACTGGCCGATCTTGCAGACGGTGACTTAACCACAACCGCAACCGTAACCGAAGACTTTACCGGTGCGATTGCCGACTCTATTAACTACACCATCGACCAGTTGCGTGTACTGGTATCACGAATTAACGAAACGTCGGCAGGCGTTGCATCGGCATCTCAGGATACTCAGCAAACAGCACTGCACCTCGCCGAGGCAGCAGAGCATCAGGCTCAAGAAATTGCCGGAGCATCTGCCGCGGTAAATGAGATGGCTGTGACCATTGACCAGGTATCTGCAAACGCCGCCGAATCAGCATCGGTTGCGGAGCGAGCGGTATCGATTGCAAACAACGGTGCTAAGGTCGTACAAAACACCATCCACGGGATGGATACCATTCGTGAGCAGATCCAAGATACTTCTAAACGTATTAAGCGTCTGGGTGAATCGTCACAAGAGATTGGTGATATCGTATCGTTGATTAACGACATTGCCGACCAAACCAACATTCTTGCACTTAACGCTGCTATTCAGGCATCGATGGCGGGTGACGCCGGTCGAGGCTTCGCCGTAGTAGCGGATGAGGTACAGCGTCTTGCGGAACGTTCTGCGGCGGCAACCAAGCAGATTGAGGCGCTGGTTAAAACCATTCAGAACGATACCAACGAAGCCGTAATCTCGATGGAACAAACTACCGCCGAGGTGGTACGAGGTGCCAGACTTGCACAAGATGCGGGTGTTGCACTGGAAGAAATTGAAAACGTATCGACTACCCTTGCTGATCTGATCCAGAACATTTCTAACGCCGCTCGTCAGCAAGCCTCTTCTGCTGGCCATATCTCTAATACGATGAACGTTATTCAGGAAATTACCTCGCAAACTGCATCAGGTACTAGCGCTACTGCGGGCAGTATCGGAACACTGGCGTCGATGGCGATGGAACTTCGTGAATCGGTTGCTGGTTTCACCTTACCCGAAGGCGGTCTAAATGAAACCGGTGCTCATCATGTTATTGACGAAGATGATCTTCCCGTTATGACCGAGACCGTATCTGGTTTTGGTAATTCAGGACAACACGGCTATGTAGCCACATTGGATGACGCTGTCGATTTGGACAACGAATTTGATGGCGACATTCATCTCAGTGTTGAAGATGATACCGACAGTCTTCGCTCGAATGGAAAGAAAAAACCGGGCGTTATTGTTTAATTGCTTGAGAAATAGCCTTGTCGACATGGAAATCCATGCCTCCGGTTCTGTTTACGGAAGAGCATGTTCGCCTTTGGTCTGAGCTCTTAGAGCAAAAAACAGGCGTCCAACTCGGCGAAATTCAAGATGGGCACTTAAAGACGCAAATTACAATGCGTATGCGAGAGCTGAACACCGTCGATGTCGGCGAGTATTACCAGCGCGTGTCAAAAGATTTAATGGAATGGGCAGCCATAATGGAAAGGCTGCTCGTAAAAGAAACCCACTTTTTTCGCAGTCGCGAATCCATAAGCTTGGTTAAAAATAAAGCCTTTAAGCATCTTAATTCGGCTCCTGCACAGGAAAGTTTTGATGTTTGGAGTTTAGGTTGCTCCACCGGTGAAGAGGCCTATGGCCTTGCTGCCGTTATTTTTGATTGTTTCAGATTGGCAGTTGAAAAGCGTTATTTTTCGGTGCTGGGTACCGATATTAGCGCCTCTGCATTGGCCCATGCTCGCAATGCTGTGTACGGAAAAAGCCGATTGTTAAACCTCAGTGATGAGGAAAAAAAACGCTACTTTGACGTGGTCGCTGGTGAAGAAAAATACAAAATTCGACCGGAAATTGCCGCTCGGGTGAATTTTGTACGCGGCAACATCTGTGAACTCGACAAAATGCCGAGATTACCGATGGACGTGATTTATTGCCAAAACCTGTTGGTGTATTTTCGTCGCTGGCGTCGCAAAGAGATTTTAACCAAGCTCATAGAGCGCTTAAAACCAAAAGGTTTGTTGATTGTCGGCGCCGGGGAAATCGTGGGATGGCGAGATGAAAATCTCACCCCGATTCCAGCACAAGGTGTTCAAGCGTATCAGCGAATTTAGAAATAGGTTGTAAATCACAGGCTCGGTTTATCCGAAATGCCTTAAACAAGAACAGAATTTACAGGTGCTGATCAAGAGAACTGTCGGCACTCCAAGTAAAGAGGAAGACTTCCGAAATGGGAGAGAATCGAAATTTTGCTGCTCTTGACTGGGTTACCCAGGAGATTGACGAGACCCTCTCTCATGCGCGTGATGCCCTCGAAGATTGGGCTAACGATCCCAACGATAAATCTAAGATTCGTTTCTGTCTCGGCCACATTCACCAAGTGCATGGCTCCTTGCAAATGGTGGAGTTTTACGGTGCGGCATTACTTGCCGAAGAGTTAGAGCATCTCGCACAAGCCCTGTGTGATGAAAAAGCTCAGTATGTGGTAGACGCTCAAGAAGCATTGATGCGCGGCATCGTTCAGCTGCCCAAATACCTCGACTACATCAAAACTCACCGCGACGATCAGCCGGCAATGATTTTGCCATTGCTGAACGATTTGCGCGCTGTCCGTGGCGAAAGCTTGTTATCTGAATCGAGATTGTTTAATCCCGATTTAAAACCGGCAACGCAATTTAACAATAAGCGTATCGAAGCCAGTATTCATCCGTCGCAATTTTTGTCGGTCTTAAAAAAGCTGCAACAAATGTATCAATTTGCTGCGGCGGCAATTATTCGCGGCGTAAAAGTTAATGAAAATATTGTTTACCTGAATAAAGTTTTAGCTCGGCAATATAAATTAACATCCGGTACGGCCAATCAACCCCTCTGGGAAATCAGCTTAGCGCTGGTTGAAGCTCTCGAAGAAGGTGGACTGGAGCTTACCGCCTCGGTAAAACTTCTTTTACGTCAATTAAATCGCCAATTTAAAATTCTTCTTCATTACGGCGTTGCTGGATTGGATCGCAAATGCGATGAAGAGCTGCTTAAAAACTTATTGTTTTATGTGGCTATTTCCACTCAGCACGGCCGTTTTGTCAGCAAAATCCGCGAAAAGTATAAGCTCGGTGGTTTCTTAAATTCCGACAGCGACACGCCGGTTAACCTACAGTCAGCACCCGATACCGCAGCAATTCGCTCGGTGGTTGCAGCGTTAAAAGAAGAACTGCGTACCATCAAGTTTAATCTCGACGACTGTTTAACATCAGACACGGTGTTGGACGTTGTTAAAGAATCTTTCCCAATCGCGCAGCGAGTTGCCGACACCTTGGCCATATTGGGTGTTGGCGATATTCGTAAACAAATGCTTGCCCAAGTTTCGGTCATGGAATCCATTCTGGGGACCGGAGAATATAGCGAGCAGCAGTTGTTTAATCTCGCATCTGAAATGATCGATATCGAAAGTCGATTGGATGCGTTAACTCGCGGTGTAAAACTTGCCCGTAACGACATTGATCAACAAAAAGCCCAGCAATTAACTCTTGCGCAAGATGTTGTCTTGGCCGAGTCGCGCAATGGTCTGGAGCAAACAAAAGACTGCATTATTGAGTACATTGCCAGTCAGTGGGATCAAAAACACCTTGAAGGCGTACCGAAACTACTGCGCGAAATTCGTGGCGGTTTGGAAATGGTACCTCTGTCGCGTGCAGCGCAGGTTTTGGGTGGATGTGCAGAATTCATTGAGAAAGAACTGCTTGTTGGTAACCAATCGCCCGAATGGCGAGTTTTAGACACCTTGGCAGATGCTATCGCCAGTATTGAATATTACCTTGAGCACCTAAGCTCCAAAGATGGCCAAAACGACGATGAAATGCTGTTGGCCGTTGCTGAAGACAGCGTTCGTAATTTAGGTATCGATCTGTCTTTAACGACAAACTCCGGTAGCCAGAAAAATAAAATGGCTGATAAGGCGGCGGATACTCACGCGGAGCCTTCAGCAATCGACATTGATGAGGCCGCAAAAGAAGAGGCGCCTGCGGTTGCTGCGTTTGAAGATCCTTGGCGAAAAATGCTTTCCGGTGAATACACATCGCCTCAAGAAAGCGAAGAAACTATCGAGACCAAAGCTGATTCAGAACATGAAGCAGAACAAGACCTCGTAGACGAAGACCAGCTTGTCTCAAATGAGCCTGCAACTCCCGCAACGGTTGAGGCCGACTCAGAACCTGTCGCCCGCGACGAAGAAGATTTAATCGATGATGAAATTATCGAAATCTTTATCGAAGAAGCCGAAGAAGTTAAAGAAACCATCGCAGAATACTTCCCTCGTTGGTCTCAGGATTTTAACGACAGCGAAGCCTTAATCGAATTCCGCCGTGGTTTCCACACCTTAAAAGGCAGTGGTCGTATGGTTGGCGCCAGCGATATTGGCGAATTAGCTTGGGCCATTGAAAACATGCTTAACCGCGTGTTGGATAAAACCATCAAGCCCGACGTTATGCAGGTTGAACTGATCAACCGTGTTTTAGCACTATTGCCGAGCTTAATCGAAAGCTTCAGTAAAAATCGCCCCAACCCTCAACCTGAGTTATGCCGTCAGTACATGAGTTGGGCGGATGAAATTGCTTCAGGCTCTGAGCCTGAAGCTCTGTTGAATCCTGCAGAAGAAAAATCACAAAAAAAAACCGTCAGTCCGGGTTTGGCGTTAGATCCTTCGTCACACCAAGAGAACGTTGATTTAGGTGCTGAATTTGATCAGTCTCATCCAGAATCTGAATCCGTTTTAGCCATCAATGATGAGAACCTGATAGAAACATCAGAACCTGAAGTTGATGACGACGATGAGACTCTTCTTTGGGAAATCTTCAGTGCCGAAGCTCAAGGCCACTTAGAAGTTATTCAAGAATACATTGATGAGATGGATGACGCGGCGCCTGTCTTTGAAGCGCCCAGTGATCCTATGCAAAGAGCTCTGCATACCTTAAAAGGCAGTGCTCACATGGCTGAGGTTGGGCCGATTGCTCAACTTGTTGGTCCTTTTGAAAGTTTCGTCAAAGAACTGCGCAGTTATCAACTCGCCATTGATGAAGATATCCTAACGCTAGTGAAAGATGGCGTTGCTTATATTCATTTAGTACTCGATCAAATCAGTCACAATGAAGCGCTGGATATCCCCAAGCTTGACCAATTTCTAGCGCGTGTTAGTGAGCTGCGCGACAAAACCATTGGTCCAATCGTACGCCAACAAGACGCATCTCAGCAGGCAAAACCCGTCGATCCGGAGTTGTTGTCAATCTTTATGGCCGAGGAGATGAATCTGCTACTCGATGCAGATGTATACCTCGAAAAATGGCGTCAAGATCAAATCTCACAAGCCGAAGTTCATGCCATCTTAAATGAGCTGCATCTGTTGGTTCAGGGCGCAAAACGCGCCAACTACCCAGACATGGCTCAGCTCAGCAGCTTGCTTGAGCGTCTTTACCATGTTGCCTTAGACGGCTCCTTAAATCGCACTTCACGCTTCTACGAAGTTCTTAATCGCGGCCACGATTTCTTGCTAGACATGATCGATTCGGTTGCCGCTGGTCAAAATCTTCCGCCGTTATCGATGCAGCTTCGCGCCGAAATGGAGCTTCTGTTGGACGAAGCCAAGGCTAACGCTCTGCGTGCAGATCAAAGCTTGATTCAATCTAGCGATGCTGATGACGAAGTACTTGAAGATGAAATCCTTGAAGAAGACGAGGTTCTTGCAGAATTAGAAACCTTCGATAGTTCCGATTTAACCTTGGTTGATGAGTCGGAATTAGATGACTCAGAAGAGCAACCCGCATCGGCGGTTGGTTATGAATCTAGCGAAGAACCCATAGCCAGTTTTGACGTGGAATTGGTTGATGAGACCGACGAAGACGTTGAAGCAGGTCTTAACCAAGTCAATTCCGAATCTCCATCGGCACCTGAGTCTAGAGTGGGGTCGCTGGACGACGCAAGCTGGTTTACCGTTGGTTTTACACCGAAAACTACCAGTGAGCCTGATCAGGCTGAGGATGCCAGTGCCCAAGATTCTGAATTGGTCGAGTCCGCAGATGATTTAGAGAGCGAAGACGATCTCTATCTTACCGCAGACGTATCCGGCGAACAGGTTCAGGATATACATGACTTTACCGAGGCTGAGTCGGAGTCCGAATTTGTTGTAATTCTTGAAGAAAACCAAGACATCGTCGATCAAGCGCACAACGAAGAAATTCCAACATTGTTGAGTCCAGATGACGATGTTGAACTGATTGACGCAGAGCAGAACTTCGTTGACGACACCACCGAAGTTCACGAAGAGTTTGAGCTTGAAGACGACGAAACACTGATCGATGATATTCCGATTCTAGAAATTGAAGACGAATCTACCGGCGAAATTTTAGACTCGCCGCTCAAAGACGAATCTCTGGTTTCCGAGCAGTACGCCGAGAGTAATGATCTTGAATTTATCGACGAAGATCTTGAAGACGAAATTCTCTCTGAAGTAGAAGCAGAGGCATTCACTGACGCCGAAGCTGCGGAGCCTGAATACGAAAATATCGATCTCGATGTAGGGGAGTCTCTTGAAGTCGTTGATGACAATGCTCTTATCGACGATGACATGGATTCCATTGGGCTCGATGAAGATTTGTCTATAGAGGTTGACGAAACCTCAGAATTGGCTGATTTGACCGTTGATGATTTGAATAACACCGAGCAAGTAAATCAGGTAATTAATGACGAGCCTGAAGTTGCCTCCATTCGGTCTTCTGAGCCATTATCCAGCGGTGTTTCCGCACAGCCTCTCGAAACCGCCGAGCACCTATCTGATTTAGAACTCGATAACGACATTGTTGAAATCTTTGCGGAAGAGTCCTCTGAATTACTCGAAGAGATTGACGTTAGCGTTCACGACTGGATGGAAGACTGGACGCGTGAAGACTGTTCCGAAAAGCTCAAACGTTTACTGCATACCTTCAAAGGAAGTGCGCGTTTGGCGGGTCTCATGGGTCTTGGTGAAGCGGCTCACGAATTTGAGTCTTACCTGATCAAAGAAGGTCGCGGTGAATTAGACGATGGCTTCTTCAACAAGGTAAACGCTTATTACGAGTTGCTGTACACGTCATCTGACAAGGTGCAAAACTATTTACAGCAACAACCTGTCGCTGGATTAAGAAAACTCTTTATCGCTGGCGAACTGGATTTATCCGACCTCAATACCAACGCTGGATTGGCGTCGTCACCAGCAGCCGTTGAGTCTGCCGATGTAGAGCCCGAGCTTCCCACGACAGATGAAAGCTATGACACATCGGTTGATGACGAACCGCTTGAGGGCGAGCTTACTCTGTCGGCCGAGCCGATTCACGTATCACAAGCTCAAACAATTACTTCAGATTCCATCTCTAATGTCGTTCCTTTTGCACCGCGAAAAACGCTACAAGAGACACCGCAACAGCCATTAACACCTATTCGCAGCAACGAGCGCCTTACGGCTCCACCAGTACAAACTCTAATGGGCGCGCAAATCGCACAACGCGGTGCTGCACAAGAATCTGTAAAAGTGGCCGCCGAGCTTTTAGAGGAGCTAGTAAACCTCGCCGGTGAGACTTCAATTTCTCGCGCGCGTATGGAAGAACAGGTCAACGAGATCGGCTACACGCTCGACGAAATGGATTTCACCATCGATCGTTTACAAGAGCAGTTACGCAGACTTGATATCGAAACCGAAGCGCAGATTCTGTTCCGCCAAGAGCAAATGGAAGCGCACGAGGATTTCGACCCGTTGGAAATGGATCGCTATTCTCAGTTGCAACAGCTGTCGCGTTCCTTGATGGAGTCAGCGTCGGATTTAATCGATTTAAAAGACACGCTTTCTAACAAAACACGCGATACCGAAACCCTGCTGTTGCAGCAGTCGCGTATTAACACCGAGTTGCAAGAAGGTTTGATGCGTTCGCGAATGGTACCTTTCTCGCGCTTGGTACCAAGGCTTCGTCGTATTGTTCGCCAAATCTCAACAGAACTTGGTAAACGCGTTAACTTCGAGCTCGATAACATCGAAGGTGAATTGGACAGAACCATGCTTGAACGCATGGTGGCACCCCTTGAGCACATGCTTCGAAACGCCGTTGACCATGGTATCGAAATGCCAGAGGTGCGCGTCAGTAACGGCAAAAATGAAGTCGGTACGATTCGTCTCGGTCTTGGCCGAGAGGGCGGCGATGTTATCTTACGTTTGTCGGACGATGGTCGAGGCATCAACATCGCACGCGTGCGTGATAAAGCCATTGAACGCGGCTTAATGACCAAAGATGCCGAGCTTTCCGACAAAGACATCATGCAGTTCATCTTGCATGCAGGCTTTTCCACCGCAGAAAAAGTCACGCAAATTTCCGGTCGTGGCGTCGGTATGGACGTTGTAAACGCTGAAATCAAACAGTTGGGCGGTTCGGTCAGCATTAACTCGCAAGAAGGTCGCGGCAGTGAATTCATTATGCGTTTACCGTTCACCTTGTCGGTAAACCGCGCCTTAATGGTTGTGATTGGCGAAGATTATTACGCGGTACCTTTGAATACCATCGAGGGTATCGTACGCGTCAGTCCCTACGAGTTAGAGCATTATTACAACACCCCTGATGCCCGTTTCGAATACGCCGGACAGCAGTATCAAGTTAAGCACCTTGGTAATCTTTTGGATGAAAATCATCGCTACCAAGTCGAAGGTCATGCCTTGCCGCTGCCGGTATTGTTGGTTCGTTCTCAAGAATACTCGGTAGCTCTGCAAGTAGATGGCTTAATGGGTAGCCGCGAGATTGTGGTGAAAAGCCTTGGACCGCAATTTAACGGTGTGGACGGCCTTTCTGGCGCTACCGTTATGGGTGACGGTTCGGTGGTTGTGATTTTAGATTTGTTGGCGTTCGTTCGACGTCTCGTTGCTCAGTCTTACATGATTGAAGCCAACGCAGAGCACAAATCTGGAACAAATCTACCTGAAAAAGAAGACATTGTTCGCACCGTCATAATCGTGGATGATTCTGTGACCGTGCGCAAAGTAACAAGCCGCTTCTTAGAGCGTGAAGGCTTTGACGTGATGACCGCTAAAGACGGCGTCGATGCAATACGTCAGCTTCAAGATCGCGTTCCCGATGTCATGTTGCTTGATATTGAAATGCCACGGATGGATGGCTTTGAGGTTGCTAAAAATGTGCGATCCACGAGCCATTTGAAAGACCTGCCCATCATCATGATTACCTCTCGTACAGGCTCTAAGCACCGAGAGCGCGCATATGAACTGGGCGTAAATCATTACCTTGGCAAGCCATATCAAGAAGATGATTTGCTGTATCACATCAACTTGTTAACAGGGCAGGCCCAAATACAGGATTAACTGTTTTGGTTGATTCGAAGGCCAAAGTCGCCGTCTTAAGTGATTTGAACAACCACCGTAATCTACTGACCAGTATTTTACAAAGACGCGGCTTTAAGGCGTTCCCGCTCGGGCAGGAACGCGTAGTGACACCCATCTTCCCTAAGCGGGCTGCAAATGTTGCCCTAGCTTCACAGGGCGACGCGCTGACTAACGGAGACGTCACGGTTATCCAAGGGCTCGATCAATGCGACTTGTGTTTGATCGATATCTCCGGCGGAATTAGCGAGCGTTTAGAGGTCGCTATCGCGCAGAGTCACGAGCTTGATATTCCCACGCTGTTTCTTGATGAGCACCTGCCGAGTGGAGCGCAGTTTTTACTGGCAGAAATCGAATTAAAAATTGTCGAAAAACTGCTAGAAATTCGCGCCCACGCACAACACTTCCGCATGAATCCTGAGAAAACTTGGTTTCTGGCGGCATCTACCGGCGGCCCAGAAGCCGTGAAGGCGTTTGTACAAAATCTATTGCCCAACAGTGATTTTGCCTTTTTGTACGCCCAACACATAGACGTTGGATTTGAATCTAACCTAGTCACCATGCTCGATGGTGTGCAAGGGTACAGTGCCAAAATAGCCGCTAGTGGTGAAGTTCTGCGACCTAAATCAATCACCATTATTCCAACCCATTGCCAGGTCAGAATTCTGCCAGGTGGCGTCGTATTTTTAGACGATGATCCGTGGCAAGGTGAATTCCAGCCGTCGATAAATGCATCGCTACTATCGTTTGGCAAAGGCTGTGGTTATCAAGGCGGGTGTATCGTCTTTTCTGGTATGGGCGACGACGGAGCCAGTGGTGCACGTCTCTACAAAAGCTTAGGTGGAAAAGTTTGGGCACAATCGCCGGAGTCTTGTATTGTTTCTTCGATGCCCAGTAGTGTTATTGATGCACAAATCACCGGTACGGTGGACACACCTGAAAATCTAGCCAAACACTTGAGTGCATCGAGTTTTCACAATTGTGCGGTCGCTGAGTAATCCTTAACACTCTCGCTCTACAAATTATTGATGCGATCCTTTATTCTTGAGCTACGGTTAATTTGCGTTTGCTAATTACAGCGTAAATAGCGCCAACTCATCCAGTGTGATGCTGGTACATTTGAAAACCTTGAGAAGCCCAAATGAACGACGTTGAGTTAATCAGCTACGACAATGTCGATGTTCTGCCATGCTTATTAGTACCGTTGGCGGAATATAACCTGCTGTTACCGACAGTATCTGTCGCAGAAATGGTTCCCTATGAAATGCCCTTCCACGGTGACGTTGGTCCCAACTGGTATTTGGGAGAGTTTTACTGGCGCAACATCCCGGTGCCGTTAGTTTCTTATGAAGTGATGAACGGGCAACCTAATCCCGGTGTAACTACTCGTGCGCGTGTTGCCATTCTCAACACCACAGGTCAAAGCGAGCACCTAAATTTTATCGCGTTGGTTTCACAGGGTATTCCGCGTTTGGCACAGGTTGAAAATGAGCTGATTGTGGACGATGGCAAAGATCCGGCGCATCCCTATGAACTTATGAGAGTTAAAATCGCTGCCGAAGAAGCCGTTATTCCCGATCTAGAGCGTATTGAAAAAGCGTATTTAAGCTTAGATATTTAACAATCCGTAGGCGCGATTTCGGCCATTCTAAGAATCGCAAAAAGTTAACGAGCGCAGGAGTTTTAGCTTTGAAAACGCTAAAAGGTAGTTGTCTTTGTTCAGCCGTTACCTTCGAACTTGAAGACGATTTTTACGATTTTCATCTTTGTCACTGTACTCAGTGCCAAAAAATCAGTGGCTCATCGAATGCCGCCAACGCATTTACGCGCCCCGATAACCTTCGTTGGTTGAGCGGTGAAGATAAAATAAAACGATTCGATTATCCCGGCAGGCAATTCACAACGGTGTTTTGCACCGAGTGCGGTAGCGGTTTACCGTTTACAACCGTTGACGGAAAACACCTGATCGTTCCAGTAGGTTGTCTCGATGAGCAGCCAACTCTGAAGCCGCAAGATAATATTTTTTGGCAAGAAAGAATGGCGTGGCACGACGAATCTTTTCAAGCCAAAAAATTCGACGGTTTTCCTTCTTAATTTAACCAAAATCGCCCCAGCAATATTGCAGCACACTCAATGCTGCAATAGGCGCGGTTTCGGTTCTCAATACTCGCGGGCCTAATTGCATTGATTGGAAATTATGCTCAATAGCCAGTGCAATTTCCGATTCACTCAATCCACCTTCTGGGCCAACCAATAACGACAGACTTTCGGGTTTTTGTGCACTTAAATCCGCAGCGGCGCCGCGATGATCGAGCACAAATTTTCGAGCGCTGTTATTGGATTCAAGCCATTTTTCGATAGGCAGGGGATCGTGAAGAATGGGCAGTGTATTTCGTTGGCACTGTTCACAGGCGCTAATAATAATTTGCTGCCAGTGCGAGTATTTTTTATCGGCTCTGTCGGGCTTTATTTTTACTTCAACACGTTCGGTTAATAGCGGTGTTATTTCATAAACACCAAGCTCGGTAGCTTTTTGTAAAACCCAGTCAAACCGCTCACCGCGAGACACGCCTATACCCAAATGAGTGTATAGCGATGATTCTTTAGAAATACGTTCTACTTGTTCAACAGTAACCGTGAGCGTGTTTTTTTGTGCAGAACTGATTATCGCTTGCGCTTCAGTCCCTTGGCCATCGAATAAGACAATTTCACGGCCCACCGAAAGCCGTAAAACTTTCAATAAATAATGGGCTGTCTGCCCTTCTAAATTCAAGGAAGAATTTGAAGCCGCAGACAGGTTGGCTTGATTGGGCTCGATGTAAACTCTAGGTACACGCATTTGGCAGAATCAATCAGTCGCAGTCGAGACCTAGGTTGTTAAGAATAGCCGTGGTTGGTTCGGTTGAGTTCATGGTGTAAAAATGCAGGCCCGGAGCTTCGTTATCGAGCAGGGTTTCACACAAATCAGAAATTAAATCGATACCAAACGATTTAATACTAAAAATATCGTCACCGTAGGACTGCAATTTTTTACGAATCCAACGTGGAATTTCAGCACCACAACTATCGCTAAAACGAGCCAGCTTAACAAAGTTGGTGATTGGCATAATGCCCGGATAAATCGGCTTATCAATTCCGGCGCGCTGACATTGGTCGATAAAATAAAAATACGCGTCTGGATTAAAGAAATACTGGGTAATGGCGCTGTTTGCACCGGCGTCAAATTTACCCTTTAAATAACGAATGTCAGCATCGTAGCTGGTGGCTTCGGGATGAATCTCTGGGTAGGCAGCAACTTCTAAATGAAAATGATCGCCGAATTTTTCACGAATAAACGCCACAAGTTCATTGGCGTAAACCATTTGATGCGCACCACCCATACCCGAAGGCATGTCACCGCGCAAAGCGACAATACGCTTCACACCGGCATCTTTGTATTCTTGTAACAACGCAGCAATGGTATCTTCGGTGTCACCACCAAACGATAAATGTGGTGCGGTCGCGTGACCATGGCTAACAAATTCACAGACGATGTCTTTAGTGTTGTCGCGAGTAGAACCGCCAGCGCCGTAAGTAACTGAAAAAAACTCTGGGTTGTAACGGGCTAACTGGTTTTTTACTTCAACTAATTTATCTTTGCCATTTCCAGATTTTGGAGGAAAAAACTCAAAGCTTAAACGGAATTTATTGTCCATGATCTCTCGCCTGCTGGCAGACAGAATTAAAAAATTCTGCGTTGTTGTGCGTAGTTATTGTGCTTAGTTATTCATTGCAAAAAATAAAATACTTTCTGCTAACTTTAAAATCATTATGTTCATAAATTAACAATAATGATGCATTTGAGCCTCTGATTAAGTCATGGATGAGTTAATCAGAGGTTTATACAGTTATTGAAAGCCAAGTTTTTTTAGTATTTGTACGATTCTGGTTTGTACGGGCCGTCAATGTTTACATGAATGTAGTCGGCCTGGGTTTGGGTCATGCGAGTAATCACACCACCAAAACCCTTAACCATATCGGCAGCAACTTCTTCGTCGAGTTTTTTCGGTAAAACTTTAACGTAAATGTTTTCTGCTTTTTCAGCCGCAGGAAGATCCGCAAATTTTGCTTCATACAAATACATTTGCGCCAATACTTGGTTAGCAAAAGAACCGTCCATAATGCGTGAAGGGTGGCCGGTGGCATTACCCAAGTTCACCAAACGACCTTCAGATAATAAAATCAAATGATCGTTGGTTTCGCTGTTGCGAATAATTTTATGAACCTGTGGTTTAACTTCATCCCACTCCCAGTTTTTACGCATAAATGCCGTATCGATTTCGTTATCGAAGTGACCAATATTACAAACAACAGCACCGCTTTTAAGCGCCTGTAACATGTTTTTGTCACACACATTTACATTACCGGTGGTGGTCACCACAAGATCTGTATTGGCTAATAATGTGGTATTAATGCAATCGATGTTACCTGTGTTCACACCGTCGATGTACGGTGAAACAACCTCAAAGCCATCCATACACGCTTGCATCGCACAAATAGGATCAACTTCGGTAATCTTAACGATCATACCTTCTTGGCGCAAAGATGCAGCAGAGCCCTTACCTACATCACCGTAACCAATAACCAAGGCTTTTTTACCCGATAGCAAGTGATCGGTACCGCGCTTGATGGCATCGTTTAATGAATGACGACAGCCGTATTTGTTGTCGTTTTTCGATTTAGTTACCGAGTCGTTCACGTTGATGGCTGGTACTTTTAATTCGCCTTTTTCCATCATTTCTAACAAACGGTGAACACCCGTAGTGGTTTCTTCAGAAATGCCGTGAATGCTATCCAGCATTTGTGGGTATTTTTCGTGAACCATCGCGGTTAAATCGCCGCCGTCATCCAAAATAATATTGGCGTCCCAGGTTTCAGAAGAACCGGTGGTTTTTAGAATGGTTTGCTCAATACACCAGTTAAATTCTTCTTCGGTTTCGCCTTTCCAGGCAAACACAGGAATACCTGCTGCTGCGATTGCGGCTGCGGCATGATCTTGAGTCGAAAATATATTACACGACGACCAACGCACTTCTGCGCCAAGATCAACCAAGGTTTCAATTAAAACCGCGGTTTGAATGGTCATGTGAATACAACCCATAATCTTAGCGCCAGCTAAAGGTTGTTGCTCACGATATTTTGTACGCAAAGCCATTAATGCTGGCATTTCGCCTTCAGCAATTTCAATTTCTTTACGGCCCCACGCGGCCAGATTAATGTCGGCAACTTTATAATCGGTAAAATCTGCAATAGCGTTCATGACAATAGATTCCTTTTTACAGTGCGGCTTTTAGAGCTTCGGCTTTGTCGGTTTTTTCCCAGGTAAATTCTGGAAGTTCACGACCGAAATGGCCGTAAGCAGCTGTCGCGCGATAAATTGGGCGTTTTAAATCCAGCATTTCAATTAAACCGCGTGGTCGTAAATCGAAATGTTCGCGCACACATTCAACGATTTTTTCATCGCTGATTTTGCCGGTACCAAAAGTATTGATCGAAATTGACGTTGGCTCAGCAACACCAATAGCGTAAGAAACTTGAATTTCACATTTGTCGGCAAGACCACTGGCAACTACGTTTTTGGCAACGTATCGGCCAGCATAGGCAGCAGAACGGTCTACCTTGGAAGGATCTTTACCAGAGAAGGCGCCACCGCCGTGACGTGCCATACCGCCGTAGGTATCAACAATAATTTTACGGCCAGTTAAACCACAATCACCAACAGGGCCACCGATTACGAAATTACCCGTCGGGTTAATGTGATACAGCGTTTTTGCGTGTAACCATTCTGCGGGTAACACCGGTTTGATAATTTCTTCAAGAACGGCTTCGCGTAAATCTTTTAACGAAATGTCAGGCGAGTGTTGGGTTGATAATACGATGGCATCGATCGCAACGGGCTTGCCATTTTCATAACGTAAAGTGACTTGGCTTTTTGCGTCTGGACGCAACCACGGCAAGGTTTTGTCTTTACGCAATTGCGCCTGACGCTCAACCAAACGGTGGCTGTAATAAATTGGCGCTGGCATTAACACGTCGGTTTCGTTGGTGGCGAAGCCAAACATTAAACCCTGGTCACCGGCACCAAGATCTTTATTTTCAGCTTCATCAACACCCATGGCGATGTCTGATGATTGTTTACCAATCGCATTTATAACAGCACAGCTTGCGCCATCAAAACCCACATCACTGGAGTCGTAACCAATGCCTAAAATAACCTCACGGATTAAATCTTCAAGATCAACGTAGGTGTTGGTTCGAACTTCACCCGCAACAATTGCCATACCGGTTTTTACCAGTGTTTCTACGGCAACACGTGCATTGGGATCGTCTTTTAATATCGCGTCTAGAACGGCATCAGAAATCTGATCGGCCATTTTATCGGGATGACCTTCCGAGACACTCTCGGAAGTAAATACGGAATATTCAGACATAAATTATTTCCTCGAAAACGCGATAGGTGCGTTTGAATTTTTCTCAAATTGTCGAATTTGAATTTGAAAACCGTTGCGCAAAGCAAAATAAATACTTTGGCCATTTATTAAATTGGCGTTATTGGCCCACTGAGATAAATCGTTTGGGTCGAATCCAAGCCAAATATCGCCGCAGGCTTCCCTTGCCCAATTCTGATCGTGCAAACATAAGTCGGTAATAACCAATGCACCATTAGGCCTTAATATTCGCGCTAAATTGCTGAATAGATTTGCCGGAGATGGCACATGATGAAAAACCATGTTGGCAACAATTAAATCCACCGAATTTACATCAACGAAGTTCTCTATATTGCTGGTGTCGTCGAGAATAAATTCAATATTCGATAAATTCTGCAGTTCTGAATTTACTTTCGCTTTATTGAGCATGGCTTGGTTATTGTCTACCGCGACCACGGCGTCAAAATTTTGGGAAAGTATCGCTAAAAATTCGCCTTCACCTGGGCCAATTTCTATCGCTAAACGTTGGCTAGGTAATTTAGTTTTGTGAATTAATTCACTAACCTGCTCACAATAGACGGGATAGCTTGCGATTAAGTCTTGTTGTGAGCGAAATTTCTCGCTGTTTTGATTAAAAAACTCTTTAGAACTGCTAACACGTTCTGCGCGAATGACCTTTAATTGGTCTTCAACTTCATCACTAACCGATAAATGATCGATCTCGACAAACAATTCATTGCGTAAATGCGCACAATTAAAACCGCTCGCAAGAGCGCGGCGATAAAAAATCGAATTACCTTCACGGCGAGTGGTTACCAAATTGGCTTGCGACAGAATTTTTAAATGGTGGCTCATGCCAGACTGGCGCACGCCAAAAATTCGACACAGTTCAGAAACGCCGTAAGAGTCTTGAGCCAACAACCGTAAAACTTGCAAACGCAAAGGATCGGACGCTGCTTTTAACAGTAGCGACAAATCATCAAGGGCGTTGGGAATATCGGTGGTGGCATTCATTGTTGAAGTGTAGCACCCAACCTAATCTATATCAAAATATTTTGATATAGATTAGTCGTCCCTAAGATATTGATCGTTTTGCAATCAATGGTTGCAGAAAACAAACTGTTGTGCTAATTTTTTAGCACATGCTAAAAAATTAGCACTTTGGTGACGTAGACGATTTCAACCTCTAAAATTGAATGGCGTAAATTGTGAGTGAACATAACCCTTCAACCGAAAAACATCTTTCCAAACGCGAGCGGCAAATACTCGATGCGCTTTATCAGCTCGACGGCGGTTCTGTGCAAGACGTGTTAGAGGCAATTGATAATCCACCCAGCTATTCGTCGGTGCGCGCGTTGCTCAATCGTATGGTTGAAAAACAACAAATCCGCGCCGAACGCGACGGAAATCGTTATCGGTATTTTCCGCTCGATAATAAAAAGGCTGCGGGCGCTTCAGCTATGAAGCGCTTGGTAGAAACCTTTTTTGGCGGCTCGGCGGTTGATGCGGTGAAAGCACTATTGGGCAACAACAAAAATACGCTAACGCAAGAAGAGCTTGCCGTGCTTGAAAAAGAGATCGACAAGCTTAAAGACTAATGACTCTTAACTAATAACTCATAGGAAACCCTGATTAACCTAGAGTTTCCGGCGACACAAGGATGTGTCGCCAATTTCAAGAACGGTAAGTGATTGAAATTGTGAAGAAATTGGAAATCACATTTTCAATTTCTGTCCTCTGATTAAATCATAGATGAGTTAATCAGAGGTTCCTAATAATTCTTACTAATAAACCTGAAGAATAATAACCCTGTTCGACAACAATAGAGCTACACAGGAAGTTGCTATGCTGATCGGCGAGTTGTTTATCGTTTTTGTGTTAAAGCCCTTGCTTATTTGCGTGGTAATTGGCGCGATCTTGTCGGATTTAAAAAAAGAATCGGCCAGTTTTCGTCATAGCATTATTTGTTTATCGTTATTTTTTATTCCAGTTTCGATATTGTTTTCAGCATTACATTTAGTCTCTATCAATTTGCAATTGCCTGTTGCTAATAAGGTTATTTTTTATCCGTTAAGCAAATTTACCGAACACGAAATTTTAGTAGTTGCAGTATTCAGTTTTATTTCATTTTTTCTGTTGTTTTATCGTTGGCTTGGTTTATATGACCTGTTTCACAACGAAAGACCTTTTAATTCTGGGCCTCGTACTCTTACCGAAAACATAAACAAATTGGTAAAACACTATGGTTTGCGCAATGTAAATCTTAAAAAAACCACCGTAAAAAATCACATTGCTTACGTGTGGGGTGATGCTTTATTGGGCGAAAATCGCTTGGTAATCAGCGATGCATTCTTGCAGCTTAGCGAACAAGAGCAATTATGTATACTTAATCATGAGATCGCTCATATCAAACGGCGCGATTGGCTTAAGTCGGAATGCTTGTTTTTATTGTGCGCGCTATTTTGGTGGCTACCGCCGATTTGGAAGATTCGTAAAAAAGCCGAAGTTTTGGCAGAACTTGCCTGTGACGATTATTTGGTTGAAAGCATGGCTGCTAATCAGCAATCGCCCAAAAAAATCTATTCGCAATTGTTATTGTCGCTAAACGCCAAAGCTCAGGCACAAACCGCTGGTAAGGCTATTACATCGGGTGAAACCAGTTCAGACTTTTTTCAGCGCGTGGTGCGAGTGTTATCGTCTTATGTTGATCGCGGGCCGGTTTCTGCAAGATCGCTTTGCGTGTTAAGCGTAATAATGGCCTTGGTGTTATCTCCACTGATCATTATTAACGTGAAGTTTACGGCGCAAAATAATGGGCAGTTGGTAGCGACAGAGCGTTTACCGGTGCAAACGCTTTATATCGATTTGGATGCAAAATCTGAATTCGAAAAAAAGGATATTCTGGAAATTACCGTTCCCAAAAAATTATTATCAAATTCTTATGTTGATAACCGTGACGACCTGCCGGTGATAAATTCAAAAATACCAATTGAAGAATTACTAACGCGGGTAGAGTTTATACCCGCGGCGTTTGATAACTCACTGCTTTTCCCAGCAGGAAATGTTCGTGTGGCGGGCTTTCTGCCCACGCGTCTATTACTGCCCGAATACCCAGAGCAGGCCAGATTTGATTCACTGTCTGGCGAGGTAAGCGTTGAGTTTTTTATCGATGAGCAAGGACACGTATTTAACGCTCGCATTACCGATGCAAATCCTATGGGCGTGTTTGAAAATTCTGTACTCGCTGTACTAGACGATTTTTGGTTTGACAAAACCGATTCCGGTCTTAAAAAACTAAGTTTTTATTTTGATATTTAATGTATCTAGGAAACTCTGACTAACCTGGAGTTTCTCGCGACACAAGGAAGTGTCGCCAATTTCAAGAACGGTAAGTGATTGAAATTGTGAAGAAATTGGAAATCGCATTTTCAATTTTTGTCCTCTGATTAAATCATGGATGAGTTAATCAAAGGTTCATTAATTGGCTCGTTGCATTTTTATTACTTGAGCTGTCGCTCGCTTAATTAAAAGCTTTTTAATTCTATTGTTTTTAATTCTATTGTTTTTAATTCTATTGTTTTCTATTCGGTGTTTTTAATGCCGGTGCCTTCCTATGTCTTTTTTTTGAGGCGAATTTATGCAAATGGTATCTGTAGCTCCATGGATGTTTGAACAGTTTTTAAAGTGGTTGGCATTTGTGTTTGCAGGTGTGATATTAACCTGCGCGCTGCTATTGTTAATGGTGAGGTTGGTTGCCTTTAATGATAAACCGATTGAAAACGAAGGCGGCCCTGTTCATGTGGTCGCGGTTTTTGATACTCCGCCTCCGGTTGAAGAAAAATACTCGCGACCAAAACCACCCGAAGAAATAACACCGCCACCGGTTATTGAGCGAGCGATTAATCCTACAACTACACTCACCTCAGTCATTGATGTTCTCGTGACTTTGCCGCCACCACCAATTATTGATGGTGAGTTTGGTATCGACTTTAACACCGGTGCACCGGTAAAACGTCTTTCAGCCTCGCCGGTTTATCCCCGAAATGCATTGAGTCGCGGCATAGAAGGATTTGTAGACGTACAATATTTTGTTTCACCGGTTGGTTACACCGAATCGGTTACCGTAATTCGCGCAGAACCCAAAGGCTATTTTGAAGGATCGGCACTAAGCGCCGTAGAAAAATGGAAATTTCAACCAAAAGAAACCGAAGGCGTTAATACCTTCGGGCCTATTGTTGAAAGAATACGATTTACCATTGAAAAATAGCTTTAAAACCCTCTGATTAATTTCTTGTAAATTAATCAGAGGGCAAAAGCTAGAAAATAAATCAACAATCTTCTAAGTTGCAATTACCTACCACTCTTTAAACTAGCGACACAGATTTGTGTCGCTAAAGCTTCTCAATTAATCGGTATTCAGTTTAATTTTATAAACAGAATATTTAGTTGCCGCACTCTAAAAGTCTTTTCTAATTTTATTGAAATTCCTAAAACACATAAAGCCCGCCATTTTCTAAATAGCTTTCCTAAAACATCTTAAAAATAAATGACGATCAATTAATTAACTGGCGATATTTTTAATATTCAGTGGTGTGGAAATTAAAAAAAGATGAATTAAATGCCAAATAGATACAAACATTGACCAAGTAAAGATTTCGAGATAGCGTTTGGAAAAATTTACTTGAGATAGATATGGCTGTGACGGCAAATGTGGGAGAAAGCACCGTTAGGACATCTATAAAATTGTTGGCTATTTTCATGAAAAAATGGGTATTGCTTGATATGGAAAAGAAGACTAAAACCGTCAAAGTTACTCGTATGATTTCTGAGCATCACTTCTTAGGTTCAATCGCGATTAACCAACTGATGAAAGCAAAAGAGGAGGAAGACGGTTTTCGTTTCCGTTGGCTTTTACCGTCTATGGTATTCTCTGCATTTAGAGTTGAGGCATTGTGTAATCTCTATGGAAGTCAACTTTTCCCTCATTGGACTCATTTCGAGTCAATGTCATTTATTGGAAAAGTAACATTGATTTCTGAGTTCATGAAAATGAATGTCAACTATTCTGCTGAACCATGGCAAACAATAAAAAGAATTGGGCAATTTAGAAATGCACTAGCTCATGCCAAACCGTTAACCGTTTCAGAAATAACCGAACTGCCCGAAAATGTTCCGAATCATTTCGCATTCTATCCAAAATCTAATAAAACGATAATCTCTTATTCTTCTATTGAGACGGCTGAAAAATTTGATAATGCGGCGGATACGTTGGAATCGATGTGGTTGCACAAATTGCAGGTTGAAGGTCTTGAAATTGACATTATTGGTAGACCAGAATACGAAATTACTAAAAATAACTAACAAAATGCTCAAATTCGCTTCACCCTGAGGGGGCTACGCCGGACATAAAAAGTTGTGGCTCGCTTCACTTTACCACAACTTTTTTGTGCCGCTTAGCTTAGCGTTAGGCTAAATGAATAGTACGCAGTAATGAATAAGAATCCCTTAAAAAAGCTGGACTACGATCTACTTGATTACGTGTTCGAGATGGGAGGTGGGTATGTCTTAGACTTCTCAAATAGAACATTTTCCGAGTTCTTTGTAGATGAGTTAAGTATTGATATAGATAATGACCAATATTGCGATGTTGGTACCAGCAAAGCTAAGCGTCTTCGAAGTTATCTAAGACAAGCTACTAAAGAAGAAGCGTTAAAAGTTGTTAACGCGCTATGGGAATACAGAGAAATTAAAAGGAAGCGAGGGGGAGCTAAAGAAGAGAACCCTCAGTATATCGCTGAATTTTGGCAGCTCATTGAAAAGCTTGGTGGCAAGCCAGCAAAACAAAAGGCTTCTAATTGGCAGACTCCACACTATGAGAAAATGGACGAACTCTTAGCTAATCAGTTACTTGCCAAGCTGATGGAGGTGAGTAATCTTGAACCACAGCCAAGAGGTTATGCATTTGAGAAATTCTTGAAGGAACTATTCGACGTTTGTGGTTTGTCTGGCCGAGCATCTTTCCGTCTTGTAGGTGAGCAAATCGATGGAAGTTTTGAATTGATGGGCGAAACATATTTGCTAGAAGCCAAGTGGACGAATCAGCAAATTGATGCTTCTGATCTTAGAGCTTTTAATGCAAAGGTAGAAGATAAGGCTTCGTGGTCTAGAGGATTATTTATTAGCAATAGCGGCTTTACTGAAGATGGCCTCCAGGCATTTGGAACCGGCAAAAGTCTGATATGCATGGATGGTTTAGATTTAAGTGAAATATTATTGGGCAGGCATTCATTTCAGTCTATTCTATCAAAAAAAGTGCGTCGAGCAGCGGAAACTGGTCGGCCTTTCATTCGCGTGAGGGATCTCAATTGATGTTTTAAAGGCAAGCACGTGGACGCAGTTACGCTCCGCAGCTATTGTGGTGCGCTAGGCTGATACCATAATAGCTACTTCACTGCGCCAGTGTTTTTAGCGTTATAAAAAATCCGAAAAAAGGAATAAGAGTATATGAACTTTGAAACATTATGGAAAAACTTTCCTAAAAAAGAGAATATAAAGGCGAGATGTACAAACAAGCAAAAAGATAGTAATGATCCATTTAGTGACTATTGTGCAATAATGCTTAGCGAATGTTTTATAAAGTCAGGTATAGATCTTAGTCTTATCAAAGCAAATCGCTGTTGGTCTCATTCAGGCAAGAAGCACATCCTTTTGGCCGAGGAGCTAGCAAACGGCCTAAAAAGCCGAACCCCAATAGGAATGTCAAAAATGGTTAAGGTTGCGCCTGGCTCTTTTCAAACCGCACTTAAAGGTAAAACCGGGGTTATTTTTTTTAAAGATTATTGGCAGAGAGGTAGAGAAACCTTCGACAATCGTAGTGGAGATCATATTGATCTATGGAACAAAAATGAAATTACTGGCAGCGGTATGTTTATGCGATCAATTTATGAGCTTTTTGGGGTTGTGTCTGACCTCAACAAAAGTAAGGAAATATGGTTCTGGGAGATAAAATGAAAAAACTACTAGTTAATTCATTATTAGTTCTCTTTACGCTATCATTAAACTTTGGAATTTATTTATACTCCTATAATAAATTATCGTTTCCATATTTGCATGAATCGCAGCGAATGGAGAATGCACCCTACATTTTTACTTATGTTCTGCTGGGTTTTTTCGTAAGCTCATTGCTTTCGTTGTTTCTTATAGTTTTGGCAAATAGAAAAAAGGCATAATCGATGTAGCATCTGTCCTCACTGCGGAGCTTGGTTTTGTGTTTATGGGAGATGTATATGAGTAAATATAATACCGTATTTCCTAAGACTAGATGGGAAAAGGTATTCCTCGTATATTGATTGATGACGCTCGGAAAAACCGAACCAAGTGGGCCATGAGAGGTTTCTCCGTTTTCGGAGTTTTGATAAGTGTTGTTTCTTTTCCTTGGTAGATAGCATTGGCTATTTCTGTGTTTTTGCTTTTTTCTCAATATCCTGTTCGAAAAAGTCATATTTTATTACTTCAATCAAATTAATTTTCAGACGTTGAGGGTTCCGTATGATGCAAGCAAATGGGTAATGAATGGTTTCAAATGGCAGAATGCAATAGCTATTTATCCATAAGATGACGAATTCATCATAGTGTTCAATAATCTTGAGTATGCACGCGCTTTTTTTGACTTGTTACGTAGCTGGAATGATACTACAGAATTGAAGCTCTCATTTGTCATCGACGAAGACCTATATTTTGTGTGTCTCTACCCAGATCATGATGCTGAAATAGTTAATCAAGAGATTGAGAGGCTTAGAATAGATAATCTAGACGCTAAACTGGAAAACGAAGCATTTGCTGAAATTAACCATCTGACGATATGTAAGTCGTTTCCTACTGGTAGTTTCTCTTTGGGGCATTTCTTTAAGCACCATCCTGAAAATATGCCATGCAAAATAACCGCATATTTTAGTGATGAGCGATCAGAGTCTCAAATTATCGGACTTATTGAGGTTGTTACTATTAAAGGATTCAAAGCAAGAATTTTCTCTGAGTTAACAATGGACGAGTATGAAGGTGTTCATTGGCAGTATGTTGTTCAGCATCATAGGAAATCTCTTGGAGTGCAGGCATAACCAGCGGCTGTAACGGACAAATTCCCGCTGTCATCTTTTGTGCAAAAACACACACAAAAGTCGCCATCAAAAAATTTGCTCCATAAGCGGGGCTTTCTATTTAAAAGAAGATCGAGCATATGAATTATAGTCAGTATTTGTTTTATGGATTGATGCTATTTAGTGTTCTTAGCTGCTCAAGTGAGTCTTCCGATAATGCGGCTTCGATCAGTGTTAATAACGAAGCTTTAATTGAATCAAAGCAGAGAGCGAGAACAGAATATCTTGCTTATGAACACAGCGTTTCTGTTGAGCTTCGTGAAGAAGGAATTGAAGACGTTTTTAATGAAATAATTTCTTTTTGTTCCGAAGATGAAAAAAATAAATGTACCATTTTGCACTCAAGTTTAAATACTGGAGATTATTCCTATGGCAATATTCGAATAAGAATACTCCCTGAAGGGGTTAATCCTCTCCTAGGTGTCGCCTCAAAGAATGGTAATGTTTCCAGTAGAGTTACCGATGTCGAAGATCTTCAAGATTCTATAGTCGATGGTGATAAGCGCCTTGAAATGCTCCGCCAATATCAGGCGAGATTAATTGAGCTAGAGAAGAAATCTGGGAATGATATTGAATCTTTAATAAAAGTTACTCAGGAGCTCTCGCAGGTACAATCAGATATTGAATACGCAGTAGGCGAAAAAGCAAAGCTTTTGCAACGCACTCAAATGGATATAGTTCATATATCTTTGCAAACGCTCTCGTATGTATCTTTTTTAAGGCCGATATCAGATTCATTGTCAGAATTTGGTGAAAATTTTTCTGAAGGTATATCACAGGCAATTATAGCGTTGGCTTACCTTTTACCGTGGATCGTAATCATATTGCCCTTGTTGTATTTTGTGCGGGTAATTTGGCGTAAAACCCGTGCCAAATAAGTAGCATAACAAAACCAAGTAATTCATCTTTGCTGCGCAGGAAATAGACCTCTGCGCAGAGTGCTCCGGCTTGAAGAGTCTTCGTTATGCTTCTAAAAATTCGGTAAGGTTATGAGCGCAACATTTGCAGATGTCAAAAATCCAATTGCTTGAGCAGCACGCTGACTTTTTTATCGCGCCGATTGGATTGCCTGCATACTGTTCAGTGTCAGTCTAAGAATTTTCTCCATGTTCTGGAAGTAAATCCAGTAAGAAGCCAGCTACTGCGTTACGGCTATGGCTTAGTTCTTTTAATTTTATATCTAAGTTTTTTAATTCTTTCTGCAAGGTAGCCTTTACTTCTGGGCAGCCCACAAACTGAGGCTTACTTTCTTCGCCTGAAATACAAGGCAGAAGGCTTTTAATATTATTAAGCTTCATACCCGCTTCATTTAGATTACGAATATGACGCACCAACGTAACCGAACTATTGGTATAGAAGCGATATCCTTTACTGGATCGTTTCGGTGTTATTAATCCTTCTTGTTCGTAGTAACGCAGCATTCGTTGGCTAACGCCTGTTTTTACGGATAATTCTCCAATTCGCAAAATACTTTCTCCTCATGCTTGACCTTGACACTACTGTCAGGGTTTAAGCTAGCACAAATTCATCGGCGAAAGAAAGGTTCTAATGAGCATATCCATGGTTAATAAAGCTAAGAGAATATTAGTGTTGCGATGGTTATTAGCTGTTTCATTTCTCTGTTTAACAGCTACATCCTATGCCTCTGGTGAGAGTCCGAAAATGAGTAAAGTTAATGTATTTATTATTCATGGGTTTATGGCTACCCCTCAAGACCATTGGTTTCCATGGCTTAAAGATGAACTTGAAAAACGCGCAATAGCAGTAAAGGTGCTGGCTTTGCCTGATTCTTCTTCTCCCGATCCAATAAACTGGCACAATGCAATGTCAGAAAATATTGATACGCTAAATGACAATACTTTTGTCGTAACTCATAGTCTAGGTACCGTATCATTATTAACTTATTTAGAAGATAGGAATATGGATAATTCCATGATTGGAGGCTTGGTAATTGTCTCTGGCTTCGCATCTCCTCTACCAGAACTGCCGCAACTGAATGGCTTTGTTTTCAATCCAATTAACTTTAAAAAAATTATACATATGGTGCCGAAGCGCGTTGTGTTCGGATCACCTCAAGATCCCATTGTTCCATATGCATTAACAAAACAACTGGCAGAAGCGTTATAGTCAGAGATATATCCTATTGATAATGCAGGGCACTTTCTCGCCTCGGATGGATTTAAAACTTTTCCTAAATTATTACAAACACTATTAAATATGATCGGTGAAGATGGTTAACTGTTTTATAAAAAATACAGAATCTGGTGGATAGATTTGTGATTTGAACATTTTTTGAGTTTTAATTTAACAACCTTTTGTTGCTTGAAATGGTGGCTTTTATTAATTAATTGCAGTGTCTTGATATCTAATTGGCTGAAAATCTATTTGGTTTTAATTAAACTTGATGGTCTTCTCATAGATACTCGTATCGATGCATGATCGAGAATTTTCAAGGCTTTTATACTTTCTCTCGAAATGCTCTGAGAAATAATTAAAGGGGATTCATTAAGATGCTAAACATCAAAAAGAATACCGTTTTGCACAAGTTTATCTTAGAAAGTCACTCGGACGCAGATCACAAAGTATTTAAACGCATAGAAGATAAATATGCGAAGGCTGCCAGACATAAAGCTCAAGCTAAATTGCAGTCTTACATAGAAACTGGTTTGAGAATGAAATCTGGCAAGCTGGCTAAGGAAATACACTCATCGGAAAAGCTTGGAAAACACTTACGATGGGATGGGTAATCAAGGCCTGGTGCAAATTGGGAAGCACATAATAGAATTCACCGTCAATTATATTATGACTGGATAGAGCGCACTTTGTCGGTTATGAACAGGCCCGGTCAAGTTAGAGCGTTTCTGAATACCGTCAGGGCTCAGCTTCTGCAAGGTAATATCAGACCGGAAATGAAACTCCAAGAAGAAATTGACGGAGTGGAATACTATGACTGGCTAAAAAAGAATCGTAAGTTATGACCTACAAGTTACTGCACGACTACCAGAATACATACTCTCTTCTGCTACAAAATGATGAGCTCTGGGACAAGATGCCTGAATATTCGCCCAGATATTTAGCAAAACCGAAGGTAGCTGATTGGGTCACTCCGAATGCTACTTTTTTTGCTAGCAAGAATTACGAAGGTGATCCTGCTGGGACTGTGCCGGATGTTTGTACTTGGTCTACTGGTAACTTAGTGTTAAATGAAGTTGCGTACAATGTTTTTAGAGACTTGTTGGAAAAATCTGGAGAATTTCTACCTATTTGTGTGAGCAGCGTAAAATATTATGTGTTTAATACTTTGCTGGTTATTCCAGAAGAAGGTATTAATAAAGGCAAGGCCGTCGATGTTATTGACTCAGGTGTTCACCTTGGGCTGGACAATGTAACTTTTAAGGAAGAGGCTCTTGACGATGCCGCTGTGTTTAAAAGCGATACAGATCTTCTTGTATACAGCTATTGCACCAAGGAATTTAAAAGAGTTTACGAAATTAACAATTTTAAAGGGCTGATATTTGAAGAAGTTAAAGTTTATTAGTTATTTCAGATCATGATTTTTGTTCGGAGAGCATCAGAAAGATTTATGAGTAATTTGGCTTGCAAGCTTATTAATAAATGGATTTGTTGTTAGGTTTAGTCGAAGAGTTTCTGGCCGCTGAAGCTCTTTTGTTGTTTTGTCTGATTTTCTCTAGATCAACGTTTTCCAATTTCTTTTTTGCAGATTCTAGTTCGCTGGCTAATTTGCTGTTTAATATTACTTTTTTATTCATCGTTATTTTTCTCTCTTCTTCGTAATTCTAACTCATCTAAATTCCCGCTGACTAAGTTGTCGGGTTCTTCTTGTTGGCTTACTGTTGAATTTTTTTTGAATTTCTTAAGCCGACTTTTGGCTTCTTCTAGTTTTTCCTTTAAATCTTTATTATCCATTAAATTTTAAGCCTCGATTTTTAAAGCATGGGATGTGGAATTGTTTACTTTTTTAGCTTATATCTAATGTGCCTCATTTTTAGGATGCTTTTTCCAATTTAAGCTATTGAGCTTGTTTTCTCTGACGTCGAATTTTATCGGCGTTTTTTCACTGCGCTTGTCCGTCAATTGTTTAACCCTTTCAATTTAATCTGGTTTGCCTAATATTTGAAGACTTGCATAATTTGGCGATTGTGGGTTCTCAATCGAGCGTTGAGTTTGTGGGCTCAAGTTTAAAAGCCATGGCTAAGTGTGTGTAAGCTGTTTCTATTCTTAAGTGTTTGAGTGGCTTCACGCTATTTAGAAGGTAGGAGCTGATCCGTCACTTCCCGACTCTCTAGCAATGATCATTAAACGGTTGTGTTGCCATCAAGGTTTATCGTGTGCGCTTCACACACAGGAATCTTGGGCGTTGGGCTGGGTCAGCGAAAAGAAGTTGGTCTTGTAGTACTAACCAAGTTGCGTTTTTTGGTTGTTTCTTTAAGTTTTGAAGCATATATCGTGCACTTTTCCAAATTTGCGGTTTACCTGCAAGCTCAGCTAAGCGAAAATGGCGCCCGCTCGAAATCAGGTCGATTTTGTATCGACGATCAGTTATTCAACAGGAGCCAAGAGCCCATGTCTTCCCGCACAGAACTAGCCAATGCGATTCGCGTTTTAAGTATGGACGCCGTCCAAAAAGCCAACTCTGGTCACCCAGGTGCCCCAATGGGTATGGCCGATATTGCCGAAGTCTTGTGGAATGACTATTTGGTGCATAACCCTGCTGACCCTAACTGGGCCAACCGTGACCGTTTTGTGCTTTCTAACGGCCACGGTTCTATGTTGATCTATTCTCTTCTGCATTTGACCGGTTACGATCTTTCGATTGATGATCTAAAGAACTTCCGTCAATTGCACTCAAAAACTCCGGGCCATCCTGAATACGGTTATGCGCCGGGCGTTGAAACCACCACCGGTCCACTAGGCCAAGGTATTGCCAACGCTGTTGGTATGGCAGTCGCCGAGAAGGTGTTGGCAGGCCAGTTTAACCGCGACGGTCACGAGATTGTAGATCACTACACCTACGTTTTCTTAGGCGATGGCTGTTTGATGGAAGGTATCTCTCACGAGGTGTGTTCGTTAGCGGGTACTTTAGGTTTAGGTAAGTTGGTTGTTTTCTATGACGACAACGGCATCTCTATTGATGGTGAGGTAGAAGGCTGGTTTACCGACGATACGCCAAAGCGCTTTGAAGCATACGGCTGGCACGTTGTGCCGGGCGTTGATGGTCATGACGCCAACGCTATTAAAGCGGCGGTTGAAAGCGCCCGCGCCGAAACCAACAAGCCTTCTATTATTTGTTGTAAAACCGTGATTGGTTTTGGTTCACCCAACAAACAAGGTAAAGAAGATTGTCACGGTGCGCCATTAGGTGCCGACGAAGTGGCGCTTGTTCGTAAAACCTTAAATTGGGAACACGAAGCCTTTGATATTCCGGCGTCTGTTTACGATGGTTGGAACGCACACAAAGCCGGTGCTAAAGCACAATCGGCTTGGCAAGAAAAGTTTGAAGCCTACCAAGCGGCTTACCCAGAATTAGCCGCTGAGTTCGAGCGTCGTGTGATCAAACAAGAATTGCCAGAAGACTTCTCCGAAAAAGCTCAGCAGTACATTGTTGAATGCCAAGAGAAATCCGAAAAAATTGCTTCACGTAAAGCATCTCAAAACGCCATCGAAGCCTACGGTGCTTTGTTGCCAGAATTACTGGGCGGCTCAGCAGACTTGGCGGGTTCTAACCTGACTTTGTGGTCTGGCGCTAAGGGTGTTGATGCCAAAGACAGTGACGGTAACTACATTTATTACGGTGTGCGCGAATTTGGTATGAGCGCCATGATGAACGGTATTGCCCTGCACGGCGGTTTTGTTAACTACGGCGCTACCTTCTTAATGTTTATGGAATACGCCCGTAACGCTGTGCGTATGGCTGCGCTTATGAAGCAGCAAAGCATTTTTGTTTACACCCACGATTCGATTGGTTTGGGCGAAGATGGCCCAACCCATCAGCCGGTTGAGCAATTGACCTCCATGCGCAGCACGCCAAATCTGCACACTTGGCGCCCGTGTGACGCGGTTGAATCTGCGATTGCGTGGAAATCCGCGATTGAGCGTCGTGATGGTCCAACGGCAATGGTGTTTTCTCGTCAGGGGTTACAGCCAATGCCACGTACTGAAGAGCAGCTTGCCAATGCCGCGCGCGGCGGTTACATCATCAAGGCGGTGGAAAACCCACAAGCTATTTTGATTGCTACCGGTTCGGAAGTGGGCCTTGCGGTCTCTGCTGCCGATGCTTTGGCGGCAAAAGGTGTGGCGGTTAATGTGGTTTCTATGCCGTGTCCTGAAGTGTATGAAGCACAAGACAAAGCCTATAAAGAATCCGTTTTACCTGCGGCTTTGCGCGCTCGCGTTGCCGTTGAAGCTCTGCACAAAGACTTCTGGTTTAAATACGTGGGTCTTGATGGCGCGGTTGTTGGTATGGAAACCTTCGGTGAATCAGCACCGGGCGACGCCTTGATGGCATACTTCGGCTTTACCACCGAGAAAGTTGTCGCCGCTGTTGAAGGCGTCTTGGCGAACTAAGTGACCATACGAGTTGCTATCAATGGTTATGGCCGAATTGGGCGTTGCGTATTGCGCGCCCTGTTCGAGCGCCAGCATCCAGCTCGCACGTCTGACTCGTCCATACCGTTGTCTTCCCAGTTTCAAATTGTCGCTATCAACGAATTAGCCGACGCTCAGACTATTGCTCATCTCACCAAATACGACTCCACGCACGGGCTGTTTCCGGCGGAGGTTTCTGTTGATGGTCAAAATTTACTCGTTGATGGCCAATCTATTCTGTTGTTACACGAATCCGATCCTGCCAAGCTGCCATGGCAATCCTTAAATATTGATTTGCTTTTAGAGTGCAGCGGTAGCTATTCCGATCGCGATACTGCTCAGTGCCACATCAATGCTGGTGCGAAGCATTTGCTGTTTTCACATCCAGCCACGGCCGAGATTGATGCGACAGTAGTATTTGGTTTTAATCATCAGGCGCTTACGGGTGCAGAAACGATTATTTCTAGCGGGTCTTGCTCGACCAACTGTGTCATTCCGGTGATCGAGACAATTCACAAAGCTTTTGGTATAGAAACCGGTATTACGTGGACTGTGCACTCGGCCATGCACGATCAGCCGGTGATCGACGCTTACCACAATACCGATCTGCGCAAAACGCGCTCGGCGTTTAACTCTATTATCCCGGTCGATACCGGTCTGCATTTGGGTATTGAGCGCTTAATGCCGGAGTTCGAAGGGCGTTTTCAAAGTTTGGCAATGCGCGTGCCTACGGTAAACGTCTCGGCGATTGATTTTGCATTGAATCTAAGCTCAGCGGTAACCGTTGAGCAGGTGAATGATTCCTTAAAGTCGGCATCGGTCAATCATTACGGGTCTATCATGGGCTATACCGAAGAGCCGGTGGCATCCTGCGACTTTAACCATGATTGTCGCTCGGTGATTGTTGATGCCAGCCAAACTCGTGTGGTTGGCAATCGGCAATTAGCCTTGCACACCTGGTTTGATAACGAGTGGGGTTACGCGAATCGCATGATTGATGTTGCCGCCTACTGGTCGAGCCTGTGGTAACTGGTCGAACTTGAGGTTTGAGGTACAAGTTTGAGGTAAAGGTACCGATCAAATCGATAAATCCAACGTGAGTTCTGTGTATTTATAGTAAGTTTACGGTTGAGTAAACAAAGAGGTTTCTATGATCGAATTTTCACAGCTAATTGCTTACACCGTAGCGTTGGGTATTGCCGCTGCGATTCCGGGGCCGGGTATGACAGCCTTGGTTGCACGCAGTGTTGCCAACGGCGCCAAATCGGGTTTTGCCATGTTAAGCGGCTTGATTTTGGGCGATCTTTTTTATCTATCTTTGGCAGTATTTGGCCTAGCGGTTATCGCTCAGAATTTCGGCCAGGTTTTTATTGTTATTAAAATTCTTGCGGCGCTCTATTTGGCCTTTTTGGCGTGGAAATTTTGGACCGCCGAACATGGTGTTCTGCAGGCAAAGGTTGTTGATAACAAAGAATTGCTCTCTGCGGCGGCTTCGGGATTTGCCATTACGTTAAGCAACCCCAAAACCATCGCTTTTTATTTGGCATTGCTACCGGTGGTTATTGATGTTCAAGCCGTGAGTTTCAGCGCTTGGGCCTACGGCTTGGTACCGGCAACCATAATGATCTTGATTGTTGTTGGTGGTAGTTTCGTGCTGGGTGCACTGGCGGTGCGCAAATTCTTGGTAAATCCAAAAGCACAAAAATACATGTATCGCTCGGCAGCAGGCGCCATGTTGGTTGCCGCAGGCTCCATGCTTGCTCGAACCTAAATAAGAAAACGCTAAATAGAAAAGCGCTATTGTGACAGACGATTTTGAGTGATTGGTTTTGGCCGTGCTTATCGCGATAATTTGCTCAATAAAAGTTCTGTAGTACCCATATCGATAATATTAAAATTTCCAACGGCATTTAATTAAGTAGGAGAAAACCCATGACTGTACTATCCATGACGGATTTAGATTTAAAAGGAAAACGCGTATTAATTCGCGAAGACTTGAACGTACCAGTCAAAGATGGCGTGGTAACTTCGGATGCTCGAATTCGCGCATCGCTACCGACTATTGAGCACGCTATTAAAGCCGGAGCAAAAGTTATCGTTATGTCTCACCTAGGTCGTCCAACCGAAGGTGAATATGACGAAGAATTCTCTATGGCACCGGTTGCGCGTTATATCTCCGATTTACTTGGCATTGAAATTCCGGTGATTAAAGATTTTCGCGAAGAATTTGATGTTGCCGAAGGCGGAGTCGTTTTATTAGAAAATGTTCGCTTCAACAAAGGCGAGAAAAAAGACGAAGAAGCGTTATCGAAAGATTATGCCGCTTTGTGTGATGTATTTGTTATGGACGCTTTTGGTACCGCTCACCGTGCCCAAGCATCAACGCACGGTGTTGCCAAGTTTGCGCCAATTGCCTGCGCAGGCCCACTGTTAAAGGCCGAGCTTGATGCGTTAGAAAAAGCCTTGGCGAATCCAGAACGTCCGTTATTGGCGATTGTGGGCGGTTCAAAAGTGTCTACCAAGTTAGAAGTGCTTGAAACTCTGTCTGACAAGGTGGATCAGCTAATTGTGGGTGGCGGTATCGCTAATACATTCTTAGCAGCGGCAGGTTTCCCTGTGGGTAAATCACTGTGCGAAGATGATTTGATTCCAAAGGCGAAAGCTTTAATGGAAAAATGCAGCATTCCGTTACCGATCGATGTTGTGGTGGGTAAAGAGTTTTCTGAATCTGCCCAAGCCGAATTAAAAGCCGCTGCCGATGTTAGCGACGACGATATGATTTTTGATATTGGCCCAGAGACTGCTAAAACTTTGGCTGACATGCTAAAAAATGCCAAGACCATTATTTGGAATGGCCCTGTGGGCGTTTTTGAATTTGATCAGTTTGGCGAAGGTACAAAAGCAATTTCTTTGGCCATTGCAGACAGCACAGGATTCTCAATTGCTGGCGGTGGTGACACCTTAGCAGCGGTTGATAAATACGACATCACCGAAAAAGTATCCTACATCTCAACCGGTGGCGGTGCGTTTTTGGAGTATGTTGAAGGCAAAACCTTACCAGCGGTAGCGGTTTTAGAAGAGCGCGCCCAGTAACGGTTGATGCGAGGATGGCGTGTATTTGTTTATGACGGCAAATACACGTCTGAAAGGATTTTAACTTTGTTACAGAGATATACTAAGTAAATGGCCGATTTTGAAAACAACCCAGAAACCGAGAACACTTCAGTTGCAGGCAATGATCTAGACGCACAAGAATCCGTCGAAGTTGCTGAGAACACAATTGAACAAGAACTTAAGCCAGAACACCCAGAAAGTGAATTTCCCGGTATTCGTCAATCGTCGGTAATTACTCCTAACTCTGGTCAAGAAACCCAGTTTAAAGTCGAGCTGCCAAAGGTATTGGATTTGGGCTGCGGTATTTTACTGCGCGCCATTTCTAAAGCACCAAAGTTGCGCGCTAAAGAATTATTTAAGCGCTTAAAACAAGGCGAAAAAGTCTTTTTGGGCGATATCACGGTTGGTGGTCGGCTTAAGTTAAAATTAAACCTTACCCTTAGCGCCAAAGAGTACGTTGGCCCAGGTTTTAACTTAGAAGTATTTCGAGCGTCGGTGGATCAGCTACTCAAAAAAGTGGCGCCAAGACTGCGATCTAAACAAAATCTAAACATCCGCTCTAACGAAGATGGCGTGGTGTTATTCGATATTCCTGCGGGCATTCGAGTAAAAGGCCAATTGAACGTGATGATGCTTTTTATGGAGCTGAACAAGGTCGGTGAAATCACCATGCGACTCAGCTACATGGACCCCGAACATTTCCAAGTAAAAGAATAACGGGGTTTGCCAACTCTGGTTGCCGTATCTTCTTATGAAGAAATCGGTGGCCAGAGTCATTTTGTTAATTTTGGTTTTTTATTCAAAATCTTTTTCCCCATCTATCACCATTAAATTGCACACAATTCCTCTGCGACTGGATAATTTCCCCCTAGCCTTTCAAGTTATTCGATTATTGTATTATTTGTATAAGCGTAAATAATTTAGCCTCTGCTTAATAATTCATTCAAAGTACTTTTGATATTTTTTATTGATCGTTCAAAAATACTTCGTCGCAGTACTTAGCGCACAATATAGGAACCGCTGATTAACTCATCCTCGATTTAATCAGACGGCGGAAATTGACAATGCGATTTCCAATTTCTTCACAATTTCAATCACTTACCGTTCTGGAAATTGGCGACACCTTCTTATGTTGCAAGAAATTCCAAGTTAATCAGAGTTTCCTATATTTTTAATTAAATTCTTCGTTTAAAAAGACATTTATCCGGCTGGCTAAATTAGCTTTGTCTTGTTTTATAGGTTGTCAAGGTTATAAATAATCTGATTTTTTATAACCGTATAAAAATGCGATTGTTTTTTTTGTGAAGCTTTTCAAATTTTTGAATGATCTATTTTTAGCGTGGTTACGCCCGCTATGCCTTGAATATATTTTTCGATTAACCGACTGAACATTCGATAAACTCAATGGGTTCTGCAAATTTGTTCGGAATCGGTTATGACATTCAATCAGAGAACATCAAAGAAAAAGCTCTAACGCATATTTTGAATGTAGGTTAACTTAACGCAGGGGCTGAATTTTTTATCTTTTTGTTTTAGACTGCATCGCATTATCGTTATCGATTTAAATGCTAAAAGGTTAATGGCGTAATTAATGCTAATTAACCACCATCTAATAATTCCAACGTGTAGCCATTCTTAAACTAGAGCCACCTTTTTGTGGTTTTAATCGATCTATTTAACACATCGATTGTTATTAAATTCACATTTGCCAAGTTTATTTTTCTTTTTACATTGGCGTTTGTACGCCGGTAAAAGTGTTGTATTAGAATTCTGTGCACAATTATGGCGTTTTTTAAAACCACGTATTTTCGTGCGTATGCAGATACAGGGATTGTTGTATTTGTTACCAAGTGTATGACAAATTTACATTTAAAGGAAAATTGGGTTAAGCATGAGTAAAAATACGTATTTTCCTTATTTCGATTATTTAAGAATTGTTCTGGCGAGCGTCGTGATGCTTTTTCATTACGACATAATTACTTGGGGTATTGGGGCTAAATTTGCTGTCGATGTTTTCTTTGCCTTGAGCGGTTGGTTGATTGGCGGCATTTTGTTAAATACCCAAAGCAAAGACTTGCCGAAATTTTATTTCGCGCGCGTAACCCGCATTTGGGTGCCTTATTACATTGCGTTGTGTCTATTAATTATTGCCAGTTTATTCAAAGACACGGTCGATCAAAAATGGTTAGAGTTTATTTTCTTTAAAATTACCTGGGTTTATAACTTATTTGGACCACCGCAAATCAGCGAATGCATTAATTGCATGCCGTTGGGTGGTGCAGGTAATCACTTTTGGAGCGTAAACGCCGAAGAACAATTCTATTTAATCGCACCGCTGATTTTTATTCTGGTCTTTCAGTTTCGTTATCGTGTATTGGTATGGGCGTTATTGGCAGGGTTGTTAATTGCTGCTGGAGCCTATGGTGCAATTACTTTGGGTGTGCTCGCGGCGATCTTTTTTTCTCGCCGAATGGAATGGGTTATTCGTTGGGAATTTAGACTCATCAGCTTGTTGGTCTGTATGGCTGCTGTGACAGGCTTATTTGTCTTCGATAATTACGCGGTGTTTGCGCCCTTTGCCGCAATTTCACTGGTGTTGTTTTTAGCAATTCCCGGTAAAAAACATACTCTGGGTACATTGCTTGGTGGAATGTCGTATCCGTTGTATTTGAATCATTGGTTGGGTGCGGTTTTTTTTGGTGCGGTTTTCAAAAAGCTCAATCTTGAAAATCAAACACTTGAAAATTTAGCTGCGGTGGTGATGAGTTACACGATGGCGGCTTTCTTATTTTGGTTTATTGAGCGTCCTATTCTTGCCAATCGCACCGAGTTTTACAGTCATTCTCGCGGTCTGTGGTGCGCGGCAACTTCTTATCTGTTGGTATTGATGGGTTTGGCGGTTGGTCTTTATATGCATCTATCTTGGTCGATGCTGGTTATTGCCGGAATATTTTTAGTCTCAGCGGTTGTGTTATCGGTGAAGCTGACAACAGATCAGTTGCAGCTTCGCATGGCGATGCACAATCCTATTCGGTAATTTCTGTTCTCTGATTAAATCACGAATGAATTAATCAGAGGTTCCTTTGGGTACCTTTTTGTCCGAAGTCATACAGCTAGTCCGAAGCCACGCAGCACGCTGATAGTTGTAGATAGATAGTTTAAGCATCAATATCTTTTTGGGTTTAAACATCAATAGTTTCTAGCGTTTAAACATCAATAGGCAATTCCGTAGAGTCTTTGGCTTTTTTCATAACAAAGCTCGACTGAACGCCGGTGACACCGGTGAGTCGAGTGATCTTTTCCAACAAAAACTGCTGGTAAGCTTCCATATCCTTCACAATCACCTTCAATACGTAATCGGCGGCTTGGCCGGTGATTAAGTAGCACTCTTGTACTTCCGGAAAGTTAGCAACCTCAGACTCGAAGTATTCGAATCGCTCGGGTGTATGTCTGTCCATGCTGATGTGAATCAGGGCCGTAAGTGTTAGCCCCAGGGGTTTGGGTCTGAGAAGAGTAACGGTCTGGCCGATGATTCCCGCGTCTTTTAGCGCCTTCACTCGTCTGGAGCACGGCGACGGCGACAGGCCTATCTTTTCAGCCAGTTCTAGATTACTGAGGCTGCCGTTTTTCTGGATTTCGCTGAGAATACGTCGGTCGGTACGGTCGAGCTTGATCATAGGGATCTCCAAAACATGACTAACTGAGGTGGATCTTGTTCGATCGTAATTGTGTCGAAGTTGTACGGCTATAATTAGCTAATATTTTTAATATTCGTAGTGAGTTGTTGCTTAAAAGTAAGAATATTTCTGTAAATTTAGCACAAAAAGCCCTTTTTAGTTAGCTACAATAGCTTCATCGAAAGGAAGCTGTGTTAACCAAAACCAGTAACCCGAGCCCACAAGGCTCTTATAAAACCCATTTGATGGTAAAAAGCGACCCAAAAGGTTGCTAAGCTAGTCAAAAGATCATTGGACGGCCTTCTATGACCTAAAAATCTTTAGAAGGTTGTCCTTTTGTTATATTCGTCCGTATTCAATGCGTTTTTAAAGTCTATTGCTGAGAACACAACTATGTTCAATCATCAAAAATATCGTCGTTTTCCTGTGTTAAACAAACCCGATCGTGTTTGGCCATCCAAGCAAATCGAGTCGGCACCTATTTGGTGTGCGGTTGACCTGCGTGACGGTAATCAGGCGCTGATTGAACCTATGACCGTGGCGCAAAAACAGCGTCTCTGGAAATTGTTGGTGAAAGTTGGTTTTAAGCAAATTGAAATCGGCTTCCCATCGGCATCGCAGCACGACTACGATTTTTGTCGTTGGTTGATTGAAGAAAACCAAATTCCAGAAGACGTCACCATTCAGGTGTTGGTGCAGGCGCGCGATGAATTGATCGATCGCACCTTCCAAGCCTTAGAAGGCGCCAAGCGCGCGGTAGTGCATGTCTATAACTCCACATCGCCCGTACAGCGTGAAAAAGTATTCTCTTTGAGCAAAGAAGGCATCATTGAAATTGCTCAAAAAGGCGCGCGCAAAATTAAAGACAAGGCCGCGTTGCACACAGATTGCGAGTGGACCTTTGAATACTCGCCAGAGAGCTTCTCTAGCACTGAAGTGGACTTTGCCGTAGAAATTTGTAACGCCGTTATTGATGTTTGGGAGCCAACTCCTAACAACAAAGCCATTTTCAATTTACCGGCAACCGTAGAATGTGCGACACCTAACGTATTCGCCGACCAGATCGAAACTTTCTGCGACAAAATTAACCGTCGTGATTCGATTATTGTCAGTGTTCATACTCACAACGATCGTGGTTGTGGTGTCGCCGCCGCCGAGCTTGCCTTACTTGCGGGTGCCGATCGAGTTGAAGGTACCTTGATGGGCAATGGCGAGCGCACCGGTAATATGGACATTATCACCATGGCGATGAATTTATACAGCCAAGGTATCGACCCAGAGTTAGATCTTTCTAACGCGGATGAAGTTGTGCGCGTTGTTGCCGAATGTACGCAAATCGAAGTGCATCCACGTCATCCTTGGGTGGGTGAATTGGTCTACACCGCGTTTTCGGGCAGTCACCAAGACGCCATTCGCAAGTGCTTAGCGCAGCAAGATCCTAACGAACCATGGGATGTCGCTTACTTGCCAATTGATCCACGTGATATTGGCCGCGATTATCAATCCATTATTCGTGTTAACAGCCAGTCTGGTAAAGGCGGTGTTGCCTACGTACTTGAGCAAGATTACGGTTTGTCTTTGCCTCGTTGGATGCAGATTGAAGCCAGTCGAGCGGTACAGCGTTTTGCCGAAACTTCAGCCAAAGAAGTTAGCCCTGCGCAAATTTGGGAAATTACCAAAGAGTCGTTTATGGCTTCTGCAAATGTCTATCGCTTGCAGAGTTATTCGTTAGATCGTGCTAACGACCTTGAAGCGATTCAGGCAACCATCAAAACCGAGAACGGCGAAGAGCTAAGTATTAAGGGTAAAGGTGAGGGTGCCTTGTCGGCGTTTTGTAATGCCTTAGAAAAAGCCCTTGATCTTAATATTGAGATTGTTCATTACGACCAACATGCGGTTGGTTCGGGTACCGATGCAACCGCCGCCGCGTATTTACAGGTGAAAATCGACGGCGAGCGTTACAACGGCATTAGCCAAGATCAAGACACCATTAGTGCAACATTAAATGCCATTTTGGTGTGTGTTAACCAAGCCTCCAGTCATCAAACCTGCTCTGTTGAAGTTGTTGCTTAAACAAAAAAAGCCGCTTAATGCGGCTTTTTTTATATCATTAATTTAAGACTGCTTTGCAGTAAAAAATAAGAGCCATCTTAAGCAATCTCTGGTTAACTCATCCATGAATTAATCAGAGGGGAGAAATTGAAAATGCGATTTCCAATTTCTTCACAATTTCAATCACTCACCGTTCTTGAAATTGGCGACACATCCTTGTGTCACCGGAAACTCGGGATTAACCAGAGTTTCCTTAATTCAATTATGTTAGCGACTTTTATTTACTGTTCTACGGTCAATAAAAATCGCAAAGACAAAGCGATTATTTGTCGATTTGCAAAACCGAGTTGCACGTCGAGGCCACTCGGTCTTTAATGCCTGTCACTTAAGCAATGCGAGTAAGTGTATCAATAATGCTGCTCATAATGGCGTTGTGCATTTCAGATTTTAAATCACCATTTGCATCGAAGGCTTCATGAGCACTTGGGATCGCCAGCTGTTGACCAACAACGTTCACATTAATGTGCGAAAGCAACAAACGGAGTGGATCTAAAGCGCGAAGACCGCCTAAACCACCCGGTGAAGTTGCACAAATAGCCGCAGCCTTATTATCAAAACATACCAAGCGTGGTTCGTCTTTTTCGTAGGGGCGAGATAGCCAATCAATGGTGTTCTTTAAAATGGGTGTAATGGTTGAGTTGTATTCGGGCGAGGCAATAAAAAAACCGTCTGCATTTCTGAAATGTTCTTTCAATAATTTTGCAGTTTCTGGTGCGCCCGATTCTGCTTCAATGTCTTGGTTAAAAAGAGGCATTGGGTATTCAGCAAGATCGATAAATTCAGCATCGATACCTTTTTGCGAAGCAATTTTACAAGCGGCTTTGGCAAGTAAAGTATTGTAAGAATCTTTTCGGGTTGAACCGGATAAAAACAAAATGCGTTTGCTCATTTTAATTTAGCTCTGAATTTTTGAAATGAATTTTGGCTTTAAATATGTGAGTTATTATAGAGATTTAATATTCGATTTCTAACCGAAATAACTGCTGTTGTTCATCGTCTTAGTTGAAGGAACCAGACTCTAAAGCCCTATCAAATATTTTGAATTTTTATTTTATTTGGAGTTATTTATGGATCTTAAATTATCGGGAAAGCTAGCACTCATTACTGGTTCAACCAAAGGTATTGGATTTGCCACGGCTAAGTCCCTAGCTAAAGAAGGGGCAAAGGTTATTATCAATGGCCGAAGTGAACAATCTGTTACCGCTGCCATTGAAAAAATTACACAAGAAAACCCCACTGCCGAATTAAAAGGCTTTGCCGGAGACATGGCGAACGCGACCTATGCAGAAAGACTTAAAAAAGAATTTCCCAAATTGGATATTTTGGTAAATAACATGGCGATATTTGAGCCGAAAACATTTACCGAAATAGACGACGAACAATGGCGTCATTTTTTTGAGGTGAATGTATTAAGCGGTGTGCGTTTAAGTCGTTTATACATAGATCAGATGATGGCAGAAAATTGGGGGCGAATTATTTTTATCAGTAGCGAAAGCGCGGTACAAATTCCGGTTGAAATGATCCACTACGGTATGACCAAAACAGCACAACTGGCAATTTCACGCGGTCTTGCCGAGTACGCCGCCGGAACCGGTGTAACCGTAAATTCCATTTTACCTGGGCCAACCCACTCCGACGGTGTTGATGACTTTGTGAAAAAAATCAGCGGCGGTGCTTCATTCGAAGCCTTCGAAGAAGAATTTTTTAAATCGGTTCGTCCCAGTTCGTTAATAAAACGTTTTGCCTCCACAGAAGAAGTTGCCAACATGGTGACCTATGTTTGCAGTCCGCTGGCATCGGCAACAACGGGTGCGGCACTCAGAGTGGATGGTGGCGTGGTTCGCGCGTGTATTTAATGGTTTTTTTAACAATTTATAGAAACGTCTGATTAATTTATTAGTGAATTAATCAGATTAATGAAATTAAACATACGATTCACCATTTCAATTACTTAGAGTTCTTGAGATGGGCGATGCATTTTAATGTGATGAAAGCTCCGGGTTAATCCGAGCTTTTTATATACGTTGCACTTATTATCCGAAATCGAGATATATGAGTTTTTTTTATAATTGTGTAATTTTATGCCGACCAGTTAGGTCGGCGTAAAAATTTAATCACATACTTTTCTAAAAGCCGCGGCCATAAATGGCACCATCAATTCATAGGCGGTATCAAAATCGGTGGATTGGCATTTACCGTTGGATATTCTATCGATGCGGCCAGTTTGTGCGAGAGTTAACGCCAGTGCGCCCGACATGTAGTGATAACACCAGTGAATTTTGTCTTCGCTGGCATTTGGAAAAATATCCTTCAAGGCTGCAATAAATTCGACAACGCGTTTATCGAAGAATTTGCTCATCATAATTTTATTCCACACTGGAGATGTCATTACGTAGGCAAGCAATGCCAAGTAATTACGCCAACCCGGATCTTCGGTTTGCTGAGCCATTTTCAATGGCATTAAGAACGCCTCAATCACCTGTTCTAGAGTTTGCATGGACGACTGTTGGGCCGCTAAGAGTTTGTGGCGCTGGTCGCTGAGCTGTTGTGCGCGGCGATCAAATACGGCGTGGAAGAGGTCGAGTTTTTTACCGAAGTGGTAATTGGCCAGTGCAACGTCAACTTCGGCCAGTTTTGCAATCTGGCGAATGGTAACGCCGTCGTAGCCATGTTGCGCAAATAGCGCTTCTGCCGAGTCAAGAATCCGTTCTTTTTTATTGATTTCTTTATTGTTTTGCGTTGCCAGTTCAGTCATCAGGCGTTTCCTTATCGAGGTGTCTAAAAGCGAAATTTATCAGGTTTTATGTTTTTCGCTTGCCTATTCAACAAGTGTTGAATATAGTGTAAAAAAAATCAACTAGGTGATAATAATAATGACTCCTGAGATTTTTAAGTACCTTCTCTGTGGTTTTTACGTTGTTGTAATTTATGCACTGTCTTGGATCGGTATGCGCCGAACCCGAGATATTCAAGGTTTTTCGATCGGTAACAAGGATATGAGCCCCTATTTAGTGGGTATTACCCTTGCTGCATCTGTCGCATCAACCGCTACCTTTGTGATCAATCCCGGCTTTGTTTATATTCATGGTGTATCGGCATTCTTACATTATGGTGTAGCGGCGTCGCTGGGTATTTTGACTGCATTTGTTGTGCTCAGTCGCGGCTTTCTGCGATTGGGTGCCAGTAATAATGCGTTGACGATACCCGACTGGATTTACCACCGTTTTCAAAACAGAAAGCTGAGTTTATTTTTCGCGTTTATTAACCTGCTTTCGGTTACTTTCGTGGTATTAATCTTAGTGGGCTGTAGCTATTTGATGACGGGATTATTCCCGGTTGATCAAAAAGTCGCATTGATCATAATCTTGGTATTTGTATTCTCTTATGTACTTATGGGGGGTACCTACGCCCACGCTTATACGAATACATTGCAAGGCATTATGATGTTAATTATTGCCCTCGCTTTATTTGTTGATGGTTTCCACTATTTCGATGGCGGAATCATGGCTTCACTAAGGTCGGTGGGTGACAATTTTAGCGCGATATACAATCCAGACAGCGACCTCTATTTTAGTTTCTTCTCGGTCTTTGTTAGCGGTTTTATTATTACCTTTGCGTTAATGCTGCAACCGCATATTTTGACGAAAGTGCTCTATCTTAAGAACGAGCGTGATATTAAGAAATTTATTGGTACCACGGTTGTTGTAGGATTTTGTTTCTCTCTGATGCTTGCCATAGGTTTTTACGCCCGCCTCTCTGGCTTAGAAATTGAACGACAAGACCTGGTGGTGCGCGAATATTTATTAGCGGAGTTTTCTGAATCCGCTGGCGGTAAATATCTGCTGACCTTTGTGTTTATTACCTTGCTTGCAGCGGGTATGAGTACACTTGACGGTATCTTGGTATCGCTCTCTGCTATGGTCGTAAAAGACATTGTTATGCCGATTACCGGTAACCAAAATCACGGTTTGCAGATGTCACGTTACGTATTGATTGGTGTCGGTGTTTTCTCTGCCGCGCTCGCGTGGAATCCACCTGCGTTGATTGGTTTATTCGCCCAAAAAGGCGTTTACGGCTTGGCCGCTGCCTCGGCTGTTCCCATCTTATTTGGGGTTTTAGTTAAAGATAAACTTCCCATTTGGGTGGTAGGTATCCCGGCAGTTTTAGGCTTGAGTCTGCATTTAATTCTTAATCTGTTCTTGGGCGTGCAAAACCCCGCGGTATCGGCAACCATTGCGATATTTGTAGCGCTTGGTTTTGGCTGCACAGGTTTAGTGTGGGTTCGTTACAAAAGCCCAGAATTAAAATCCGAAAAAAAATTAGTAAGTGATACTTGATTTTTCATCGTTTGTTGAATAACCTTAAAATCAATTCAACAAACGATGAAATTAAGCGGTGAGTTAGATTCTTAAAGTCGGATTCTTAAAGATAGATTCTTAAAGTTCGACTCCAAGGCTTCATTAGCATCTTTGGTCTCAATAACTCATCGTTTAATTCAGTTGATGCATTAATAATAAAAACAAAGATCTCTCTACGCTAAATATCTAAAAACTGGTTTACATTTTAATAATAATATTCAGTTGCACTAAAACTCTCTAATGGCATTAAAGCCAAAAAGATAAAACAGACCGATATATTTCCCTAAATTATCATTGTTGATTGCATTTTTATTCGCACCCAACAAAGTCTGTTTATACAGATCGTATCTTTATTGGCTTACCCAAAACACTAATAATAAATAGGTACAGCTATGACAATCATTACCTCAAATCCTGAGCCAACTACAGCAATCGCTCGCAAATCAAAAAAACTATTGCCGTTATCTATTGCTGCTGCTATTGGTGCACATATCTCTTTGTTAGCAATGCCCGTTAATGCGCAATCGATTTTAGAAGAGGTTGTGGTAACGGCGCAAAAACGTGAACAATCTATACAAGACGTTCCTGTATCGGTAACGGCGTTTGATTCTAACGTGCTCGAAAAAACCGGTATTTTGGATATCACCGAACTGCAAAAAGTCTCTCCCAACACAACCTTGCAAACCAGCCGCGGTACTAACTCAACCTTAACTGCGTTTATTCGCGGCGTTGGGCAAGAAGATCCATTGTGGGGTTTTGAGCCCGGTGTAGGACTTTATGTTGACGATATTTATTTCGCCCGTCCTCAAGCCGGTGTGTTAGACGTTTACGACGTTGAGCGAATTGAAGTGTTGCGTGGTCCTCAAGGAACTCTCTACGGTAAAAACACCATCGGTGGTGCCGTTAAATACGTCACCAAACGATTAACCGGTGATCCTGAATTTAGCGTAAGCAGCACCATTGGTAGTTACGATCAGCGCGATATTGTTATTGCCGGTCAGCTGCCTTTAATTGATGATCGCGTAATTGTTGGTGCCAGTTTGGCAAGCTTAAAACGCGATGGTTTTGGTGAATTCTTATTAAATGGCGATGAAAATTACAATAAAGATATTCTTGCCGGGCGTGTTAGCGTTGAAATTACACCGAGCGAAACTGTCTTAATTCGAGTTGCCGCAGACTTTACCGATGATGATTCAAACGCAAAAGGCGGATCTCGTCTAACACCAAGTTTACTCGTACCCGACGAACCCATTCCAAGTAGCGTGTACGATAGTTTCGCTGATTTAGATACCGATAATAACGTCGAAAGCTCGGGTGCTTCGGTAACCGTTGAGTGGGATGTAAGTGATAGTGTTACCTTAAAATCTATTACCGGTTATCGCGAAGGCGAAACCCAAACCAATATCGATTTCGATAATACTTCTTTTGCGTCGTTACACGTTCCCGCAGAATATGATGACGATCAATTTACTCAAGAATTTCAAATAAATTACGATACCGATCGTCTGCATTTGGTTGGTGGACTTTATTACTACGACGGTACCGCATCTGGCGCCTTCGATGTATTGCTAGGCGCTTTTGATAATCCAGATTTATTCGGTGACGGCTCTAACGTTGTTGGTAATTTTGATGCGATTACAGCAGGTTCTGTCGATACCACCAGCTACGCAGCCTACACTCATTTAACCTACGACGTGAGCGATAATCTATCGGTAACTCTCGGTGCGCGCTACACGGTCGATCAAAAAGACGCTACCGTTTATAACGCAACATTATTTGCCGATGGTCGTTCAGAGCGTTTAGGCGGTGCCGACTTATTTATTCTCGGAATTAACACCGATTACAGTAATGACGATACCTGGAATGAATTCTCGCCACGATTAAGCGTAGATTACCATTTCAATGACAATATTTTGGGTTACGTGTCATACAGTCACGGCTTTAAAAGTGGTGGTTTCGACATGCGAGGTAACGCTCGTCTAAACCCAGACACCGTAAATGGTTACGACCCAGAAATTGTTGATACCTATGAAGTTGGCGTGAAGTCAGAATTCTTTGATGGACGTTTACGTGTTAACGCCGCAGCCTACTACACCGATTACGATGATCTGCAAACCACCGTACAGTCGGCAACCTCTTCAGGCGACACCTTTGTGAGTGAGGTGGTTAACGCCGGTAAAGCGCGCGTTAACGGTGGTGAGTTAGAAGTTACCGCACAAATTTACGGTGGGTTGAGCTTAATTGGCTCTGCGGGTTACACCAACGCAGAATTTACCGAAGTGATTACCGAAGGTCCCGATGGTCCTGTAGATGTATCCGATTTTTGGGAATTCTCGTTTACGCCAGAGTGGACAACGTATTTAGCGTTAAATTATTTCCACGATTTAGATACTTCAGGTACTTTAAGTTTAAATTTAGGAACCTCATACCGCAGTGCCACACGTATTTTCCCGCAGGTAGAATCTTTGGTTGACCAAAAAGGTTACAACCTTTGGGATGCCAGTATCGTCTGGAACAGTAACGATGACCATTGGTCGGTTGGTCTACACGGTAAAAACTTGAGTGATGAAGAGTATCGTGTTGGCGGTTACAACTTTATTGGTTTAGGTTTAGAAAACTCAATTATCGGTTACTACGGAAATCCAAGAACGGTATCTTTAAACGTAAACTACCGTTTGTAATTACTTAGTCATTGCAATCGGTTTGAGAGGTGTGCTTGGGGGGTTAATATCCCCCTTTTTTGACCGCGGTTTTTTTCATTGAATTTGTATTATTGTTCGTCTGGTTGAAATTAGTTGATCTTGCAAATATTCCTGACTTTTTTCAGCGGTAAATAATTATTATTTTTGGTCTTTAAAGCACACTTTACGTGATTTAATTTTTGGCAAATGCATCGCATGCCGAATGTATAAAAACAACTATAAATACCGCAACCATATTGCTCGTGTAAATACACCATTGTTGGTATGTCTTGTCGAAAATGTAAGAGCAGAGTGTTGTGTCGACTTGGAACTGTTATGAAAAAATGTATTGATATCGATTACACCAGTAACGATGGCTTGAAATTATATGCGCGCGATTATAATGTCAGTGCTCGACAAACCATAATATGTATTCCTGGGCTAACTCGTAATTCTAAAGACTATTTGGACTTTTGTGGTTATTTCAGCACCGAATATCGAGTTATTGCTGTTGACCTTAGAGGTCGCGGCAAATCTCAATACGACGATAATGTTATAAACTATAATCCATTAACCTACGCACAAGATATTCTACAATTAATACATTACCTTAATATAAACGACGTGATCTTAGTGGGTACTTCATTGGGTGGGTTAGTCTCAATGATTTTGTCCAACTTGGCGCCAGGTTTAATAAAAGGCATTGTGTTAAATGATATTGGCCCAGAAATAAATCCCATTGGTGTTGATCGCATAAAAAGTTATGTTGGCAAAGCTTCAGTATTTCACAGCTGGGCAGACGCAGTGGCAAGCGTAAGATCGGTACATGGTTCGGAATTACCCGGCATGACCGATGCCCAGTGGTTAAGCTTTACCAAAGGCTTAATGAATGAAAGCGAGTCTGGCGAGATAACTTTTGCTTACGATATAAAAATAGCGCAATGGATTAGTGATAAAGACGATTCGCCAAAACAAGCTGATTTATGGCCGCAATTTGACAATATGCTAGATGTACCGCTTTTGGTCATTCGCGGCGCGCACTCCGATATATTGGATATACAATGCGTGAATAAAATGCGTAACAAACATCACTGCATGCAATATTGTGAAATAAAACAGCGGGGTCATACGCCCATGCTTAATGAACTTGAATCTATAGCGGCGTTAGATGACTTCTTTCGCGATTTATGCTTTCAATCAACCTTATCTAAAGCGTTATAATTTACCGTTGAAATCCTCTGATCAACTCATAACTAATGTGATCAGAGGGTAGAATCAGAAATAGAAAATGTAATGTCTAATTTTTTAGACCATTTTTAGGAAACTCTGGATTAATCAAAGTTTCCTTTAATTTTTATCGAAATCATTCTGGTTTATGTTTTAGTGAATTAATTGCAAAACAATAATTAACATCGGTGACACATTTTTGTGTTGCCGAAAGCTCACAAATAACGTGAGTTTTTGTACCTTTTTTCAGCATAATACAATAATAAAATTTACACCTCTCCAAATCGTTTGTGATTTTTTAATCCAAACCTGTCGCTTTGAGATTCAATGTAGAAATGGAAAGTAGCAGTATCTAACTAATAATAAAATTAAATCTTAAAGCATTATTTCTGTTTACTGAGAGAATGCTATGAAAAAATTACTACCTACCTTGGCGTTAGGTGCCGTGGCTGTTGCGGTCTCACAAATGGCTTTTGCCGGAAGTTGGACCACAGAAACCATCGCGCAAATGCCCGTTTCTATTTACACACCTTCAAGTGCGCCGGTACTTAATGGCAAGCGCGCATTGATGATTTCCACCGGAGGTTGTACCCAACAGGGGGCTACTAATACCGAATTCCGTGATCAAAGTAACTGGGAAGCCACCGCAGAAGAATACGGCATGGTCGTGGCTGTGCCCAATGCACCCAACGGTGGCGTATTAATTTTTGGTTGTTGGGACTATTACGATTCAAACCATACGCGCACCAATCGCCACAACGATAATATTTTATCGTTAGTCTCTACCTTAAAATCCCGAAGTGCATTAAACATCGATTCCGACCAAGTCTATTTTTCGGGATTATCATCCGGCGGCGGTATGGTCAATGTTATGGCTTGTCTTGCGCCAGATGTGTTTGCCGGATTAGGTAATTCCGCGGGACCTGCTGTGGGAACTTCATCCTCTGAAGCGTCTTTTGTGGCAACCACCGCTCAAGAAATGCGTAATACGTGCTTATCTTTAGCGGGTTCGAACAGCTCATTCTTAGATACCCAAATTATGTCTATTGTTTGGGGTAGTAGTGATTTTATTGCTGCGCCCGGCTACGCTGACGTAAACGCAAACGGCTTTGCCAGTGTTTACGGGGCAACCGCCGACAGTGGTAGCGAAGTTATTCCCGGAATATCTCTCGACGGTGTTGAAACCACACACAGCGACGCAAATGGTGAACGTGTTTCTAAGGTTATTGTGCAGGGGTTAGCGCACGCATGGCCCGCTGGAGGTGGTTCTGGAGTAAGTACTTATATGGATAACACGTCCATTAATTATCCTGCTCATTTAACCGCGTTCTTATTTGCGAATAATCGCCGTGTTGGCAGAGAGCCTCCGGTAGGCGTTAACTCATTAACATTGAATTCGCCAAGCCAAGTTGAGCTGGGAGCCTGTGACCTTTACGATGAACCCGGCTTTAGCGCAACCGATGCAACGTTGGGTGATGTCACCAATTTGGTAGCCGTTTCTGGCAATCAGTTTGATACCTGTACCGCAGGCACCTACACCATCAGCTACTCGGTGGATTTCTCCGACGGTAGCCAAGATACACAAACGCGCACCGTGGTGGTTAGTAGCCAGCCTACCTTTGATTGCCAAGAATTCGTGAGCAGTAATTACGATCACCTTGTCGCAGGCAGAGCCGCTTACTGTAACAGTGGTGTGTTGGTCTGTACGGTTGGTTCTGGCGAGCAACTGGGTTATGCCGTTGCCTGGCCAAATAATGTGGTTGTATCCGAACCGAGTCCTGGTTATTTCCAAGCTGGCAGTTGCCAATAATAAAAAAGCGGCCTTGGGCCGCTTTTTTTCGCTTCATCATTTAATTGATGGGATTGTAGGTTTTTAGAAATCCATCAATTTCGGTAAGCATTTGCTGTCTCGTATCGCTTACCGAAAGCCAATGATCTTCACCCGATAAAACCGCCGAGTGTATATTTTTATCGGCAGATTTTAATTTTGAAATCATATCCCGCGATTGCGTTGGTGAAACTACCGTGTCGTCTTTACTGTAGATAATCAAAGTCGGCGCTTTAAACGCTTTCGCATGTGTAATGGGTGAAATGTTCTCGAAATCGACTTTATTGAATTCGTTATCGCCAATAATGCCTCGCCAGTAATCCAGCTCCCAACTGTCACTGCCCGATTCGCGACGCTCTTGGGTAAGCATTTTAGGAAGATCCGTAACGCCGTTAACGGCAATAACACAACTGAATTTATCGGGTGTAATACCACCGGCTAAGAGCGCAACATAGCCACCATAAGACGCACCCATAATGCAGGTTTTATTCGGGTTGGCAATGTTTAAACCCACAAGGTAATCGAACGCATCGGTAACATCGGTCTGCATTTCTCTACCCCATTTACCTCTGCCTGCTTCGGTAAAGGCTCTGCCAAATCCAGAAGATCCTCTAAAGTTCGGTTCTATAACCAAATAACCAAGGCTCGCAAAATATTGCGCCCACCAATCAAATTGAATGGAACTGTAACTAGCCGGACCGCCGTGGGGGAATATAAGTGTAGGTAGGTTTTTTCTGTCTTCGGGAGAAGAACCTAAGGGCCACGTAGCAATAGCGTTTAGTTCGGTTCCGTCTTGTGCTTTGTACGCAAAGCTCGAAACATCAGCGACCGAATTCGCCGAGATAGACTCATAGCGACTACCCAGTTTTTTAAGCTTTATATTTTGCGTATCAAATAAATACAAATCATCCGGTGAATTGCTGCCCGATACCGAGAGCACAAAGGTATTGCCGGATTCGTCAATATCCAACAGAAAAACCGACTGCTCTGGAAATGTCGCTATTACACGATCCATCGCAGCCTGCGTATGTTCAGATAAAAACTGATAACTAGGGCGAACGCCTGAATAACGCACACCAACCAATTCGTTTTTAAAGGTAATTATCTGCGTAATATTGCTGTTGCTGGTTTGGAAAATAGGGTCTGTTTCTACGCCATCTTTTAAGGGCAGAATAGAAAGCGCTTCGATAAAGTTATCATCATGACTTAATATATACAGCTCATTATTATTTGCAGAAATACCGACAATATCTAAGCTAACGATATCGGTCTCGTGTCGATAAATTTCTTTTGTATTATTGCCACTTGTGTACGCATTTACTGTATAAATATTATTTTTATCGTCAAAATCTTCGCGAGCTAGTACTTCGCCATTTTTGTTCATGTGCCAAGCAAATGTAGAGGCGTTGCCTTTTTTGTGCAGCTTACCCTTGCCGTTGCGTAAATTAACACGATAGATGTTATAACGAGCGTTAGAAGAATCGTCATAAGCGGCCATGTAGGCAACTTCTTCCTTTGAATTTACCGCAATAACATTACCCAAAGATGCTTGGGCAGGATACAAGCCGGGAGTTTTATCGAGTAATAAAACCGTTTCACCGGTTTTTATATCAATTGCATAGGCAGCAGAATTTTCGAAACGGCCTACGTAAGAGTGCACCCGTGTGGTTTCACTAAAACGCGTGATGATATAGCGGTTAGAGCCAAATTGAAGAGATCGCAACTTGGCGCCATCACCAACATTAACGACACGTACGGGTTTTAATGTTTGCACATCCACTACAACGAGGTTAGTTGTGCCTTTGGCCTCTCTGATCCAGGCGACTAACGAGCCGTCGGGAGAGATTGACATAGAGCGATTGGTGGGTAGTCGTCCATAGTCCGCCAGGTTTGATGCCAACACAGTTGTGTGTGCGAAACCGAGGTATATCAAAAAAACCGCTAAAATCCGGGTTAATAAACTGCCTAGTTCCATAAGCATAACTCTTCTTAATCAGTGCATTTCCAAATTCTTAAAAACAAGCCCAAGGTACGTTATTAAGGGGGGCAAACGTAAAATAGACAAAATCGACAGAATTATAATCGATAAGGGATATACGAGGTATAAACTATAGTGTTAGTCGGGATGGGTATTTTTTTGTTTCCGGATAGAGAATACTTAGAGCGTTAATTGCGTGCAAAGAATGGTTGAAAGTATTTATTTTTACCAATTATTTTCAATGTATAAATATTTTTATTTCATAAGTATTCCAATTTAAAACGGTAGATGGCTCTGGGTAATATCGGGGATTTAAGAGCGTAAGAATATTCTATTTAGGAATCTCTGATTAACTCATCCATGATTTAATCAGAGTACAGAAATTGAAAATGCGATTTTCAATTTCTTCACAATTTTAATTACTTACCGTTCTTGAAGTTGGTGACACATCCTTGTGCCACCGGAAATTCTGGGTTAATCAGAGTTTCCTTTATTATTAATGATAGTGAATGATTAAAACTAAGAAAAATTGATGATGGTATTTTAAGTTTTAGTATTTCTTAGTTTTTTATTTGATTGAGTTGTTGAGGAATAATCAAGATATTTCACATTTTCACATTTTCACATTTTCACATTTTCACATTTTCACATTTTCACATTTTCACATTTTCACATTTTCACATTTTCGGCGTTTTTTATTCCGCATTTCCTAATTAAAGATTTTTCCGATATTCAATTAATTTCGAAAAGATATAAATAAAATGTTCACGTTAGGATTCAATAATAAGTGGTTTTGATTAATTAGAGAGTTACGAGATTTGTCGAATTTTTAGTGCCGGTAAATACAAATATATCAAGCTGTAATAATTTTTCAAATTGTAAAATATAACACCAATTAAAAGCAAAAATCTCCAAAGTAGCAGTAGTTAAGATATTTCTATGAGATGTTTTTCACGCCAAATATATTTCTATGTTGTTGAAAAATTAAATATAGGTGAGTTGTTCAAAAAATTTATATAAGTAAATTCAAACAATAAAATAAGTTAATTGTAAGCATTAAAAATCCTGAAAATAAAAAGCAGAAAATGTTGCAATGTTAAAAACAGGGGATTTTGGGGAGAGATTTTTTGTGCTTAAAATGAATGCCTAGCTAACGCCGTGAGCAGTAGCTGAATTTGGCGCACGACGGTTTTTAAAATGGTTCTGTTGTTTTCAGTATCTGATTAACTTAATTCCTGTATTTAATTTTTGAGGCTTCTTCTATGCGGATAGGAACATTGGGTCCACAAGATACTAATTCCGAAATGGCATCGTATTTTTATTTAAAAGAAAACAACTTCGAAGGGGATGTGGCTTTGTACGATACGCCAGAATTATCAATAGAAGCGTTAAAAAACGAAGAAGTTGATAAAGTGATTTTGTGCATCGTATATCCAAAATTAAACGATATTGTTTTCCAAAATTTAACGTCGATTAAAATGACCGGCGTGTTTATGAAACCTACCGACGCCATGGTAATTGGCGTGGCAAGGGATGGTGATAGAGCCTGCTCTCACCCGGCACCGGTGGAATTAATTCAACCTTTTTACTCCAATGTAGAATTGGTTAATAGCAACGCAGACGCAGCTAAACAATGCGCATTAGGAAACTACGACGCCTGTGTAACAACACTTGCTGCCGCGAAAACCAATAATTTAGAAGTCAAACACAGTTATGGTCCGGTAAGTATGGGTTGGGCTATTTTCGAGCGGAGACATTAAAACATGTCTGTGGCAGCGCTTTTAGACGGATTAAGCACGGCTAACATCGCTGATGCTTGCGATCACGTTGGTGTTCCCTGTCGATATTTATCGAAACAATTGCGTTATACACACGGTGAAAAATTCTGGGGTTATGCCGACACGGTAATGTGGGGGCCAACACGAAAAGGTTCAGAAATTATTAAACCGTCGCCTTCTACCTGGCAGGACGTCGGCGCGTTTGTCGCAGATATAAAAGATGACGGTACACAGAAGGTTTATGTCGCCGGCTGCCGCGAAATTTCCGACGAATATGTACTGGCTGGTGGTATGAGTCTGACGTTTATTGAAAAAAGACGATACCAAGCCGCCATTCTATTTGGTGCCGTGCGCGATTACGAAGAGATAAAAAGACTTTCTATCCCGGTTTGGTATTCGAACCTTGCGGTTATGGACTCCCAAGGATGCATGAAGGTCGAGAGCCGTGGCTCGGGCTGTCTTTTTTCCGGTCATTGGATTGCACAAAACGATTTAATTGTTGGCGATGCAAACGGTGTTATTTGCGTTGGAATTAACGATGTTGAAAAAGTTTTGTCAAGAGCCCAAGACATTAAATACATTGAAGACGACGTATTGGCAAAAATACAATCCGGATTGGATTTGTTTGAATTGGTCAATAAGGGAGGTCATATATGAACACGAAATTTATGCCTCAGCTGCAATCGGATAAAACTCAGTATGTTTACAACGGTAAGTATCAAGGTGAAGTTTCGCCCAGTTATGCACCTGGATTATTTTCTCTGAATTATTCGGTATGTGCCTTTGAAGGTATTCGTTCTTACGCCACCAACAAAGATTCTATTGCTGGGATTTTTCGGTTAGAAGAACACATTGATCGCTTCTTAATGAGTTGTAATTATTTAAATTTGAACTCAGAGCACATAAATCGGCAGGCATTATTATCTTTGACGATTGATTTGGTAGCTAAGTGTCGCGATCGAGATCTGTATATTCGACCCATAGCGTTCTTTGGTGAAGGCATTATGAGCCTTTCGTCGCCGCCTGCGGTGCAGATGGTCATTATGGCTACGCCTTTTTCGACGATGCCAAAAAAACAACCCTTGAATATCGAAGTCTCCGATATTGTAAGAGATACAAAGACTATCAACAAAAAAATATCTCGTAATTATTTTGATTCGTACATGGCTTTGGGGAAAAAATCCGCAGGTTTTAATGAGGTAATGATGTTTGATGATCAAGGTTTTGTTACTGAAACCAGTGCGCACAACATTATCTTTAAATTAAATAATGGCGAATATGTAACGCCCAGTGATGAATATTGTTTACCAGGTATTACCCGTAAAACGGCCATCGAACTGTTAAAAGAAATGGCTATTTCGGTTAATTACCGATCGGTTCATAAAGACGAATTAAATAAAGTCGTTGCTTGTGCATTAACAAGTACAGCTTCAGAAATTCGAGTGGTCGATCAAATCGGAGGCCAACAATTAATAGGTCATAATCAAGCCTTCGACGAAATCATTCAATGTTATAAAAGTTTAACAACCGGCTATCTGCCAGAGTCTGATAAAAAGTGGGTCACCTATGTTACAGCGTATTGAAAAAGATGGTCATACTAAATTCTTTTACAAAGACGAGCTAACACTGGATATACATTTTCCAGAGTTGGATATATCACAATTACAACGATCTTTTGATTTTGTACCCTACGATAATTATTACGATAAGGGGTCGCGTTACAGAACGACATCCCGCGTTGAAATTACCGAAGAGGGTTACAAATTGTTACCGAAGGTTGCCCTGTACCAACCTACCTATGTGAACGACATAGATTCTTACGGCGGTATCGATCGAATTTATGCCGACGTACCTATCTCGTTATTACAAACGGAAGCGTTTGACACCATGATTAAATGCTGGCTTGAACAAATTCCGTTTGAGGTAAAAAGCTTCTCTGTACATCAAATTCGCACCACCGATTCTGGTAATCCAACGCCTGAGGGTAGACATAAAGACGGTACCGATTGGACAGGCGTTTATATTGTTCGCAGACACAACATCGAGGATGAGTCGGGTAAAACTAAATACTGGATCAAGGATGAAGAAGTCGTTTCTGAGGTGGTTCCGGAAGGTGGTTTAATTTCCCACTGCGATCGATATTTTCTCCATTGCGCAACACCCATCGAGAAAAAACACCCAGATGAACCCAGTTTTCGCGATGTGTTTGTATTAACGACACCTGAGCACGGATTAAATCGCGAACAAGAAGAATACCGAGCTAAGGTTCTTGAAGTAGATTTATAAATTTTAGTACATCGTCTTTGTTAAATATTTTAAAAAATATGAGTTACCCTACATGAGTCAAGCGCCTGTTATTAACCCTAAAATTGTCACCCTACAATTACTCAAATATTCCTTTTGTGAAGACTTTGTAAATAAAAGGATGCCATTTCGTGATCAACATTTACTTCATATTGGCACCGCCTGCAAAAACGGAGTTGCCAAGGCAGGTGGAGCAAGTGGTGATCCTATAACAGACGGTTTGATCATATTCGCGGGTAGCAAAGACGATGTGCAAAATTTTGTGGATAACGATCCGTATTACCTAAATGGACTGGTAACCCAATACAGTATTGAAGATTGGTACGTTGTTTCGGGTTATGAAATTTTTGAATAGGTGGATAAATCGTGCTGAATAAAGAAAGTTTCTTAATGGCCATTGGTACTTCGCTGAGTACGATTGGCAAAAGCGTAGATACTCTCGATTATAAATTATCGACTGCCGATTTTGATCTTAATTCTATTGAAACAATGTTGTTTGTGTCTCAACTAGAAGGCAGTAGTGGTGTTGCTATTAATTTTGAAAAAATACCGGCAATTAACGATATTCAGTTTGAAGATCTATGGAATGCAACCTTGTCATAGGTCTTAAGTAGATCTTCAAACAATTAAACCGTTTATTTAATTTTCAATTTTTGCGGCATTAACAACCGCGCGGTGTATTATGAACCTATACCAACAAATAAGCGCATATCGTAATCGAGACGATATTTATATCAAAAACGCGGGTGAATCTCCGGTAGCCTATCGCGATTTTTTCGAAAATGTCGATCGCTTAGCAGAAACACTCGATTCCATCTTGCCAGCCAAGGGCGTTGTTTTTTCTGATCTGCCTAAGTCGGTGGAATCGGTAACCTTGTTGATGGCTTGCATAAAGTTAGGATTGGGTTTCTGTTTTATTGATACAACTCTGCCGACTGCTAGAAAACTCAGTGTCTTTAATCGAGTTAATCCAATTCTTTGTGTGTGTACACCAGAATTTGGTGCAGACTTAACCGCTAACAATGAATCTTCATCGTGCGCAGATTTACTTGCAAAGAGTCCGGTGACATTTCAACACGCGTATTTATCAGTAAACAAAATAAATACCCAATACGACGGTAATATTATTTTTACCTCTGGAAGCACCGGAGAGCCCAAGGGTGTTATGGTTGGTTTGTTGGCTCTGGCGCATTACGTTGATTCAATGCTAGGAGTCATGAACGAGCGCGCAGGCACCTGGCTTAGTTTGTGTCCCATCCATTTTGACGTTTTCCAATTGGATTTCTTGGTGCAGTTCGCTCGTGGTTTTAACATCGTTATTGCCGACTCGGGGCTTCTGCCTCAGCAAATCATGACGCTATTAAAATCGGACGACATTACAGAATTCCTAGCGATTTCTACCATTTTAAAAATGATGGGATTGATCTATCAGGGTAAGCCGCAGGAATTACCAAAATTGACCCGAGTCTACTACGGCGGTGAAGGCTGTCCGGTCAGTGTGTTAAAAACCATTGCTGGAATTTTTCCACAGGCTAAGTTCTGCCAATTCTATGGCCCAACCGAGAATACCAACAACACAACTTTCTTTAAATTTGATCAGCCCTTTGATACCGATACTGGATTTATGCCGTTGGGTAATTCACTCAAACACGTTGATATTCAGTTGATCGATGAGCACGGATCTAAGATTCAAGAGCCGCGTATTGAAGGTCAAATTATTATTGCTGGCCAGCAGCTTATGGACGGGTATTTGGGTACTGAGCAAACCGAGCAATTAAAAATTTTCGAAGATGGCTCTAAGGCGTATTACACCGGCGATTTTGGCTATAGAGATGAGCAGGGCCGATTGTGGTTTACCGGTCGAAAAGACGATCTGGTTAAAATTCGCGGTAACCGAGTTTCTCTTCAAGAAGTTGAAGCAGCGGTTCTCAAATCAATGCCAGCGGGCGCCTATGCCATAGCCTTGGTTCGACAAAAAAATGGTTTTGATTCTTTAGTTGCTGGTGTAAGCAGCGATAAAAAAATAGAAATTAAATCCATTAAATCCGACATTTCAAAAACATTACCCGTGTATGCAGTGCCGGAATCGATCATCGAAATAGATTTTTCAGACATAAAGACGCTTTCCACCGGAAAACTTGACCGTAAAAATTTTAAAGCCTGCTTATTAAAGCAATTGGAGGGATAAAAATGCACGCTGAATTAGCAACATTATATTGGAAATCACTCAATATGGATATGCCCGGAGATGCCGACGCTCAGTATTTGGATCTTGGTGGCAATTCGGTAGGTATTTTTGTGCTTACAGAAAGTATCCGCAAAAATTTGGATATTGACCTTGATCCGTCAGTGTTGTTATCCGAAAAATCCAGTCTAAATCAACTCACCGACCATGTTGAGAGCCTGATCCATGTCTAGAAACAAAAGCATCTATTCACTCACCGATGAACAATTAGAAACCTTCGATAAGCAAGGTTTTATTGGTCCGTTTACCTTGTTCGACTCTGAGCAAATGAAAGAGTTGTGGAATAAGCGTATTCGCAAAGAGTTATTGTATCGGGAAGACTGCGTTTTCCAGAATTCACGTTTGAATTACGATCGTCACTTAGATTTAAAGTCGCTTCAACAAATTGTTACATCACCGGTAATTGTCGATAAGGTCGCCTCCATTATGGGTAATGATCTGCTTTGCTGGCGCACCGAGTGGTTTCCTAAATATCCCGGTGACGGCGGTACTGAATGGCATCAAGCCAAGCGTTTTTTCGAGTTCGAAAATCAACCTAAACTCACCCCACCTGAACATTTATTGGAAGGTGAAAAATACTGGGTTGTAACCGTTTGGATCGCCATGACCGATGCTACCCTAGAAAACGGCTGTATGAAGTTTATGCCGGGCAGTCATAAAGAAAATTGGTTCTTTGATGAATCTAAAGGTAATAATTTCGATCAGGAAAAAGTTGCCGTTAATGATAATTCTGGATTCTTTGGTTACAGTTGGGAAAATCTGAAGGTCGATAGCAGTTGGAAACCGGACGAAAGTAAAGCGGTAACCATGGAAGTTAAAGCCGGACAATTCTTTGTGTTTACTTCTAAGTGTTTACACGGTTCGTTCCCTAACATATCTGAGACAGACACCCGTTTTGCTATGGCGGCGCGTTACGTTATTCCAGAAGTGGCCGTTTATCAAAATTTAAAAACCTTTGATGCCTTAGGTGAAGTATTGGATCTCGATAAATACGCAACCCTATTGGTTTCTGGTGAAGATAAGGTAGGTATTAATAAGGTTAAAGAACCTTGGTTGTAAATCTATAAAAACCTCTGATTAACTCCTCCAGGATTTAATCAGAGGGCAGAAACTGAACATGCGATTTCCAATTTCTTGTCCATTTTAATCACTGACCGTGCTTGAATTGGATGACACATCTGTGTATTGCTGGAAACTCTTGGTTAATCAAAGTTTCTTGTAAAAATTGGCTTCAATTCGTTTGTTAACACAGAAAATCCAAGAGTCTTGGGTTTTCTGTCGTCTCTAAAATAAAATTGTGATGAAGGTGCTCTGTGTTAGAAGTTACCCAGTTTGGTAATCCAGAAGGTGATGCTTTAATTATTTTGTCTGGGTATATGTTTGGTAATTGGGTGATGATGCCAATGGCCAAACATATGCCGGATATTAATGTTATTTTAATCAGTAATTTAGGAACCGGGTACGGCGATGTAGTCGAGAGCGATATATCGGCCACATTGGCCTCTATTGACGCGGTAATTAAACAGTTTGGTATCAAAGAATTCCATCTGGCTGGTCATTCCATGGGTGGCTTTATTGCACAAATATATACAAGCTTGCGTGCGCAAAGCACTATAAAGTCACTTATTTTATTGGGCAGCTGTCATCTGGAAGAGTTTAAGGGCTCGTATCGTAATAATTCTGAGCACGTTTTGAATGATTTATTTTCTCTGGATGCAGATACGTTTTTCAAATTTACAACCTTTAGTGCGTTCTCTCCTGAGTTTATGGTCGGTGATAATTTGTCGGTTCTAAAGCGCGATTTCTTTGCTTTTATGCCTGAGTTTGAAGATTGTAGTAAACAACATATTTTATTAAAGAGTGTGAACGATTGGTTTACTGATCATGTTTTAAATATTGATACCGAAATCTTAAATATTTATGCGCTGGGCGATAAAATTGTTAAACCAGAATGGGCTGAGAATTATTGTGCGCATAGCACAAAGGTAAAAAATTATCCGATTTCTGGCAGCCACATGTTTATGTACGAAACGCCCGAGAGTGTTGCAGCAATTATTTCTAGATGGTTGAAGTAAGCTTTAGGATTCTCTGATTAACCCAATCCTGATTTGATCAGAGAGCTAAAAGTAAAAATGCGACCTCCAAATTGTTCACAATTTTAAATACTTATCGTTCTTGAAATTGACGATACATTCTTGTGTCGCTGGAAACGTTAGGTTAATTAGAGTTTCCTATAGAGGAAATTCATGTAAGTTTTTGTTCCTTTGATGTTTTTATAGGTTGAGTTGACATGATCGATGGTGTGGCATTTATTCGAGACAATTATCCAACAATCAGTAACAGCAACGATCCCACAATATACCGACATTTGTACCATCCCGATATATTGTGGTGTCCGCCCAGTCTTCCCGATAAAACCGGTGTGGATATGGTTGCCTTTTGTTACGGGATGAAGGATTACCATATTTATGTCGAGCTTCTTGAAATAGAAGGTTTGTCTGGGGATGATTTTTCTTACGTCACGGGTTTGGTTCAGGTAGATACGCTAACAAAGTCTGGTGAATTTATCGAACGCATCGTATTGCGTGGCTCTTGGGTTGTTGTGAGCTATGAGGGAAAACCTTGCATTCGATATCAGGTTTGGAATCAAAAATAAATTGTAAAGGTTTTGTTTGACGTGATTAGATCTGCCTATTTATCCACGCCGATTTTTATGCCCGATAATCGTAAGTTCGCAGACTATGTTCAGTCTTTTGCGCCCAGTTCGATTGTTTATAAAAGTGGTATTTTAAAAAATAACGAGGCACTTAGTTTTCTAGGATTGACCAATGGTCTAACCGATGCATTGGGTTGGTTAGTTGATAATCTGTCAACGGCGTCGCTTCCCATTATTAATAGAGTTGTAGTAACGAGTTCGACAATATCCTTGTCTCCGCAAGAAACCATCGATTTTTGGACGGTATTAACGGCGTCCATAACACTGTCTGAGTCGGCAGAGCTTTATTTTTTAGGCGGCAAAGGTTGCAACAGTATGGTGTATGGCTGTTTGCAGTCTATTAAAGATGTTCAATCTGGTTTTCTGGACAATATTTTAGTTATTAATATTGATCTATTTTTAGAGCAGAGTAATCGCTACAGCGATTATGCGTTTTTCAGTGATAACGTAGCTTTTGTATGTATTTCTAACGAAGCGCTGGATTATATTTGCGAAGGTTATGATACAACATTGGCGCAGTATCCGGCGGATGCTTTTGCAACTTCCTGTAGTTTTTTTAGCAATGCTCCTGCTTTGAGCTTTTATCAAAAAGATGAGGTGGATTTTTTTACGCTCAATACTTTTTATTTTTTATTGGCAAAAAAATACCAGGCAAGGCCATCACAGTTGGCTTGGAATTTAGATACTCATTTATCGGTTCATCGGTATTCTTTTGATCCGTTTTTTAATTTAATCATATCTGACAGTAAACGCAGTGTGCTTCATGTCGAATCACCGCCTTTCCATTGTGATGAATTAAGGTTGTCGCGAGTTGATTAAATCGTTATTCGTCGCGTTGTAGAGTAATTTCGGTCATCTAGGGTGTTGTATTAGAGAGACTTAGGTTATTTGTTCAAATAAAAAATATATAGCCTTAGGTTGCCGGGGTGAATTTTATAATTGCTAAAGCGGCGATTTTGCACACTTAAAAATTAATATTTTCTGGAAGGAATTCATCATGGAGTGGATTGCACTCGCACTATTTGCAATGACAGCAACTTTAACTCCTGGCCCAAGTAATGTTTTGGTCATGAGTTCAGGTTTTAATTTTGGTGTAAAAAAAAGTGTACCCGTTTTTCTGGGCGTTGTTTTAGGCTTTCCGTTTATGCTGGTTGCGGTGGGCGTTGGTCTGTACAGTATTTTTGCGATATTTCCGCTGGCGCACATTATTTTAAAAATCGTTGGCTGTGCTTATTTGGTTTACATGGCTTGGAAGATATTTAATACACAGTCGGTTAATGTTGAGTCGTCTGTAGGTACGCCGCCCAGTTTTTGGCATGGAGCTTTTTTACATTGGGTAAATCCAAAATCATGGATTGTAGCGGTCAGTACGATTGCGTCTTTCAGCCAGGTTCAAGATGAGAGGTTACAGGAGGCGTTACATGTGGCATTTATTTTTACTTCTGTCGCTCTACCTTGTGTGGGTACTTGGTTGGTGTTGGGCGATAAAATTCGAGCATTTGTAAAAAGTTCGTATCATGTACGCTGGTTTAACAGAATTATGGCAATTCTGCTGGTTTTATCGGTGATACAAACTTCTTTAAGCTGATGCTGCAGTGCTCAATACCTACATTGAGCGCTGCTTATATAAATAAAAAAACACATGTTATTAATAAATTAACATTGTTATTTTAATTATTTTGAATAAATAAAATCTGTCTGGTTATTCAAGTTCTACTGTCATTACATTACCGCCGTAGCCGTGCATTATGTCGTGAGCTCTGACTTGTACGGTGCGAATGCCTTCTGGAATTTCTATGTTATTTTTGGTTTTCTGGTAGGTTTCTTTGTCTAATTGTGGGTGCCGTAAATCTCGAACTGCTAGAATATTTCCTTGTAAATCAAGTATTTCCCAGCGGTTGGCGTAATGGTCCCAGCCTGAGTCATCGTGTTGTATAGAAACGTGGAAATTATAATTTCCCGAACTTAATTTATGGTATGTCACCTTAACAACATCGGCTTTGCCAGCAGAAGCGAGATTGCTCGCTGAGAATAGACTGACGGTTAACGCGGTTAAAATTGAAAGCTTTCGCAAAGGTGAGTTCATCATCCTGACTCCGTTGATTATTGTTTTTTTGTTTAGCATAGCGCTAATTTATTAATACAAAGCCTGCCTTGGCAATTGTATATAATTTTTTGTACGTGATATTGAATGATGGTTACTCTATCAAATGAGTTAATCATTCAATAGAGTAAATAAAAGGAAGGAGTGCTAAGAAGTGTTATAAAGATTTATTCATCGTTTCTGTAAATAAACTAAAAGCCTCTTTGGGTTTCGTTTTTTTGCAAATTTTGGCAGGTTTGTTATCACCACCTCGTCTTAATACCCCAAAGGTTGCAGGGTCGTAGGATTTTCGTTTTGCGCCGGTGTAGGTTACATCGGGAATATTTTGATTATCCCATTGGCTCGGTTGTTCAATTAAATCGTAAGAAACCGTTACTGAGCTGTATTCGCCAGTGCAAAAACTAGGGTCAATGACAACTAATGCTGCGAGTACATCCCAAAAATAATATTCGCCAGAATTAATAAACCAGTCGTTGTCGTCGAGTACTTTATCCCAAAAGATAGCCGCTTCGGTTTTTGCTTTCTTTTTAAAATCTTTAGCAAATTCGGTGGTTACTTTAACTTCGTTGGTAACATCCAATCCAACCACTTCTATATTTAATTGCGAAGAAAATACTTTTTCGGCAGCAATGGCATCAACATAAATATTCCACTCTGCGCTTTTATTTGGATGTCCGTCGGTAAAGCCTGGAACAATAATATTTCCATGGGTATCGAATGATCCGCCCATAATCACTAATTTTTCGACTTTACTCACGTCTTCTGGATGATGCTCAATCCACTGGGCAATATTGGTCAGGCTGCCGGTGGCAAGTAGCGTTATTTTTTGCTGAGTACTTTCGATGGCTTCGTGAATTATGTGCACCGGGTGTTTTGCGGTAATAGGTAAGGTACCGTCGGCAATTTCAACGCCAGAAAGCGTATCGGCCTGTTGACGCCACGGTTCTGGAAATGTGAAGTAACCATCCAGTGGGTATGCATCTCCACAACCGATAACAACTTCGTCTTCGGTCGCTAACGCTAATAATGCCGGAATATTTCGCATGGCGGGCGCGCAGCGTGTTTCGCCAACTCCATTGGCCGTTACTGCTAAAAGATCGATTGAATCGGTTTTAGCTAATAATAATAAGGCTGACCAGTCATCAATGGCCATGTCGGTGTCGAAAATCACCGGGGTTTTTTCGGCTGCGTTCGCACTGAAAGCGTTACCAGTGAAACATGTTGTGGCGGCAACAGATAGAATTGCGCATTGTTTAATAAACTTCGATTTGATCATTTCTACGACCTGACCTGCTGTAATGAATAATGTATTGGCGAGTTATTTAAAACCACACCTAAAGCCTAGGAGCTAGTTTACCCGAGTTTGACCGTTTGCTCATAAATGCTGATATTTAAGCTTGAACGGATAATATGTGTAGGTACCTCTGATTACATCGTGGATAAGTTAATCAGATGTTGTTATACATTTAGTGTTCGAGTTGCTATTCATTAGGACGATTGTTTGGCGAATTTACCGAGGAAATTTCCTGAGTTTTTACGAAACATTACCGCTAGCGAGAATAGAATAATCCACCTTCAACGACAGGCGTAAGGTCTGCTCGATGAGGATATCGGGTGAGGCGTAAAAGGCGTGATTGGTTTGTAGCTGGGCGCCGTTAGAACAGGCCTATCACTAACCAGCAAGCTGCTGCAAGAATCATAGCGACAAACACCGCTGCTGAACCTGCATCCTTAGCGCGACCGGACAGTTCATGATGCTCTACACCAACTCGATCTACGATCATTTCAATACCGGTATTAAGCAGCTCGATAATCATGACAAAGATAATGCTGCCAATAAGTATCAGGTATTCAAAAGCTGTTTTGGCAACCAGTGTTGAGAGCGGAATAGCTGCAATAAGCGCATAGACTTCAAAGCGAAAGGCTTGCTCGTACCAAAAGGTCGATTTCAGTCCTTTGAGAGAGTAATAGGCGGCTTTGAGTAGTCTGCGTATGGGTGGTGCCGGTTTTTTTTGGCCGTAAATTTTTGCTTTGGTATCGGTTGGCTTACTTTGACGAGCTTCTGATTCTGACATGAGAGTTGACGTATTATTGTTATTTAGCTGAGTTTAAGTACTTGCACATTGGGATCGCGAGTCAGACCGGCGGCGTCGAGTTTATCCAAATAATCACGCCAAAGCTTAAACTGATTTTCGCACAGGGTTTTAAGATAATCCCACGAGTATAGGCCTGAATCATGACCGTCGTTAAAGATTATTTTTAGCGCGTAATTTCCACAGGCTTCTATATTCGTCATGGCTACATTGATTTTGCCGTGTTGCAAGGTTTCTTGTCCTTGGCCGTGGCCACGAACCTCGGCAGACGGTGAGTGCACTCGGAGAAACTCCGCCGATAATTGATAATTGATGCCGTTGTATGCAAGCTCCAAAGTTTGGGATTGTTTATGCAGTTTGATTTTTTCGGGAGCATCCATGGCTAGCCTCACAGTGGAGCTGATGTTTGATTGGGTCGGTCGTGGTGAATTCTAACAATTCAGCGTTAAGCCCTGAAAAATGTGGTACGGCAATCAAGTTTTTAATTTTAACGCTATTTAAAAGTCGATTTCTAATGGAATTACGCTAACGAGCGTATTTATACTGAGGTGGGATTGGCGTTGTTCGCGGAACATACCGCGAACAATGAGCGATATCGCGGTAATCATGAGTTCTTTAATGTTTTTGCGCGGCCGGTAACTGATCCGCTTTGAACACAACGATGTAAAATCAGCGACACAGGGAATACCGAAGTAGTGTGTGTCGCTTGGGGCGCTGCTGCTTAAAGAATAAAGCGGCTGAGATCTTCGTCGTGGGACAATTCGTTAAGCTGTGAATCCACAAACGCGGCATCAATAACGATTTCTTTTTCTGACTGTCCCGAGTTGAACGACACCTCTTCCAGCAAGCGTTCCATAACGGTATGTAGACGTCGCGCGCCAATGTTCTCGGTGCTTTCGTTAACCTGAAACGCAGTTTCGGCGATGCGGCGAATGCCATCTTCGGTGAACGACAAATCGACACCTTCGGTTTTCATCAATGCGATTTGTTGATCCGTCAGTGACGCATTTGGTTCTGTCAAAATACGTTCGAAATCATTTGGTGTAAGTGCATTGAGCTCAACACGAATGGGTAGACGACCTTGCAGCTCGGGAATCAGATCAGACGGCCTAGACAGGTGGAACGCGCCGGAAGCAATAAACAAAATATGATCGGTTTTGATCATGCCGTGTTTGGTGCTCACGGTGGAGCCTTCGATCAGTGGTAGAAGATCGCGTTGTACACCTTCGCGGGAAACATCGGCACCGCTTGAGCCTTCGCGTTTAGCGACCTTGTCGATCTCATCAATGAAGACAATACCGTTTTGCTCCGCAGCCTCAATAGCTTTAGCTTTGGTTTCTTCTTCGTTGATCATCTTGCTCGCTTCTTCATCGGCAAGTTGTTTTAGGGCTTGCTTGATGGTGAGCTTGGCTTTTTTGGTTTTGTTTTGGCCAATGTTCGAGAACATGTTTTGCAGCTGGCTGGTCATCTCTTCCATGCCGGGAGGTGCCATAATCTCAACGCCAACTTTTGCCGCGGCCACATCGATTTCAATTTCTTTGTCATCTAACTCGCCTTCACGCAATTTTTTGCGGAAGATTTGGCGCGTAGAAGATTCTTTCTGTCCTTCTTCTGAGCCGCGTGCAGGCGGTAGTAATGCATCAAGAATTCGCTCTTCGGCGGCGTCTTGGGCGCGGTGTTTGACCTTTTCTTTTTCTTGTTCGCGATACATTTTGATCGACATATCGACCAGGTCGCGAATGATAGAATCGACATCGCGGCCAACGTAGCCAACTTCGGTAAATTTGGTCGCTTCTACTTTAATGAAAGGCGCGTTTGCAAGCTTTGCCAAGCGGCGGGCAATTTCGGTTTTACCCACACCGGTCGGGCCAATCATTAAGATATTTTTTGGGGTTACTTCGTTGCGCAACTCTTCAACAAGTTGCATTCTGCGCCAACGATTACGCAGGGCAATGGCTACAGCGCGTTTTGCGTCTTTTTGGCCGACAATGTGTTTGTCGAGCTCGTGGACAATTTCGCTCGGTGTCATGCTGGACATAGGAATTCTCTTCTTGCTCTGTGTCTGGATTTAAAATTCCAGCGTTTCTATGACGTGATTTTGGTTGGTGTATACACAAATATCGCCAGCAATGGTTAGACCCTGTTTCACGATATCTTGTGCGCTCATATCGGTATTATCTAAAAGGGCACGAGCAGCAGATTGTGCAAACGGGCCACCGGAGCCTATGGCAATTAAATCTTGCTCAGGCTGAATAACATCACCGTTACCGGTAATGATCAACGAGGCTTCTTTGTCTGCCACGGCCAGTAATGCTTCAAGACGGCGCAGCGCTCGGTCGGTTCGCCAGTCTTTGGCCAATTCTACAGCGGCACGAACCAGCTGACCGTTATAGCTTTCAAGCTTTGCTTCAAAGCGTTCAAATAGAGTGAACGCATCGGCTGTGCCACCGGCGAATCCCGCCAAAACTTTGTTGTTGTAGAGGCGGCGAACTTTACGGGCATTACCCTTCATGATGGTATTGCCCAGTGAAACCTGCCCGTCGCCACCAATAACTACGGTGTTGCCACGACGCACAGAGAGAATGGTTGTTCCTCGATATTGATCCACAAAGAATCCTTAAAGCTGGAAAATAAAAGCAGTGTAGAGCACAGAGGTGGGGGTTGAGGCGAGATTTTCAAGCGTGAAAGTTAGATATTCACGCTTGAAGGTCGATGGTCTAGATTGACGCTATTTAGGCCTTTTAATGAGCAACGGGTTAATGTCGTTAGATACCAGCGTCGCTCGGGCCGAAGCCATTTGCGAGCGGTTGTCGAAAGGGCCAACAATAACGCGGTGCCAAACCTGTTTGTTTTCGAGAGTGACTTTTTCTACGGCGACATCTAGGTTCATTAAAATCAGCTCGGCGCGCATGCGATCGGCGTCAGTGAGTTTTTGAAACGAACCAGCCTGCAACAGATATTCAATATTTTCTTGGGTAACGGTTTTACCGGTTTGAATGGGTGGCGCTGTGGCATCGACTTCTACCTCGCTTTCTTTGAGTAACTTATAAAACTCTAATCGAGGTTTTGGCGCGTCTTCTTCAGGTTTAGTGGCTACAACTTCATTTTTGGGCTGCGCTTTGGGTTGTACTTTTGGTTGAGCGGGCGGTGGTGTTGTAACAACCGGTGAATCGGTTTTTTCGGGTTTGCTGGGTCCAACGCCAGAAAGATACACCAAAAACATCGCAAACGCGCCAATAACGGCGCCCGATAATAGCCAAAGCCAACCGGGTAAGCTTTTTTGCGGTTTGGCCTCGGGCTTTCGCGAGCTGGTCCGACGAGTATTGGACGAAGGCGGTCTTTTCTTCTTTGCGAAATCGCGGGTCATAAGGGTTGAGTCTTTATCGAATTGGGGCGTTATTGTAGCGAAATGCTGGGATATATAGATAGATTAGCAAATGGTAAAATCGATCCCAATCACGATAATTGCATTTTTACGAAGAGTTGGGGTGATTAATCCCGTGAAAATGTGTGATAGCGAAATGGCTGACGAGAGTTTTTTTGGTTCTTGAGTGATTATTGGCACCCCTTGATCATAGGAACCTCTGATTAAATCATAGCGGTGTTAATCAGAGATTCCTAACAGAGGTTCCTAAAATAATTTAAGCACCTGGTCCGCAATCTAAACAACGTTCGATAACTTCTGGGCCAATTTGCAGTTTGTGGTTTAGGTCTCTTAAAGCCGTGCGAACACCTTCTTCAATAACCGGATGGTAAAACGGCATTTCCAGCATTTGCGATACCGTCATGCGCATTTGTACTGACCAACTTAAAAGATGTGCAATATGTTCGGCGGCAGGGCCAAACATTTCAGCACCTAAAAATAATCCGGTACCTTGTTCGCCATACACTTTTAATAATCCGTGGTTTACACCCATTACACGACTGCGACCTTGGTCTTCAAAACTTACGCTACCTTCGGCGTAGCATTGTTGGCAGCGTTCTTTGACTTGATTTAAATTTAAGCCTACGGTTGCGATTTGCGGCTCGCTAAATACAACACCTAAAGATGTTCTGCGTTTTCCAGCGCGAACGTCTGGGTAACGACCGGCATTTTCACCCGCAATTTTGCCTTCGTCGGCGGCTTCGTGTAACAGTGGTCGAAAATTATTAACGTCACCGGCAATAAATATATTAGATTTTCCGCAGCGCATCGAAAATTCGTCGAATATCGGCATGCCGCGCTCGGTTAATTCTAAGCTGGTTTTTTCGATATCAAGTTTGTCGATATTTGGCCGTCTGCCCGTTGCAGCAATTAAATAATCAAACGAGTCGGTGACAAAGCCGCGAGTCTTATGTTGGTAACTCACTAATACGTGTTCGTCTTCGCGACTAACCGTTTCTACCTTGGCATCAATATCTAAATAAAATTCTTCGTTAAAATGTTCGTAGGCATAGCTTTTAATTTCAGGGTCAGACAATGGACCCAATGCGCCGCCAACGCCTAGCATGGTGATTTCGACACCTAAGCGATGTAATGCCTGACCAAGTTCTAAGCCGATAACACCAGGGCCAAAGACCACCACTTTTTTCGGTAGTGTTTCTAACTCGAAAACATCGTCGTTCACCAGCAGTTTATCGCCGGCAGCTTCCATAAACGGAATTATGCTTGGGCGAGAACCTGTGGCAATGACGATACGCTGTGCGTTGACGATTAATTCTTCGGAATTATCGTTAAGCGCTACCGACAATTGATTGTCGCTTAAAAATTTTGCGTAACCGCGAATACGATCTTGCTCGGGAAAGTTTTCTACAGACTCCACCACAAATCCGCTGAAGCGATCGCGTTCAGACCGAATGCGCTGAAAAATGTCTTTTTCTCGTAATTGTGGTGCTGGGTAATCAACACCAAATAAATGGGTGGTTTTATGAATATATGCGGCGTTTGCTGCTGAAATTAATAATTTACTTGGCATGCAACCAACTCGGGCGCAGGTGGTGCCATAAGGGCCGCCTTCGATGATCACCACATTTTGAGTGTATTGTTTAGCGGCGCGATAGGCAGCGAGGCCTGCGGTTCCAGCGCCGATGATTGCGACATCTACATCTCGAGTTTGCATGTTTTTCTCCTGCTTTAAACAAAAAACGCCGGGATTTACCCAGCGTTTTTTTAAGATGGGATTTATTGTCTAACTTATTTTGCTAAGTAGGCTTCTAGCTGATCAGCGGTGCCAATTAATTCGCCGTCGATGTAAACCTGCGGAGTGGTTCCAGCACCGGTCACTGCCATTAAGCTTGAGAAGCTCAAGCCGTTTTGGCCAAGTTCAATTTCTTCGTATTTTAAGCCGTTTGCTGCCAGCGCTTTTTTAGCGCGGGTACAGTGTGGGCAACCTGGTTTGGTGAATACAGTTACACGTTTTGGTTGCTCGGCGTTTGGGTTGATGTAGTTCAGCATGGTGTCGCCGTCGGAGACTTCAAACGGGTCGCCGGGTTTTTCTGGTTCGATAAACATTTTTTCTACGACGCCGTTTTTAACCAACATCGAGTAACGCCAGCTGCGTTTGCCAAAACCAAGGTCGTTTTTATCCACCAACATGCCCATGCCTTCAGAAAACTCACCGTTACCATCTGGAATAAAGGTGATGTTTTCGGCGTTTTGGTCTTTCTGCCACGACTGCATAACAAAGCCGTCGTTTACCGAGATACATACAATGTCATCGACGCCGTTGGCTTTAAAAACGGGTGCAAGCTCGTTGTAGCGTGGTAGGTGCGTAGTTGAACAGGTTGGGGTAAATGCGCCGGGCAAAGCAAAAACCACGACGGTTTTATTGGCGAAAAGATCTTCAGTAGTAACGTTTTTCCAATCATTGCCATCGCGAGTACGAAAGGTAACGGAGGGTACTTTATGGTCTTCTTTATTCTCTAACATGATGTCGTCCTCTCAGAGCGAGTTGTTTTGTCTTGATGAGGTAACTTTAAATAAAACTATTAGATTTCGGAAATTAATTAATAAAATTTAATCGATAGTTTTGTTAAATAAATCTATTGGTTTGAATTTTTTGATAGTTTTTTGTAATTATTCGCGATTTCTCACAAATTAGTCTTTCAAAATGTATTACGTAGCGGGTCTGATCAGCGGATGCTGGTTTGAGTAACTATTAAGGCAGCTCTTGAGGATCTATATCGAGCGACCAGCGCAATTTGTGTTGTCCGGGCAGTTTTTCAATTTGACCAAGGCTTGCAGAGAGAGTGTGATGCAGCTCCGCTCTTGATTTGGCCTTGAGTTGAATAAAGTGCCGAAAGCGATTCTTGATTTTTTCAAGGGTTGCTGGCATCGGCCCGAGTATTTGTAGTGTAGAGCTTGGTGGCAGGTTGGTCTGAAAAACCTGTCGAACATTTGATAAAAATTGTTCTGCACTGTAAGAATTTTCAGATTCCGCGGCCAATATGGCGAGATGCGTATAAGGAGGCATTTCGGTGAGATAGCGATCTTGCAGTTGTAATTGCGCAAAGTGGTCGTAACCCAGTGAAAATAAATCATGAAATAACGGATGGTCTGGATGGTGGGTTTGAATTAATACGTGCCCCTGCTTTTGCGCACGTCCGGCGCGTCCGGCCACCTGAACTAATATTTGGGCGGTTTTTTCTAGGCCTCTAAAATCGCCACTGAGTAAACCCGAATCTGCGTTAGCAACCACCACTAATGTCATGTTCGGAAAATGATGGCCTTTAACCAGCATTTGTGTGCCGACTAAAATGCACGGTTCTCCCTGATTAATTTTTGTTATTAAATCGTCAAAAGCATTTTTGGTTTGTGTGGTATCTCGATCAACCCGCATTATCGATACCGATGGAAATCGATTTTTTAAAAAAACTTCGAGTTTTTCGGTGCCGATACCGACATCAATTAATTCTGGGCTAAAACAACTTGGGCACTGATGGTAGACTGGTTTTTGATAGTCGCAGTGATGGCAATGCAAATGTTTAGGATAATGATGCAGCGTTAAATTCCTATCGCAATGTTTGCATTTAGAAATCCAGCCACAGTGATGACACATTAATGCCGGAGCAAAACCGCGGCGATTTAAAAATACCAAAGCCTGCTGATTTTTTTGTAGAGTGTGATCAATGGCCGCTAACGATTTTTCGGTTAAACCTTCAAAGATGAGTTGGTTTTTTAAATCTTCCAACTCTATTTTGGGTTCAAAGCTTGTAGCGGCTTTTTGGGTTAAAAGTAGTTTTTTAAAACGATCTTTATCGGCGTTTAAAAGAGACTCAAAAGAAGGTGTCGCAGAGCCTAAAATAACGGGAATATTTAATTTTTGTGCCCGAACCAGAGCAATATCTCGTGCGTTATAGCGCAATCCGTCTTGTTGTTTAAACGATAAATCATGCTCTTCATCGATAATAATCAAACCAAGATTGGGTGCCGGTGTAAAAATACTTGAGCGTGTGCCGATAATAATGTCTGCTTGGGCATTTTTTGCGCTTAACCAATTTTGAGCTCGTTCTGTATCATTAAGAGATGAATGTAGAGCAACAATATTTGCTTTAAATCGTTCTTGAAAGCGAGAAATTGTTTGCGGTCCCAAACTGATTTCTGGAATTAAAACTAAGGCTTGTTGGCCTGACGCTAGAATTTTACCAATGGCTTGAAAATAGATTTCGGTTTTGCCGCTGCCGGTATTTCCTTGCAATAAGTGAACTTGGAATTTTTCTAACACCAAATTATTGATTACGTGTTTTTGTTCATCATTTAAGATGAAGGGTTCCGGCAGTAGCTCTGGTTTTTGTTTGTTATTTTCACGTACTGTTTTCTTAATTAAATGTTTGCTTTCTAGCGCCTTTAATATGGCGGAATTTATATCGGTATTTTTCAGAGATTCTTTGGAAGGCTGAAATTTTTTAATATAATCCAACGCAGATTTTTGCTTGGGGGCGTTTTTTAACGCTGTGTCACTCAGACCGAATGATTCTGTTGTAGGCAGCCAATATTCTTCTTTTTGTAATTCGATCACTTCACCTAAACGGATTTTTTTCGGAAGTGCTGTGGTGAGAGTTTCACCGAGCGAATGGTGATAATAATTTGCCACCCACTGACAGAGTTCAATGGTAGCAGCATCGATGATGGGTGTTTCATCTATAAAGCGATGAATGGCTTTGAGTTTTGAGTTGGGTTCATTGAGCGTGATTTCTTTGGTGCCAACGATGATTCCGATGAGTGTGCGACCGTTTTTCTTGCCAAAAGGCACTTCTACTCGACAACCAATAGCTTGATCAGGAATTGCTAATGTTGTGTGGCTTTCAGGTGTTAGCAGGTCGGGAGTCGAGTTAGGAGCGAGATAGTCGAAGAGCGCGCGCAGTGGAACGGGTAGGGCAATTTCAAAAATAATCACAAATACGTTCTTGAAGTAGTTTGTATGAACCAAAATGGCGTCGAATTGGTCGAATTTTCTTGCGTAAGCAGGGCTTTGCCAGTAGTATCGCCAGCTCTTAAAATTCCGCTAACATTAACCGTAGTGCGGTGCCCAACACAAGTTTGGGTGGCGGCACAAAAACGCGTAGGAAAGATCATGAAAGCTGATATTCATCCTAAATATACCGACGTTACTGCAACTTGTAGCTGTGGCAACACTATTCAAACTCGCTCTACCTTGGGTCGAGACCTTCACCTTGACGTTTGTTCATCGTGTCACCCATTCTACACTGGTAAGCAAAAAGTTGTTGATACCGGTGGTCGTATCGATCGCTTCAAGAAGCGTTTCGGTAGCCGCATCAATAAGTAATGCAGTAGCTCTAAAAACAAAAAAACCCGCTTTTGCGGGTTTTTTTGTTTCTGGGTAGCCTTAAAACAGTTCTTCGATGGTATCTACGTCTTTTGAGTTGCCATCTTGGTTATCGGAAATTTCTGGCACATTTTCAGCGCGGAAGATTTCAAAAATAGCATCCGGATCTCCGGGAGCAGCTCTTTTTCCCGTCTCAGGATCGATCTTGATCGACACTATGCCATCGGGTTGACGAATATTATCTTCCGGTACACCATCAAGTGCGATCTTCATAAAGTCAATCCAGATTGGTAAGGCTGCGGAGCCGCCAAACTCGCGAACGCCCAATAATTGGTTCTGATCAAAACCTAACCAGGTTGTTGCCACTAGGTTACTATTGAATCCCGAGAACCAAGCATCGGTTGGGCCGTTGGTAGTGCCGGTTTTGCCGGCGAGATCGCTGCGTTTTAGTACTTGAGCTTTTGTGCCGGTACCTTTGCGAATCACGTCCCTAAGCATAGAGTTTATGAGGTAGTTGACTTGCTCGCTCATAATTCTTGGCGCTACAGGTGTTGTGGGTCGTTCGGTAGTTCGGTAGGCATAGTGCAGGCGCTCGGCCAGAGTTTGATCTTGACGGGCGCGAATAGGGCTTTGTTCCACCAACGCTGCAAACTCTTGCTCAGCCAGTGCCGTTAATTCTTGTAGTTCTCGTTCTTGTAGGCAGCTCTCGTTGCAAACCGTAGGCGGTGTCGCAAACTCGATAATGACACCGTTCGAGTCTTCTATGGCATCCAATAAATAGGGTTCAATTTTGTAACCACCGTTTGCAAACGATGCGTAACCGGTTGCGACCTGCAATGGTGTTAACGCGTTGCTGCCCAGGGCAAGAGATAAGTCTTTTGGAAGACTTGATGTGTCAAATCCAAAGCGGCCGAGGTTGTCTATGGTGGTGTTGATTCCTACTTCTCTTAATACGCGAATTGAAACTAGGTTTCTGGAGTTGTAGAGCGCTTCTCGCAAACGTGTTGGGCCATAGAATTTTCCACTGGAGTTTTCTGGGCGCCAAGAGCTTTCAAGTCCAGCGTCGTCAAACACAATAGGTGCGTCATTTACTAATGTCGCTGGAGTAAAGCCGTGTTCAAGAGCGGTGGTATAAATGAATGGTTTGAAGTTAGAGCCTGGTTGACGTTGTGCTTGCGTAACACGGTTAAAATGGCTCTGATTAAAATCGTAACCACCAACTAAAGCTCGAATGGCACCATTTTTAGGATCTAAAGCAACTAACGCGGCTTGAGCTTCAGGAATTTGAGAAAAATGCCAACTCTCTGAGTTTTTGAAAACACGAATGACGTCGCCGGGCTGGAGGAAATCTCGTGGCGATTTATATCTGGCAGTCGTACCATTTTCACTGAGATAACCACGAATATTCTCAAGGCCGTTTTCTTTCGAGACAAATATTTCGCTGCCATCACTTAATAGCGCGTGGATACCAGCATCAGAGACTTTTGTAACAGCAGCAGGAGCGCGTTTTGCAAACGTTGGAATATTGCTGAGCTGTTCCTGCCAAGATTGTTGATCAAATACAGCGACGCGCGTTGCAATAGTTTCTTCTTGAGGTTGATCAAGATTCTCTGAATTTAATTCGGTATTTAATAACGAGTTTTGCTCTGTTGATTCCAGAGTATTTTCTAAAGACGAACTCTCATCGGAATTAATGGCGATTATCGGTAAATTAACTTCTTTTATTTCTGAAGTGCTAAGCGCTGCTTCTTTGCCTCGAAATCCATGACGTTGATCGTAATCTTCGAGGCCGTTAATTAATGAATTTTGCGCCGCTTGTTGCAATTTACTGTCGACGGTTAAATACGCTTTATAACCATCGGTGTAGGCGCTTAATCCAAATCGGTCAATCATTTCTTTGCGCGCCATTTCAGCGATGTAAGGCGCATTTAAATCGACAACAGCACCGTGATTTTTGGCGGTAACTGGTTCTGCAAATGCGGTTTGATAAGTAAGTTCATCGATATAACCCAACTCCTTCATTCGCCCTAAAATCCAGTTGCGACGAATTAAAGCGCGTGTTGGATTAACAATTGGGTTATAAGCCGACGGCGCTTTCGGTAATCCTGCGATCATTGCCGTTTGCGCTAGACTTAACTCATCGATATTTTTTCCGTAATAAACTTGAGCCGCTGCTTGGATACCGTAGGCGCGATTACCCAAATATATTTTGTTCACATATAAAGTGAGAATTTCCTCTTTACTCAGTTCACGTTCAATTTGCAAAGCAAGTAGAATTTCGTTGAATTTGCGAGTAAATACTTGCTCACGAGTTAAGAAGAAATTGCGTGCGACCTGCATTGTAATGGTACTTCCGCCGCCTTGAATTTCTCCTGTTTGCAATATTTGTGATACCGCTCGCAAAAGGCCTTTTATATCAACACCGCTGTGCGAGTAAAATCTATCATCTTCGGCCGATAAGATTGCATGGGCGAAATTTTCTGGAATTTCCTCAAATCGAATTGGGCTACGACGTTTCTCACCAAACTCACCAATGAGTTTTTCGTCACGAGTGTATATGCGCAGTGGAATCTGAAATTTAGTTTCTTTTAGAGTTTCTACGTCGGGCAAATTAGGTGTTAAGTACAGGTAAATTCCTGCTAAAAAAGCAGTCGATGAGCCTGCAAAAAATAACATTAGCCAAAACGTGACAGAGATAACGAATTTAGTACGTGACATTTTTTCTTTATGAATTAACGGCTTAGAGCACAATTGCTCGTGTTAGAACATTATAAAGTCTTTTTGTTGCATTAACTAATTGTTGTCATATTGCACCTTTAAGTTAAAGTGCTATAACATAAATGCTAGCTAAGTTGCGGAATTTGATAGAAAAATGGGTATTCTCGATATTTTCGAAAGCAAGCCAAAACCCGTGCTTGGGCTGGATATCAGCTCGACTGCGATCAAGCTTATTGAGCTCAGTCGTCACGGCAACGGTTATCGCGTAGAGAGCTACGCGGTTCGACCTCTACCTGCTAACGCGGTTGTCGAGAAGAATATTAATGAGGTCGAAGTCGTCGCCGAAGTGCTACGCACGCTTATTAGCCTGTCCAAGACAAAAATTAAAAATGCAGCGGTCGCTGTGGCCGGGTCGGCTGTCATCACTAAAGTCATTGAAATGCCTAAAGGTCTTTCTGATGACGCGCTTGAAACTCAAATCACACTCGAAGCAGATCAATACATTCCCTATCCTCTTGAAGAGGTTGCATTAGATTTTGAAGTGCAAGGCGAATCTCAAGAACACGAAGGGCAGATGAAAGTACTGCTTGCAGCGTGTCGCCGGGAGCACGTTGATTTGCGAGCGGAAGTTTTGTCGCTAGCTGGCCTTACTGCCAAAGTGATTGATGTTGAAGCCTACACTATGGAGCGCGCTTTTCAGTTGATTTCGAATCAACTTGAAGAGCAGGAAGATCAAGTGGTTGCTATCGTTGATATTGGCGCAACCATGACAACGCTCAGTGTATTAGTCGATGGCAAAACGGTTTACACCCGCGAACAGCTATTTGGTGGTAAACAACTCACTGAAGAGATTCAGCGTCGCTATGGCTTATCTATGGAAGAAGCCGGCCTTGCCAAAAAACAAGGCGGTTTGCCGGATGATTATGCGTTAGAAGTCTTGGAGCCATTTAAAGAGGCCGTTGTTCAGCAAGTTACTCGATCTTTGCAATTCTTCTTTTCTTCCAGTCAGTACAGTGATGTCGATCAAATTATTCTTGCCGGTGGTGTCGCAACTTTAGAAGGTATGGCGGCGATGATCGAAGAAAAGCTCGGAACTCAGACGGCGGTCGCAAACCCTTTTGCACAAATGTCGGTAGCATCTCGGGTTAATTCTGCGGTATTGGCCAATGATGCTCCTTCGCTAATGATTGCGGTGGGACTTGCGCTGAGGAGTTTTGACTAATGGCGAATATCAACCTTTTACCTTGGCGCGACGAACTTAGGGCGGAAAAACAAAGACAGTTTTACACGGTCTTGGGGCTTGTTGCGATTCTGGCAGGTGCCGTTATTTTTGTGTGGTTGAGTTCAGTTAATGCACAAATCGATAGCCAGCGAGTGAGAAACAATATTTTAACTCGTGAAATTGCCGATCTTGATAAAAAAGTGGCCGAAATCAAAGACCTACGTGAGCGTCGAGAAGATTTGGTTGGTCGGATGGAAGTTATTCAGAGTTTGCAGGGCGATCGTCCTCAAATCGTACGAGTTTTTGATGATTTGGTTCGAGTGGTTCCCGACGGTGTTTATTTCACCAAGTTGCAGCGTTCTGGAGCTCAGGTTTCCATCGAGGGTGTTGCTGAATCAAATAACCGCGTTTCATCATTGATGCGTCAGCTTGATGAGTCTCAGTGGTTTGAAGATCCTAATTTGCAAAGTGTAACGCGTGCAAAAGAAGGCGGCGATGAAGATCTAATTCCGAATTCCTTTAAGATGTCGGTGCAAATTTCTTCACCGAAGAAAAACGATGAAGATGGAGCTTGATGATGTCGCTTGCAGATACTCTTGATCAACTCAAAGAATTTGATTTTAACGACCTCGATTTCGAGCGCATTGGCACTTGGCCCATTGCCGGTCGGATATTCATTTGGATTCTTGCCTTCGCCCTGATTTTAGCTGGCGCCTACTTTTTTAAAGTTAAAGATCTTAATCAATCTCTAAACGCCGAAAGCGCAAAAGAAGTTCAGTTGAGAAAGACTTTTGCTACCCGTGCGTTTGAAGCGGCAAATTTGGAAGTTTACCGTAATCAAATGATTGAGATGGAAGAGTCTTTTAGTGCTTTGTTATCTCAGTTGCCTAAAGAAGCTGAGGTCCCTGGACTATTAGAAGATATCACCGAGCGTGGTAACTCCACTGGATTGCAGATTAAAAGTATTGAGCTTGAAGCTGAAGTTGTTAAAGATTTTTACGTTGAGCTGCCGATATCTATAAAGGTAACCGGTGGTTATCATCAGTTTGGTGCGTTTGTCAGTGGTGTTGCGGCATTACCCAGAATCGTGACACTGCACGACTACAAAATTGAGAAAGGTAAGGATCAACCTACGCTGTTTGATATGGAGATTCTTGCTAAAACATACCGTTACAAACCACAGGAATAGCGACGTGTTGAAAAGTAAGTTTTTAAAGTCGCCCAAATCAATCAAGAGAAGCTCGTCGTTAATGACAGTGCTTTCTTTATCGATTTTACTGTCTGCGTGCGGTGGTTCTAATAATGGCGACTTAGCACAGTATATTGCTGAAACCAAAAGGCGTCCGGCGGGCGCTGTAGAGCCGTTACCGAGCTTTAGTCCTTATGGAACCTACACGTATTCTGCGGCAACACTGCGGAGCCCATTTCAGAAGCCCGCGCGAGTTCTAGAAAATTTCGCATTCGGAAGTGGTTCGTCTGATGTGGCTCCCGATGAAAACAGAACAAAAGAATTCTTAGAATCTTTCCCACTAAGTTCTTTACAGATGGTTGGTTCGCTGGAACAGAACGGCGTTTTGTGGGCATTGATTGATGATGATAACGGCGGTATTCACCGCGTTACAGTAGGCAATTATGTAGGATTGAATCACGGTCGAATTGTAGAGGCCAACAAGGTTCACCTTACTATTTTAGAGATAGTCTCCGACGGCAACAGTGGTTGGGTGGAGCGTCCAGATACCCTAGAACTGAAGGTTTCAGAGTAGGAAATAATTATGTTTAAAAATAATCGCCAGGTTTTTAAAGCTGGGATCGTAGCCTGGGTTCTGACCACCACCAGTTTTGCATTCGGTCAAGCGACGCTTAATGACATTAAATTCTCTTCATTACCTGGAGAGAAGTTTGAAGTCAGCATGGAGTTTTCTGAACCTCCTTCAGAGCCGGTTGGTTACATTATCGAAGAGCCCGCTCGAATCGTTTTGGATTTTCCGGATGTAGAGAGCAGTCTTGACAAAAAACGGTACCCACTTTCCTTTGGTGGTGCTGACAGCGCCATTATTTTGTCTGCACAAAATAGAACACGTCTAATTCTAAATTTGAGTGACGCCTCCACTTACACAACTCGCCAAGACGGTAATAAGTTTTTCGTAGTTGTTGGTGAAGGCGGTGATCAAGTTGCCAAGGTGACTGTGCCAAAAGATGATGTTTTGGATAGCGCGGTAAGCCAAAAGGCGCCTAGTATTATTTCCAAAGATCGTGTTTCGATTACCGATGTAGATTTTCGCAGAACTGAAGCGGGAGAAGGTCGAGTAATTATTCGTTTGTCACAACCTACTGTAAATGTTGATGTTGAAGAAACGGCTTCCGGTATTGAAATTAACTTGGTTAATGTGACTTTGCCGCAGGAATTCCGCCGTCGTTTGGATGTTACTGATTTTGCAACGCCGGTGAGTTTTATCGACGCAGACAGTCAGTCTGGTGTGACCACGGTTAAGATCGATCCTGTTGGCGAGTACGAGTACTTGGCGTATCAAACCGATAAAGAGTACATCGTTAGTGTAAAACCACTTACTGAAAGCGAAGCTGAAGATCGCCGTACGCGGTTCCAGTTTGTGGGTGAAAAGCTTTCATTAAACTTCCAAGACATCGAAGTACGTGCCGTTCTTCAGTTAATTGCTGATTTCACTGATTTGAACCTAGTGGCCAGTGATACGGTTGAAGGTCGTATTACCTTGCGTTTAGAGAATGTGCCATGGGATCAGGCGCTGGATATCGTATTAAAGGCTAAAGGTCTTGATAAGCGTCAGGTAGGTAACGTGTTGTTAGTTGCTCCGGCTGCAGAGATCGCCAGCAGAGAACGTCAAGAACTTGAAACACGCAAGCAGCTTGCGGAGCTCGCACCCTTACGAACCGAGCACATTCGTATTCTTTATGCTGATGCCGCGCAACTGTTTAATCTTTTCGACAGTGAAGGCGAAGGTGAAAACAGCACTCAGAGTATTCTTTCTGAGCGTGGTAGCGTAATCGTAGACGAGCGCACCAACTCAATTATTTTGACGGACACAGAAGATAAGATTGAAGACTTTAAGCGTCTAGTCACTCAAATTGATATACCGATTCGCCAAGTTTTAATCGAGGCGCGTATTGTTACCGCTAGCACCGACTTTGTTCGTGATTTAGGTGTTGAGTGGTCTGCGGGCTATATCGATAATGGCGATAACGATAGCTTCTTCGTTGGCGGTAACGTTAACAATGATCTTGACCTAAACAATGGTGTTTTGGGTGGTGATTTTGGTTCGGTAGATTTGGGCGCCACATCCGCAACCAGCGATATCGCGTTCGGCTATGTCCGCGACAATTTCTTGGTTGAGCTTGAATTAAGTGCGTTGGAGTCTGAAGGTTACGGTGAGGTGATTTCACAACCTAAAGTAGTAACCGGTGATCAACAACCAGCGTCTATTCGCTCTGGTTCTGAAGTGCCTTTCCAGCAAGCTTCGGCTAGTGGTGCTACCACCACCCAGTACCGTGATGCTGTATTGAGTCTCGAAGTTACACCGCAAATTACGCCAGATGATCACATCATTCTTAACTTAGTTGTTAACCAAGATGCCATTGGTGAGGTTGTTGCTTTCGGTGCGAACAGTGCTCCAACCATTGACGTTACTGAAGTTCAAACTCAGGTTTTGGTTAAAAATGGCGAGACCATTGTGCTGGGCGGTATCTTCCAATCTACGGAGAACGTTGCTGAGCTTAAGGTTCCGTTCTTAGGTGATCTTCCAATTGTTGGTAACTTATTTAAGCGTACCACCAAAGATATCGATAAAAGTGAATTGTTGATCTTTATCACGCCTCGCTTGTTGGAAGACCCTGTAAGACGTTAATATTTCCTAAAATCGATCAATTTTAGGCGAACGTCATTTGCTAGAAGAAGATAAGAACATTGTGTTGGTAGGGCCGATGGGAGTTGGTAAATCAACCATCGGTCGCATGCTGGCACAATTGACCCAGCGCGAATTCAAAGACACAGATCATGTCGTTGAGGAGCGCACCGGCGCAGATATCCCTTGGATTTTTGATGTTGAGGGTGAAGAGGGTTTTCGCGCTAGAGAAACTTCTGTTCTTCAAGATCTTTTGCAAGTTCGCAATTTGGTTTTGGCGACCGGTGGCGGAATAGTAACTCGCGAAGAAAATCGAGAGCTTCTCAACAACAACTCCGTTGTTGTTTATTTAACGGCATCGGTTGAGCAGCTTTACAAGCGTACCCGTAAAGATAAAAAACGACCGTTACTGCAAGTTGAAAACCCCAAGGCTAAGATCGAAGGTTTGATTGCCGAGCGAGCGCCTTTGTACGAATCGGTTTCCCACTATCAAGTATCAACGGATAATAAAACGCCGAAAGCGGTAGCGGAGAAGATCTTCTCGCTAATTAAGCAATGATTGCTCAAGCGGTATGTGTTAGATTTTTCGGTCGATGTTATGCGAGCGGAAGTACACAATGGAAACACTACACGTAGATCTTGGTGATCGTGCCTATCCTATATTTATTGGCTCTGTATTGACCAATTCTGAGCTAATAAAACCTTATCTCACCTCAAATCAGATCTGCATCGTAACAAATACGGTTGTTGCGCCTTTGTATCTAGAGGCGTTTTGTGAGTCTTTGTCTGATTATTCGATACTCAAAGTCATTCTGCCGGATGGCGAGTCTCATAAAGATCTTGATACCCTAAATACAATATTTGATCAACTCTTGGCGCATCACCATAATCGCAAAACGACCTTGATAGCCTTGGGTGGCGGTGTAACTGGGGACATGAGCGGATTTGCCGCGGCTTGCTATCAACGAGGCGTAAATTTTATCCAAGTTCCGACCACGCTCTTGTCCCAAGTTGACTCCAGTGTGGGTGGCAAGACGGGTGTGAATCATAAACTTGGCAAGAATATGATAGGTGCGTTTTATCAGCCCAAATGTGTGCTGGCTGATACTGATGTGCTCAAAACCTTGCCGCAAAGAGAGTTATCCGCAGGTATTGCTGAAATTATTAAATACGGCTTGTTGGGCGATGCGGAATTCTTTGAATGGTTAGAAGAGCATGTTGAAAAACTGTTGGAATGTGACCGGGAAGCGCTAACCTACGCCATCAAGCGTTCGTGTGAAAATAAAGCTCAAATCGTTGCTCAAGATGAAAAAGAATCTGGGGTACGAGCTTATTTAAACCTTGGGCATACCTTTGGTCATGCCATCGAAACAGCAATGGGTTATGGAACCTGGTTGCATGGTGAGGCGGTTGGTGCTGGCATGATGATGGCGGTTGATTTATCAGCTCGCATGGGCTTGATAGATGAGTCCGTTGTTTCTAGAACGAAAAGTTTATTAGAGCGCGCCAAGTTGCCAATACAAGGCCCCGCTTGCATGACCAATGAGCAGTATATTGACTTAATGTCGGTGGATAAAAAAGTGCTCGATGGTCGGTTGCGTCTGGTGTTATTGAAATCACTGGGTGAGGCGTTTGTTACCAGTGATGTTGATCCCAAGATTTTGGCGGAGACATTGAATGCAACTCGATCTACAGATTGATTGAATTTACGATCTGCCTGACATGAATAGTTCGGTTAGTCGGTCAGTATTAGTTCGACATAACACCGGTAGCCATCGATGCCGATTGCTCTAAGGCGGCATTGAGCATAACCAATCGAGAGTGCGAACTCCTCTTGGGTGTTCTTGCATAAATTAACGAATGATATTCGAGGGTAATTTGTCAGAAGCTCTATTGGATCATGAGGCTGATATAGAAGGGACAACTTCTTTAAATTCAGTCTCATCGTTTATCGCAGTAGCTCGCCAGCCTCAGCTGCAACGAGCTGCTCACATGTGTCGCTACGGTGATCAACTGTTGGTCGTGGTTGCTAATCACGATCAGGGCAAGAGCTTTTTTCTAGATAAGCTTGTTGATGAACTCAAGGGCTCTACACAGCTAGCACTCGTTAAATCCAGATCACTAGAGTCCCCGGCTGAATTACTGTCGCAAATCCTGAGTTTATTCGTTGATCAATTGCCCGATAATCAAGATATGAGTATTGGTGCACTGCTTGCTCGAATCCGAGTTTGTTTAACTCAGGATTCGTTAACGGCGCCCGTGGTGTTGATCGATGACGCGAACTGGCTGACTGACGAAGTGTTGTCGATGTTATTGAGCCTACTGTCGGCAGGCTTTGAGTCGGCGCCACTGAAAATAGTCATGGCGGGTAATCGAGAGTTAGTTGCAAGGCTCGATCGACTCGGAGGTTTAGAGGCGATGATCTACGATTTAGAGTTGGCTCTACCGACTCTGGATGATTGGCACCAATTCGCGGTGTCTGCCTTAGACCTTGATATTAATCGTGCTAGCACAAAGGCAATTGTTGATGGTGGTCGAGGCGAATTTAGTCGAGTGCTGGATGAGTTGAATCAAATTGACGATCCTTTTGCCGAGCCCATTTTGGATACTGCCCGGGCTCAGCCTAGGTTGGGTTTATCGCCAGTGCATATGATTGCCATCGTAAGCTTACTGGCGGTCGGCGTTGGGGTGTTTTTAATTGGGGATCGTTTAGGTTCGGGTTCCAGTCCTGTCGAGCAATCGAAACCTCCAGCTATTGTGGTTTTAGATTCCAGCCAGCCCAAAACTGCTGTTCTTGAAACTCCTTCAGCCACTGATAACTCTCCTTCGGGTTCTGAGTTGAACGACGTTGAGCGTGATCTATCTAATTCTACGGTTTCAGCTCAAGAGCTTCGCGAAGAGGTTGTCGATCGTGGGGAGCTTTTACAAAATAACGCAGTAGCTGAAGTTGTTGTCGATCAGCCCAGAGGCGAAGCCGATGCAGGTGAGTCTGGAGATGATCGATTAATTGTGTCGGATTCAGTTGCTGAGTCGGTAGTTGCTAAATCTACAATTACTAATTCCAGCAATAATGGTACAGTGGGTAAAATTCAAACTCAGCCAGCCCTTAAAACACCTGTTTCTCAAAAGTTGACGGGCTCAATTCCAGTTTTATCCAGACCTGATAATCATTATGTATTGCAAATCATGGCTGCTCAAGGAAAGGAATCTCTGGAAACTTTTTTGAAAAGCCAAAGAAACCGTGACTCAATTGAGTTAGTCACTTTGAAGCGAAATGGGCAAGATTGGTTCGTTTTATTGCAGGGTGACTATGAAAATCGTCAACAAGCGCGAGATTCAATCGCCTCTTTACCTGAAAATCAGCAAAAAAATGGTGCCTGGCCAAGAAGTATTAGTGAGATTAAAGCGAATTTTCGCGGAAATTAACGCAAGATGGGCGACGTTTAAATAAATTCATTTCATATGGCGTGATTTTTGATCTGTCAAGATTGTCAGAGTCATATTCAGAAGGTAACATCTGCCGCCCATTCTAAGACAAGCCCCTACCCTAGGGGCTTTTTAGTCTTGGGCGACGGTTAATAACCTGATCTAACAGCATCCATACGGGGTCGCTGAAAGCCCAGTCAAGAGTGACGTTAGTTAAAAGCTAAAGTAAACCGGTTTTCCGGCTTTAGCGTAACTTCCAACTGCAAATGTGAGAGACCGCCTATGAGCAATGGCCTCTATAACCTAAATGAGTTCAAAGACAACTGTGGATTTGGACTTATAGCCCATTTAAAAGGGCAAGCAAGCCACCGATTATTGCAAACCGCCATTGAGTCATTGACCTGTATGACCCACCGTGGCGGCATCGCGGCCGACGGTAAAACCGGTGACGGCTGCGGATTGCTTCTACAAAAGCCCGACGGATTTCTTCGCGAAGTAGCGAAAACCGACTGCCAATTCGAGTTATCTGAACTCTATGGCGTTGGTGCATTCATGCTGAGCACGCATGAAACTCTCGCCCAAACGGCTATGCAAGTCGCAAAAGAAGAATTGGCGCGCGTCGATTTAACCGAAATCTGTTGGCGAGATGTGCCTACAGATCCTGCTTGTCTGGGGCCAATTGCTCTAGAATCGCTTCCGCTATTCAAGCATTTGTTTGTGAACAGTCATGGTTTGAACGATCAAGAGTTCACTTCAAAGCTATTTGTAGCCCGTCGTAAAATTGAGACGCGTCTAGCGAAAGATCCATCATTTTATATTGCCAGTCTTGCCACTAATGTCATCTCCTACAAAGGTTTGATGATGCCGGTGGATTTGGACAAGTTCTATTTAGACTTGGCGGATTCACGTTTAGAAACAGCGATTTGTGTTTTCCACCAACGCTTTTCTACCAATACTTTACCTCGCTGGCCGTTAGCACAGCCGTTTCGTATGATCGCCCACAACGGTGAAATCAATACCGTTATGGGTAACAGAAACTGGGCCGTCGCGCGTACGCCGAAGTTCGTTAGCCCATTTTTACCAAACTTAGATGAAATCAGCCCACTGGTTAACCGCGAAGGCTCAGATTCATCCAGCTTAGATAACATGCTTGAAGTAATGGTTACCGGTGGTATGGAGTTGCATCGTGCAATTCGTATGCTGGTTCCACCTGCGTGGGAAAACGTAGAAACCATGGACCCAAACTTACGGGCCTTCTACGAATATAACTCCATGCATATCGAGCCTTGGGATGGCCCAGCAGGTTTGGTAATCACCGATGGTCGCTATGCGGTTTGTACGCTTGACCGCAACGGTTTGCGTCCATCGCGTTGGGTTATCACTAAAGATGGCCATATCACCGTCGCATCCGAGGTGGGAACGCACGGTTATAAACCACAAGATGTGGTTGCCAAAGGCCGTTTAGGGCCGGGCCAAATTCTTTCCGTTGATACTCAAACTGGTCAACTCTTCCATACCGAAGACGTTGATGATCAGCTCAAAAAGACTCATCCGTACAAACATTGGTTAAAGACTCGCGCCATGCGCTTGGAGTCCACTTTGAATGCCGACTTGGCTGAAAAAGAACTCAATGCGGATGAGCTAAAAGCGGCAATGAAACTATTCCAAGTCAGCAACGAAGAGCGTGATCAGGTGTTGCGCCCGTTAGCTGAGTCTGGACAGGAAGCCGTTGGTTCTATGGGTGACGATACGCCTATGGCCGTGCTCTCAAAACAACAGCGCACGCCATACGATTACTTGCGTCAACAGTTTGCTCAGGTAACCAACCCGCCAATCGATCCGCTGCGCGAAGCGATTGTTATGTCTCTTGAGACCTGCGTTGGTCGCGAGATGAACATCTTTGATCAATCTCCAGATCACGCCGACCGAGTCATTTTGACCTCTCCGGTATTGTCTCCGGTGAAATTTCGCGCGCTTTTGGACTTAAATCGTCCGGGTTACGAAGTGGGTCAATTCAATTTGGCTTACGATCCCAACAAAACCAATCTTAAAGCCGCCATTGAGACCCTTTGCAAAAATGTAGAGGAAGTGGTCTCTCGCGGAACGGTTTTGATTGTGCTTTCGGACCAAGATATCGAACAAGGTCAATTGCCAATTCACGCACTGTTGGCAACCGGTGCTGTGCATCACCATCTAACGCAAACGGGTTTGCGTTGCGATGCCAATATCATTGTGCAAACTGCAACTGCTCGTGATCCGCATCAGGTTGCTGCGCTCATTGGTTACGGTGCAACTGCGGTTTATCCGTACCTGAGCTACTACGTACTAAACGACCTTATTCGCACTGGTGAACTGTTTGTTGATACCGACACAGCTTACAAAAACTACCGACGCGGCATTAACAAAGGCCTGTTAAAAATCCTTTCTAAAATGGGGATTTCTACAGTCGCTTCTTATCGAGGAGCACAGCTTTTTGAAATCATCGGATTGGACGAAGAAGTTGTTAACTTGTGCTTCCCGGATACCCCAAGTCGTATTAAAGGCGCACGCTTCGAAGATCTAGAAGACGATCAACGTATCTTGGCGGCAAGTGCTTGGGTAACGCGTAAACCAATCGCTCCGGGCGGCTTGCTCAAATTTATGCACGGTCAGGAATACCACGCCTATAACCCAGATGTGGTTCAGGCTATGCATCGTGCCGTTAAGAGTGGCGATTACTCTGCATGGCGTGATGTTGCGACTCTGGTCAATGAACGTCCGCCTGCGACGCTTCGCGATCTCTTAAGAATTAAGCCCGACCTTAAGCCCGTTGAGTTGGATGAAGTTGAGCCAGTTTCTGAAATTGTGCGCCGTTTTGACTCCGCAGCTATGTCACTGGGTGCGTTATCGCCTGAGGCTCATGAAGCACTTGCTGAGGCCATGAACACTCTCGGTGGTCGTTCAAACTCGGGTGAAGGTGGTGAAGATCCTGCTCGATACGGCACCATTAAAAACTCAAAAATTAAGCAGGTCGCATCGGGTCGCTTTGGCGTGACACCGCATTACTTGGTCAACGCCGAAGTTATGCAAATTAAAGTGGCGCAAGGTGCTAAGCCCGGTGAAGGTGGTCAGCTTCCAGGCGGAAAGGTGAACGCACTAATTGCTCGTTTGCGTTATTCAGTGCCGGGTGTAACCCTTATTTCGCCTCCGCCGCATCACGATATTTACTCAATCGAAGACTTGGCGCAGCTGATTTACGATTTGAAACAAGTAAACCCGGCCGCCTTGGTGTCGGTAAAACTGGTTTCTCGTCCGGGAGTTGGAACTATCGCAGCCGGTGTGGCAAAAGCCTACGCTGACTTGATCACTATTTCAGGTTACGACGGTGGTACGGCAGCGAGTCCTCTAACCTCTATTCGTTACGCCGGTTCGCCTTGGGAGCTTGGTCTTTCTGAGACTCACCAAACACTGCGAGCTAACGATTTGCGCGGTAAGGTTCGAGTGCAAACCGACGGCGGCTTGAAGACCGGTTTGGATGTTATCAAGGCGGCGATTTTGGGTGCCGAAAGCTTCGGTTTTGGTACAGCGCCGATGGTTGCGCTTGGGTGTAAGTACTTACGTATTTGCCACCTCAACAACTGCGCAACAGGTGTTGCTACTCAGCGTGATGATCTGCGTGAAAATCACTATCAAGGCACCGTGCAAATGGCCATGAACTTCTTTACGTTTGTGGCACAAGAGGTGCGTGAGTGGTTGGCTAAACTAGGCTTTACCAGTTTGCAGCAAATCATCGGCCGGGTGGATTTACTCGAAGCAATTGACGGACAAACACAGAAACAAGCTCGCCTGGATTTGTCTCCAATTTTATACACAGACGATTTATTAGATACCAAACCGCAAACCTGCCAAGTTGAGCGCAATACTCCCTTCGATCCCGGCCTAAAAGCCGAAGCGATCGTTGCCGCTGTTCTGCCGGCTATTGAGGCGAAAACCGGTGGTGAGTTTGAGTTTGAAATCACCAACTGTGATCGTTCTATTGGTGCCCGCGTTAGCGGCGAAATTGCCAAACGTTATGGCAACCAAGGCATGAAAGATGCGCCGATCAGGCTAAACCTTAAAGGTATTGCCGGCCAGAGCTTTGGTGTTTGGAACGCCGGCGGTTTAGAGCTTTACCTAGAAGGTGATGCTAACGATTACGTCGGTAAAGGCATGGCGGGCGGTAAGATTGTCTTGCGTCCACCTGTTGGTTCTGAGTTTGATAGTCACACCACCAGCATCATGGGTAACACCTGTTTATACGGTGCAACCGGCGGTAAATTATTTGCTTCTGGTCGTGCCGGTGAGCGTTGCGCAGTGCGCAACTCGGGTGCGCATGTGGTTGTTGAGGGTGCGGGTGACCACTGTTGTGAATACATGACCGGCGGTATTGTTACCGTGCTTGGCGAAACCGGAGTTAACTTCGGCGCTGGCATGACCGGTGGCTTTGCGTATGTACTTGATCAAAGCAATACTTTTGTTGATAAGTACAACCACGAATTAATTGAAATTCAACGAATTCACCGCGAAGCAACGGAAGGTCATCGCAACCATCTGCGCGGAGTGATCGAAGAATTTGTGAGAGAAACGGGCAGTCCTTGGGGTCATGAGTTGCTTGAAAACTTCGAAGACTACTTGGGCAAATTCTGGCTGGTTAAACCTAAGGCCGCAAACCTTGCGGGACTACTCAACAGCGTTAAAAAACGCGGTGAGTAATTTAACTAACAGAATTTGAGTAGAAACGATTTAGAGGTTTTAGCCATGGCAGAGCGTTTAGATAACAATTTTCAGTTTATCGATGTAGCCCGACAGGACCCACAAAAGAAAAGCTTGTTTACTCGCAAGCGTAAGTTCGTGGAAATTTATGAACCCTTTAACAAGCCGCAGGTGGAAAATCAATCTCACCGCTGCTTGGCGTGCGGAAACCCATACTGCGAATGGAAATGTCCGGTACATAACTTCATTCCTAACTGGCTGAAGTTAATTTCAGAAGGTAACTTGTTTGAAGCTGCTGATTTGAGCCATCAGACAAACTCTTTACCAGAGGTCTGTGGTCGAGTTTGTCCACAAGATCGTTTGTGTGAAGGTGCTTGTACACTTAATGATGGTTTTGGTGCAGTCACTATTGGTAATGCCGAGAAATACATTACCGATACCGCGCTAGCTATGGGTTGGCGCCCAGACATGTCTAAAGTCGTTTGGACTGACAAAAAAGTTGCCGTTATTGGTGCTGGTCCTGCTGGTTTGGGTTGTGCAGACGTACTGGTGCGCAACGGTGTAAAACCGGTTGTTTTCGATCGCTACCCTGAAATCGGTGGTTTGCTCACCTTTGGTATTCCAGAGTTTAAACTAGAGAAGAGTGTGCTTTCTCGTCGTCGCGAAGTGTTTACTGAAATGGGTGTTGAATTCCGTTTGAACACTGACGTTGGTACCGATATCACCATGGCCGAATTGCTAGAGCAATTCGATGCCGTGTTTATGGGCATGGGTACCTACGATTACATGAAAGGCGGCTTTGATGGTGAAGATCTGCCAGGCGTCTATGATGCGCTTCCTTTCTTAGTTGCTAATGTTAATCGCAATTTGGGTTTCGAGAAAAATCCAGAAGAGTTTGTGGATGTTAGCGGTAAGAAGGTCGTGGTTCTGGGTGGTGGTGACACCGCTATGGACTGTAACCGTACGTCCATTCGCCAAGGTGCAAAAACCGTAACCTGTGCTTATCGACGCGATGAGGCGAACATGCCCGGATCGAAACGAGAAGTTTCAAATGCCCGCGAAGAGGGTGTGAAGTTCTTGTTTAACCGTCAACCAATCGCCATTGTTGGTGATGGTAAAGTCGAAGGTGTTAAGGTTGTAACCACTCAAATGGGTGAGCCTGATGAAAAAGGTCGTCGTCGCGCCGAACCTGTTCCTGGCAGTGAAGAGATTTTACCCGCAGATGTGGTCTTGGTGGCGTTTGGTTTCCGTCCAGATCCAAAACCATGGTTCGCCGACTTTGGCATAGAAACGAATAGTTGGGGTGGTGTGGTTGCTCCCGAAGAGCAAACCTATAAATTCCAGACCAAAAACCCAAAAGTGTTTGCCGGTGGTGATATGGTGCGCGGTTCAGATCTTGTAGTAACTGCAATTTGGGAAGGACGTCAGGCCGCCGAAGGAATTCTGGACTACCTTGGCGTTTAATGACTTCTAATAACTTCCTTATGATTTCTGCAATATCCATGTGAAATTAGTGTAAATCAACGTTAAACAGGGCCCACTAAGGCCCTGTTTTGCTTTTTAGGTGTTGCCATTCTCGGTTAAAATGCCAGCAAAACAAGTACTTGGAAATTCTCATGTCAGAGCTAAAAAATGATCGTTTCTTGCGTGCCTTGGCGCGGGAGTCTGTAGATGTAACCCCAGTTTGGATGATGAGACAAGCGGGGCGCTATCTGCCTGAATATCGTGCTACCAGAGCAAAAGCTGGCGACTTTATGAGCTTATGCATGAATACAGAGCTTGCCTGCGAAGTTACCTTACAGCCTTTGGATCGTTATCCAATAGACGCTGCTATTTTGTTCTCCGACATTCTAACCATCCCAGACGCAATGGGATTAGGTTTGTATTTTGAGACCGGAGAAGGTCCTCGATTTAAAAAGTCGGTTAACTCTGTTGCCGATATGGACGCTTTAGACGTCATTAATCCAGAAGCCGATCTGGGTTATGTGATGGATGCGGTGCGTATGATTCGCCGCGAGTTAAACGGTCGGGTGCCATTGATAGGTTTTTCCGGTAGCCCTTGGACCCTAGCAACCTACATTGTTGAAGGTGGTTCCAGCAAAGACTACCGAAAAACTAAGACTTTTATGTACAACGAGCCTGAAGCGTTTACTCGTTTGTTGAATAAATTGGCCGACTCGGTAGCGCTGTATCTAAACGCGCAAATCAAAGCAGGTGCTCAGACAGTACAAATTTTTGATTCTTGGGGTGGTGCTCTATCACATCAAGCGTATTTGGATTTCTCTTTGGCGCCAATGCAGCGAATCGTAAATCAGTTGATTACCGAGCACGATGGTCGAAAAGTCCCCGTGATTATGTTCACCAAAGGTGGCGGTCAATGGCTGAATGCAATGGCTGATACCGGTGTTCAAGCTCTCGGTTTGGATTGGACCACCGACATTGGAAATGCCCGTGCGCAGGTGGGAGATCGTGTTGCTTTGCAAGGTAATATGGACCCAGCTATTCTTAATGCGAAACCAGAGCGTATTCGCGAAGAAGTTGGTTACATTCTCTCCCGATTTGGAAAGGGCAATGGCCATGTCTTCAATCTGGGTCATGGTGTTACGCCTGAAATAGACCCTGAAAATGTTGGAGCTTTTTTCCAAGCTGTGCACGAATTATCGGCTGAATATCACGAAAACTGATAATCTCCTACGCCTATAGTAATTAGTTAGTTTATACATAAGAACAACTCATCATAAGCCACCAAGCGTTCGAAAATTCAACCAAGGATGAGTTTTCGCTTGGCGGCTTTGTTATGCTGCAATTGTTGTCAGGTTGTTGTTCTTTTATATATTGGCACTGTTGGGGTTTGTTGTTACCAATATTGGGCCTAAAATCTATATCATCAATTTGTATCTACAGGTATACAAATACGATTACAGCCATAAATAAATATGGCGAACTATTCTAATTTTGTTTGGCAGGTGATCATTTGGGCGTAAAGCAAGTCAAAATCGACGTGAACGAACTACTTGTGGGTATGTTCGTTTCAGGCTTGGATCGCCCGTGGAGTCAAACGCCCTTCCCTCTACAAGGTTTTTACGTTCGCGACCTTGATGAAATTCGCGAGCTTAAAGCCCATTGTCGCCATGTTTATATCGATATCGTTAAGGGCAAAGGTCCCATACAAAATCGACTGCGGACACTTAATGGTCGCGGGCCAACGGCAATTAAAAAGCCTTCACGCGCTGGTCGAACAGAGCGCGTCAAGGTTGAGGTTGGGCCACTTAAAATTCGTCCAGGCACCTACGGACAAGTTCAGGCGCCTTTAAAAACCGAAATCAGTAAAGTTCAACAGCTGCACTCAAATGTATACAGCGCAGTGTCTCAGGTGATGTCGCAAATTGGCAGCGGCGGCCCTATTCCAATTAACGAGACCAAAGCTTACGCCAGCGAAATGGTCGATAGCGTTATTCGTAATCCTGATGCGTTTACGTGGTTGGCTAGGGTTCGTGAGACCGACGAATACACCTATGCGCACGCGGTTCGTTCTGCCGTATGGGCAATTGTCTTTGGTCGTCATATTGGCTTGTCTATGTCTGACCTCAACACTCTGGCAATGGGTGTTTTGCTAAAAGATGTGGGTAAAACACGTCTGAAAAAAGAGCTGTTGAGCAAGCCTAAACTCTCACCGGATGAAGAGTTAGAGTTCGAAAAGTTTGTTGAATACAGCGTTTTGATTTTGCGTAAAACGCCAAATGTTGAACCACGAACCATTTCCGTGGTGAAAACCCATTGTGAACGACTTAATGGTAGTGGTTTTCCGCAGCATTTGCGCGGCGATAAAATTCCATTGCTTGGCAAAATTGCCGGAATCGTTACCTTCTACGACAACACAACCAACCCTCGCTTTAGTGATCAACCTTTAGCGCCGTCTAAGGCCGTTGCTAAACTTTATGAAATGCGTGATGTAGAGTTCCAACAAGAGTTGGTCGTTGAATTTATCCGCGCGATTGGTTTGTATCCTACGGGCACATTGGTTGAGCTAAATACCGGCGAGATCGCGGTTGTTATCGAACAAAACTTTAGCCGTCGATTAAAACCCAAGGTCATGATTGTGATGAATGCGCGTCGAGAGTTGCTCGATAAGCCTGAAATTATCGATCTTGACGCCCTAGACGAAAAGCATCCCAAAAAAGTTAAGGCGGCAAAAAAGCTTTATGATGTGGATTCTGTAGAAATCGCCCGTGATTTAGAGCCGGGTAAATTCGATATCGATGTAGCGCATATTCGTGACACCTACCTAATTGAAGAAGCCACCAAAAAAGGCTTATTTTCATTCTTTAAAAAATAAGCCTTTTATTTATTTTTCTGAGCCGACTTTATTCGAATGTCGCCAGCTGTTCACCCATTCTTAATGGCGTGGTCGCTTCGTATCGATCATCAAACTCAACATTTTTTGGTAATAAAAGCACCACCGTCGAACCAAGTTTGAAGCGTCCCATCTCTTCGCCTTTTTTCAGCTCAATGGCTTCCGGTGTCTTGTAATTCCAATGGCGAACGGTTTTTTTCTGCGGAGTAATCAGTCCAGACCAAACCGTTTCGATGCTGGCGACAATCATTGCGCCAACCAACACCATGACCATGGGGCCAATTGGCGTTTCAAATAAACAGCAAATCCGTTCGTTGCGCGCAAATAAACGCGGTACGTTTTCAGCGGTGGCTTGATTCACAGAAAATAAATCACCGGGTACGTGGCTCATAGAAATCAGCTTGCCATCTAAAGGCATGTGTACGCGGTGATAATCTTTGGGTGACAAATAAATGGTCGCGAATTTTCCTCGACTGAATAATGCCGCAGTCTCGTGATCACCGCCGAGTAATTCTCCCGTGGTAAATGATTGACCTTTGGCTTGGAAAATTCTGCCATTTTCAATATCGCCGAGCTGGCTAATAGCACCATCAGCGGGGCTGACAATATGATTGATGTCACTGGATATTTTACGAGCGCCGTCTTCAAGCTCGCGAGTAAAAAAGTCGTTAAAACAGCGGAATTCATCCGGTTTTTTTCGAAGCGATTCCGCCATATTAACGCCGTAGCTATTGATAAAGCGCTGGATAAGCCAATTTTTAATGGCCTTGTTTTCGGCTTCGGCGAGATTACCCACTAATCGTGAAAGAGCATGCTGGGGTACTAGGTATTGAAACGCGGTGAATAATTTATTTTTCATGGATTAAGGTAAGCTCGTCGAACCACTAAAATAGTTGCAGTAATCAATGATTGGAGCGCGGTTCGCGCTCCTCGAAATTTAAGATTCAATAGGCGTGTTTTCTAGGTTGCCCCACTCAGACCATGAGCCGTCGTAGGCGCGAATATCAAACCCTAACGACTTACCAACCAAGTAAGTAAATGCCGATCGATGATGGCTTTGACAGTGGGTTACGATGGTTTGGTTTTCATTAATACCAAGGTTCGCTAAATATTCTTTAGCGTCACTGCGAATTCGCAGACCATTTTCCTTATCCATCAAATCTGTCCATTCTGCATTGATCGCGCCGGGCATATGGCCTGCGCGAGCCGAACGTGCGTCTTCTCCGCTAAATTCTCTTGGGCTTCTTGCATCCCACACTTGGAAATGGTCTTGGTTTAAATGTGCAGTAATGAATTCAACGGTAGCTCGGGCATCGGTAATCGCGTCGATTTTATATTGCGATGGCGTTGGTCTGTTAATGTCGGTTTGCAGCGGTAAGCCATCGGCAACCCACGCGTGTAAACCACCATTGATGTAGGAATACTTATGATGACCAATAGCATCGAGTGTCCAAATTAATCGTCCGGCCCAGCCGCCGCCTTCATCGTCGTAGGTAACAACGTGAGTGTCTGGTGTTAAGCCAAGCGCAGAAAAAACCATCTCCAGATGTTCGATGGTTGGCAGTTTGGCCGCTGCAGGGGGTACTGGCATCAACAAGGTTTTAAAGGGTAAATAAATGGCGCCATTAACGTGGCCGTTTACATAGTTACCTTCACTGGATAAATCGATGATTAGCACCGAGCTTGAAGCGTTGTCTTGTTGCCATTGGTGAAATTCTTTCGGCTCAACAATCATGGGGAGAATGGAATTTGAACTCATGTCAGACCTTTATTAATTGTGAGTGACTGATAGAACAACTAATTAACTCGCCGACGACCTCGTCGGAGTACGAAAATCGTCATCAGTTGCGCTATTGAAATCGGTAATACTTTTGAAATCGCCAATGCCTATGAAACCGGCAATGCCTTTCTGTGTCTCTAAAAACTCAGGGATCAGCGGAGTTTTTTGTAATCATAACGTGCGGTTTACGACCTTATCACAAATTCTGTGGACCGATAATTTGCCGGTAACTGTCCATACGCTGCGAACTAATTTCACCGTTTTCGACGGCTTTTAATATGGCGCAGCCGGGTTCGTGTTCATGTTTACAGTCTCTGAACTTACAATGGCCGATAAACGGTCTTACCTCAATAAAACCTTCGAGCACCTGTTCGGGCTCCATGTGCCATAAACCAAATTCCCGAATTCCGGGTGAGTCAATTAAATCGCCACCGCCGGGAAAATGGAACAACTGCGCGGTTGTAGTGGTGTGAGTGCCTTTTTGACGAGCCTCAGATAGCTCACCCACACGCGCATTTACCTCTGGCAGCAGTTTATTCACCAATGATGATTTACCAACACCAGACTGTCCCACAAAAATACTGATGTGTCCCTGAAGTTGGGCAATTAACTCTTCAATGCCATCACCGGTCGCTTTTGAAACGGTTAAAACCTGATAACCAAGGTGCTTATAAGTTTCTGTGAGTTGAGTAATTTTTGCGCGATTATTACCGTCGATTCGATCACTTTTATTCAGTACCAAGCATACCGGAATATTTAACGCATAGGCTGCGACGAGGTAGCGATCTAAAAGGTTGGCAAAGGGTTCGGGATAGGGGGCAAATACCACAACAATCTGGTCGATATTGGCGGCGATGGTTTTTTCACGGCCATGGCTTTCGGGGCGATTTAATTCACTTCTGCGTGGCATTACCGCAACAATAACACCTAAACCGTGTTTAGGATGATAACGCCAAACCACACGATCTCCCGTTACCAGTGATCCTAGATTTGCGCGAAAATGGCAGCGAAAACGGTGTTGGCGTAATTCATCATTCACATCGACCACTTCGACCTGCATACCAAAATGCGCGGTTACCAGCCCTTCTTTCTCGGCCTCAAGCTCACCGTCGCTCAGCCATTTTTCGGCCTGTTCGGATTTTTTATTTGCTCGATCAATACGTTCTTGTTGAATTTTATCGATACGCCATGATTGGCGGCGATTTAGTCTGCGTTTGGCCATAAATTGACGATATTCCATCGCAAGCGTGCGCGTTACTTGCGTTTTTTAATTGCAAAATGCAGGGCTTTTCTGATCAAAAATCCCGTGCAACTGGTACTGCTGATACACTAAGGCAATACACCATAAAATACTGGTTTGAGGCCATTCTAGATTAAGGAGCACAAAATGACGATGAATGATAACAACCTCATTTGGATCGATTTAGAGATGACAGGTCTCGATCCTGACAATGATGTCATCATCGAAATCGCAACGATTGTAACGGATGCTCATTTGAATATCTTGGCTGAGGGGCCGGTTTTCGCGGTTTCGCAAGATAAAGCCATACTTGATGGCATGGATGAATGGAACACTCGCCAGCACGGGCAATCGGGTTTAACACAACGTGTACTCGAAAGCACCGTCGATGCCGAGCAAGCCGAGCAAGCAACCATAGAATTCTTGCAGCAGTGGGTTCCAGCCGGTAAATCACCGATTTGCGGCAACTCAATCTGCCAGGATCGTCGGTTTTTAGTGCGTGGTATGCCTAAGCTTGAACGCTATTTTCACTATCGCAATTTGGATGTGAGCACGTTAAAAGAGTTGGCTCGTCGCTGGGCGCCGGAAGTGCTGGCAGGTGTTAAAAAGCAAGGCGCGCATTTGGCCTTAGATGACATTAAGGATTCGATTGAAGAGCTAAAATATTATCGAGAACATTTCATTAAGCTCGACTAAATGTTGGTTTTGGCGCTGCTGAGGGAGCTTTAAAACAACCTTACAGTAACGCCAATATTTCAATGCCAATACTTAAAGGCCAGTACTGCAACGGTAATAGAATCTTTAAAAATCTGAACACGGCTTAATACATCTAGGAACCTCTGATTAACTCATCCATGATTTAATCAGAGGACAGAAATTGAAAATGCGATTTCCAATTTCTTCACAATTTCAATCACTTACCGTTCTTGAAATTGGCGACACATCCTTGTGTCGCGAGAAACTCCAGGTTAATCCGAGTTTCCTTTACTTAAATCAATACACCTGCGTAAATCATTCGCTTATCCCAAAAACGATTCTTTAATCGATGCGGGAATATTTTCAAATTCTCCATTTAACAGAATTAGCCAATCATCACCGACGCGACGCAAAGACACTACTTCCATTTCTTCGTATTTGATGCCATCGAATTCAATCTGGTGCCTAACCAAGACGTGAGTTAAATCGCTGGTTTCTTGAATTTCGCCAATTAATTGTGGTGCAGAAATATCTAAAGCTTCTTGCAGGCTCGGGTCGAGTGAAAAAACCGCATTCATAAAAGAGGCGAAGTATTCGCTATTAGACAGTTTACTGATGTTCTCGGCGGTTATTCCCGGACCATACAATGTTTGATAAAACTCCGATCGAATCTCTGGTGATAAACGTTCGGTAAAAGCCATCAACTCACGAAAATAGGCCAGATCATCAGGAAGTAGGTGGCTGGCTAGTGCCGTAAAATCTTGGCTGGAATAGGCTTGAAAATAGGCGCGCACACGCTGCTCCGGCGTCATGGCGAAGCTCAATTGCGCACAGCAGAGCAATAATATCCCAGTAGCGAGTTTTAGATATTTCATGAGTTATTCCCTTAAAGATATCGGTAAAATGGTGTTTTGATCATTTGCTAAGTAACAATAATTAGCGCCATTTATGATCTGGCACCCGTCGTTTGCGTTTTAGATTTTGTGTGTGTTGGTTAATGGCCCAAAGGACATGTTCTTGTACCAACTCTGATGGAAAATCCAATCGAGACTTTAACGCCTCTAAATTCTCTTCGCTGCGTTCGGCATTACCAAGACCAACGGCTAAATTTCTGAGCCAACGCTCGTAACCGATTCGACGAATTGCAGAGCCTTCGGTGCGTTTGTTAAATTCTTCTTCGGTCCACAAAAATAATTCCGCGAGACTCGCCCGGTCTAATTGATTGCGGGGTAAAAAATCCGGCTCGCGAGTGTAGTGAGCCAGTTTATTCCACGGACAAATCGCCTGACAGTCATCACAGCCGTAGACGCGATTGCCAATGGCCTGGCGAAATTCTTCGGGAATTGAGCCCTTATTTTCGATGGTTAAATACGAAATGCAACGGCGGGCATCCAATTGGTAAGGTGCGACAAAGGCGTCGGTGGGACAAACCTTTAAGCAGGCTTGGCAATCACCGCAATGATTTTTCACTTCGACGGTATCGAGAGGCAATTCTAGATTGGTAAATATTTCACCCAGAAAAAACCACGAACCTGCTTCTTTGTTGATGACCAGCGTATGCTTACCAATCCAGCCCAGGCCCGCTTTTTGCGCAATGGGACGCTCTAAAACCGGAGCGCTATCGACAAAGGCGCGTTGGTTGGCTTCAGTCAGCTGATGTTGTTGCGCATACAGGCGAATTTTGTCGGCAATATTCGCTAAACGCTTGCGAATTAGCTTGTGGTAGTCGCGACCCAAACTATAGCGAGACACATAAGCGGCGTTGGAGTCTTTCAATATTTTTATCTGTTCGGTGTTTTCAGGCAGATAGTTCATGCGCACCGAGATCACGCGCAGCGTTCCTGGTAGCAGCTCGCTCGGGTCTAATCGTTTCTCTAGATTTTCATTGAGCCAAAGCATATCGCCGTAAAAACCTTGCTTAAGCCAGCGCTTAAAACGTTCGCTCTCGGCGCTTAAATTAATGTCGCTGACGCCCATTTGCTGAAAGCCAGCTTCTCGCACCCAAAGGTTAATCTGATCTTTTAGTTTTAAAAGTTGATTTTGGGAATCAGAGGATTGGCAGGGCGCTTTGGTCATGATTGGGTCGCAATAAATTTATACGCGGTCAAAAAAGAAAGTTTTTCGTGGAATAAAAGCCAGTTTGCTACACTAGCGCGATTTTACCGAATTAAGTGAACAAGCATGTCTGACGTCGCCACTATAGCTATTTCCAACCGACTTTATCGCGCTGAACAAGTCCGTGAACTTGATCGACGCGCCATCCACGACGGTCAAATTCCCGGCCGAGTGCTTATGAAGCGTGCTGGTCGAGCGTGTTTCGAGATGATCAAAAGACGTTATCCACAGACTCAGTCTATCACGGTGTTTTGTGGCGGTGGCAACAATGGCGGAGACGGCTATGTTATTGCCGCGCTGGCTGCCCAAGAGAAAATGACGGTGCGACTTATTGCCGTTACCGATCCGGCCAAGCTGCAAGGCGATGCTGCCTTAGCTTACCAATACGCGTTGCAAGAATCGGTAGTGGTAGAAGCTTTTGGCGAGCACCAAGATATCACCGGCGACGTGCTTGTGGATGCATTACTTGGTACCGGTCTTCATGGTGTCGTGAACGACCAATTCGCCGCAGCCATTTCATTTATAAACGCTACTTCACAACCGGTAGTGGCGGTGGATATTCCCTCGGGCTTATGTGCAGATACCGGTGCGGTTTTAGGTTGCGCCGTTAAAGCTCAGGCCACAGCCACATTTATCGGGCAAAAATTAGGTTTGTACACAGGTTTTGGTCCTGCACATGCCGGTGCTTGCGAGTTTTTTAGCTTAAATGTTCCAGAAGAATACTACTCTGACTTAACACCGGTGGCGTTGTGCTTAAAAATTGAAAACCTTGTCTCCCAAGTACCAGATCGAGCTGTTGATAGTTACAAAACTCAACACGGTAAAACCTTAATTGTTGGTGGTAGCGAAGGTTTTGGCGGTGCGGCGTTGCTGGCATCCGAAGCTTGTGCGCGCTTGGGTTCAGGATTAACCGTATTAGCAACAGCGCCTGCTCATGTGGTAGCGGCTTTGGTGAAAAGTCCTGAGGTTATGGTGCGAGGCATCACTGATACCCATGAACTTAAGCCGCTTTTAAAGTCTGCGACCACGGTTGCTATCGGCCCCGGTTTAGGCCAAGAGGCATGGGGACAACAATTTCTACAGCAGGTTTTAGGAGCCTCTATACCCGCAGTTTTTGATGCGGATGCACTTAATCTTTTAGCGAAGAAATCTTTCGTAAAACTCTACCGGGAAAAACGCCTCAACCAGAGCACCAATATCTTAACCCCGCATCCCGGCGAAGCTGCGCGTTTGCTCGATAAAACCATCGCAGAAGTTCAAAGCGATCGGGTTGCGGCGGCATGCGCCTTGGCAGAAAAGTATTCGGCTTGGGTGGTGTTGAAAGGTGCCGGAACTGTCATCGCGTCACCGGAGCAAGAAGTATTTCTGTGCCCGTACGGAAATCCGGGCATGGCCAGTGGTGGCATGGGCGATGTTTTAACTGGCGTTCTGGCAGCGTTGATTGCTCAGGGAATTGAAACCGGACTCGCTGTGAAGTTGGCGGTGTGCTTACATTCAAAAGCGGCGGATCAATTAGCGCAGCAATACGGCGCAAGGGGCTTATTGGCCGGTGATGTGATTGCAACTGCGCGCGCGTTGTTTAACGGAGTGGCAGATGAATACCGAGTGTAAATGTTTGGTTCAGCTGCCAGATGCGGCCGCGACCGAAGCTTTCGCCAACTCAGTCGCGCAGATATGTCAGCAATTGATGATTGGCCAAAACCGTTGCCTGACGATCTATTTGCAAGGTGATCTAGGTGCTGGCAAGACGACTTTTTCTAGAGGTTTTATCCAATCATTAGGCCATACAGGCTCTGTTAAGAGTCCAACCTATACGTTAGTCGAGCCCTACGAACAGCTCGACCCAAAGGTGTATCACTTTGATTTGTATCGCTTGAGCGATGGCGAGGAGCTGGAATTTATTGGTATTCGAGATTATATCGAGGGGCGAGCCATGCTTTTGGTGGAATGGCCTTCAAGAGGTGAGGGTTATATTCCCAAGCCAGATTTAGTCATTGAGATCACTGTGAATGCAGATACACAGCCACCATCTCGCTGTGCGTCTTTAACATCGTTCGGTGATTTTGGTGGTGAGCTTTTGCGAGCTTTAAATCTCGGCAAATAACGTATCTTGTTTCGCAATTTAGATTTTATGGTAAGGGTAGGCGAAACATAAATAGTGGTGTGGGTAGAAAATCTTCGATAAAAAGGATGAAATAACAACATCTAGCCGATTTTTTAGTCGTTAAATTTGCGAATTCGACAAAAAACTTTCACACTAATAAGAGTACTAAATAAAAGTACTAAATAAGAGTATTAGCACAGTTGTAAAATGTGTGTGATGCATTTGTTTTTTAAAATGTTTTTTCAAAAACTATTTGAATAAATTGAAAGTACACGCGGTATTGGTATTGCGTAAGCGAATCGATTCACTTTAAAACGACCCAACACAAAAGCGCGAAAATAAAGTATGTTGCTGCGACAACGAAACTCGACAATAAAGCTCCATTTTCTCCGATTCGTAGCTATTTTCGGGTTGCTGCTGTTATGCGCCAGTGAGACCTTTGCCAAGGTTCAAATCGATAGTGTTCGGCTCTGGCGAGCTCCCGACAGCACGCGTTTGGTATTAGACCTTAGTGAACCTGTTGATCATCGCCTGTTTACCCTTCAGTCTCCTGACCGTATCGTAATCGATTTATCAAATGCCGAATTAAATACAGATTTTAGTGATTTGGCTTTGGGTAATACACCCATAAAAACCGTGCGCTCAGCGTCGCGCGATGGCAAAGATTTACGCATTGTTTTAGATCTTGCCGCCGAGGTTACACCCCGCAGTTTTACGCTTGCTCGACAAACCGGAAAAGCCGATCGTTTGGTAATCGATCTTTTTGATACTGTGACTCCTACCGTAAAAACCGCCGAGTCAGTAGTGACCGAGCAACAGCGCGATATTTTAATTGCCATTGATGCCGGTCACGGTGGTGAAGATCCAGGAGCAATTGGTCACGGCGGTTTGCTTGAAAAGCATGTAGTGCTGGATATAGCCAAGGAACTGGCGAAATTAATTGATGAAGAACCCGGTTTTCGTGCCGAGTTGGTTCGCACCGGTGATTACTATATTCCTCTGTTGAAAAGACGCGATTACGGCCGTGAAAAACGCGCCGATTTATTTGTTTCTATTCACGCGGATGCTTTTACGAAAGCGCAAGCCAATGGTGCTTCGGTATTTGCACTGTCGCAACGCGGTGCAACCTCAGAAACCGCTCGCTTTCTAGCCCAGCAAGAAAACGAAGCCGATTTAATTGGTGGTGTCACCAGTGTTAATTTGGAAGACAAAAGCCCCGATGTGCAAAGCGTGCTTGTTGATTTGTTTATGAAAGCGACTCTGACCTCAAGCTTAGAAGTCGGCCACGATGTATTGCATTCTATGGGTAAGGTCGCTCGATTGCATAAATCGAGTGTCGAGCAGGCGGGTTTCGCAGTGTTGAAATCACCCGATGTGCCTTCCATCTTGGTTGAAACCGGTTTTATTTCAAACCCCAAAGAAGCCAAAAATTTGGGCAGTAAAAATTATCGCCGAAAAATGGCAAAGCAGATTTTTACGGGTTTGAAAACCTATTTTGAGCGCACGCCACCGGCGGGTACCTATGTCGCTTACAAAAAGGCTGGCATCGAAAGAGAGTATGTCATTGCAAGTGGTGATACACTTTCAACCATTGCGCGTAAGCACAACACCAGTGTTTCGGCGATTCGTCAACACAACGGATTGCGCAATGACACCATTCGCGTTGGTCAACGATTAAAAATTCCGTCTACATAATTCATGAATAAAATTCGCTTACTGTCACCGCGCCTAGCCAACCAAATTGCTGCCGGTGAAGTTGTCGAGCGCCCTGCCTCTGTTATAAAAGAACTCCTTGAAAACAGTCTTGATGCTGGTGCAAAGCAATTACAAATTGATATCGAACAAGGCGGCGTAAAGCTCTTGCGAGTTCGTGACGACGGTTGTGGAATCGACAAAGAAGACCTACCACTCGCCTTAAGTCGCCACGCAACCAGTAAAATTTATCACCTCGACGATTTGGAAGCTGTCGCGAGCTTGGGATTTCGTGGCGAGGCATTGGCGTCGATCAGCTCTGTCGCGCGATTAACCCTGACAAGCAACACGGGAGAACAGTCGGGCTGGCAGGCAAAAACCGAAGGTCGCGATATGGAGGCCGAGATATCTCCGGCACCACATCCGCAAGGGACATCGGTAGAAGTCAGAGATTTATTCTTTAATACGCCCGCACGACGTAAGTTTTTACGCACCGAAAAAACCGAATTTAATCGCATCGAAGACATTGTAAAAACCTTAGCTTTGTCTAGATTCGATGTTGGATTTCATTTACGTCATAACAACCGTTTGATTCACTCCTGGCGACCTGCATTAAGTGGCGCCGAGCGCGAGCGGCGAGTGGCGCAAATTTGCAGCTCTGCCTTTATGGAGCAGGCCGTTCAAATCGATATGGAACGAGCTGGGTTGAAGCTTTGGGGGTGGGTGGCATTACCAAACTTCTCGCGCAGCCAAGCGGATCTGCAATATTTTTATGTGAATGGTCGCGCCATTAAAGACAAGTTGGTTTCTCACGCGGTAAGACAAGCTTATCAAGATGTTCTTTACCACGGGCGTCATCCGGCATTTGTATTATTTTTGGAGTTAGATCCTGCCAATGTTGATGTAAATGTGCATCCAACCAAGCACGAAGTTCGATTTCGCGATGGCAGAACAGTCCATAATTTTTTATACAGCAGTTTGCACCATGCTTTGGCAGAGGTTCGCCCGGAACATCGCTTACAGCAATCATCGGAATCCACTAATGGCGCCGACGAGCCAGCGGTGATTCAAGACGGCAGTTTTGCAGGGCAGAACTATTTGTCCTTAACGTCCCAGCGCGAGCCTGTTCAGCCGAGAAGTTTAGGCTTTTCGGATACATCGGCCGATGACAAATCGGTTGTGCGCTCCTTGTTTTCGCCAAATTTAAGTTCTCATAGTTCGCATTTTAATCGCAGCGACAGCAAGTCTTCTGTCGAAGAAAAAATCGCGGCTTACGGAAGTTTGGCAACATCTTCCGATAATCAAAGTTCTACCGGTGCTATAAATCATTCGCTCGAAACCGCGAGTGACGAACTGGTTCCGCCGTTGGGTTACGCGATTGCACAACTAAAAGGTATTTATATTCTTGCCGAAAATGCGCAAGGTTTGATCGTCGTTGATATGCATGCGGCCCACGAGCGAATTACCTACGAGCGAATGAAAGCCGCGTTGGATCAGCAAGAAAACGGTATTCAGGCACAACCTTTGTTGGTTCCTACTTCCATTGCTGTAAGTGATCGAGAAGCCGAAATTGCAGAGTCGAATCCCGAAATATTTTCTAAGCTCGGATTTGACATTCAGCGCGCAGGGCCGGAAACACTTTTAATTCGTCAGGTGCCGGTGCTGTTACAAAGAGCTAACGTAGAGCAGCTGGTAAGAGATGTTTTGGCTGATTTAAAAACCTACGGTGACAGTCAACGTATTCGCGAACATATTAACGAGATTTTAGGAACCATGGCTTGCCATGGCTCGGTGCGCGCCAATCGGAAATTAACCATTGCCGAAATGAATGCCCTTCTGCGCGATATGGAAATTACCGAGCGCAGTGGGCAGTGTAATCATGGCCGACCAACCTGGACGCAAATGAGCTTGTCCGAGCTCGATAAATTATTTTTGCGCGGCCAATAATTTATGTCGAACGATTTTCAACTTGCCCCAAACACGCTGATATTTTTAATGGGGCCAACCGCTTCTGGAAAAACTTCCTTAGCCATTAATTTAGCGCGTTATTTTCCGATCGAAATTATCAGTGTCGATTCGGCTCTTGTTTATCGTGGCCTAGATATCGGTTCTGCAAAACCCACAAAAGAAGAGCGAGAGGCAGTGCCTCACCACTTAATCGATATATGCGATCCGTCGGAATCTTTTAGTGCAGCAGATTTTTGTGACCAAGTCCAAAAAACTGTGGTAGAAATAACCGGGCGTGGAAAAATACCCGTGCTTGCCGGTGGCACTATGATGTATTTTCGAGCGTTCCTTGATGGTTTAGCGCAAATGCCTGAGGCAGATGAACAGATTCGTGCGCAAATAGAGTCAGTTGCTCAGGAATTAGGTTGGACGGAAATTCACAGGCGACTTGCAGAAGTTGATCCGCAAACAGCCGCTGAAATTCATCCCAATCATTCGCAGCGATTAAGCCGAGCTTACGAGGTGTATTTAAGTTCGGGAAAAACCATGTCACAGCTTCGGGCCGTGCAACCTAAAGAGAATTCTTTTCTACTAAATTATCAAATTATTCAATTGGCTATTTGTCCTAAACAACGGGCAACATTGCATCAGCGAATTGAACAGCGGCTTCGACAAATGGTTGCTCACGGATTTGTTGAAGAAGTGGAAAAACTGTTTCGTCGTGGCGATCTAAATGAAAAACTTCCAGCCATCAGAGCAGTAGGTTATCGGCAATTTTGGAACTACTGCGCCGGCGAGTGTTCTCTAGATGATGCTACTGAGAAAGCCATAATTGCTACTCGCCAATTGGCGAAGCGGCAATTGACTTGGCTACGTGGATGGAAAGACCCGCTATACTGGCTTTATACACAAGAAGAGAGTGGCGAAAACTTAAATGATGAACAAATTCTCTTTAAAGCCTTGAGAATTTTAGATCAGTTCGCCATATAATGGCATAGTGATACCGTGCCGGTTGCAACCTTAGTAACCAATTTGTATTAACACCAAGGTAATTATCGCGAATCGCTCTTGATATCTTGGTTGCTTAAATTGGCTACATTTATTGATTACTTTTTAGGAGAATAATTATGTCAAAAGGGCATAGCCTACAAGACCCTTATCTCAACGTTTTGCGAAAAGAGCGTATTCCAGTTTCAATTTACCTTGTCAACGGCATCAAACTTCAAGGCCAAGTTGAGTCTTTCGATCAATTTGTTGTGTTGTTAAAAAACACCGTTAGCCAAATGGTCTACAAACACGCAATTTCTACTATTGTTCCTTCTCGCGCTGTTCGAGTGCCAATGTTGAACCCAACTGGCGCTGAAGGTGCTGAGATCGAAGAAACTTAAAAACATTTGCTGCATTTGCAGTTAGATTCTCTTAGAGGTTTTCACTTCTTTGTTTTTTGAACGTCCTAAATCAGGTGAATTAGCGGTTCTGGTTCACCTGCAACTCCATCATCACGACGAATCCAACGATCCCCGCGAATTTGAAGAACTTGCGCTATCCGCTGGTGCTGATCCTTTGACGTTAATTACTGGTACTCGCGACAGTCCAGATCCCCGCTATTATATGGGTTCTGGAAAACTGGAAGAGCTGGCCGAGATTGTTTCTAGCAACAACGTTGAGTTAGTTATTTTCAACCATTCGTTGTCGCCAAGCCAAGAACGCAATCTTGAAAAGGTTCTCGAATGTCGAGTACTCGATAGAACCGGCTTAATATTAGACATCTTCGCTCAGCGTGCTCGCACCCACGAAGGTAAATTACAAGTTGAGCTAGCTCAGCTTGAACACATGTCGACCCGGCTGATTCGAGGTTGGACGCACCTTGAGCGACAAAAGGGTGGTATCGGTCTTCGCGGCCCTGGTGAAACTCAGCTCGAAACTGATCGACGTTTACTGCGCGCACGTATCAAAGCCATTAAGGCTCGTTTAGAAAAGGTAAGAAAAACTCGTGAGCACGGACGTAGAGCGCGTTTACGCAACAGCGTTCCTACCGTTTCATTAGTAGGTTATACCAACGCGGGTAAATCGACGTTGTTTAACCGTCTCACCAACTCTGACGTTTATGCAAAAGATCAGCTATTCGCAACACTTGATCCAACCATGCGACGTCTTGAACTTGCTGATGTGGGTTTATGTGTGTTGGCCGACACTGTGGGTTTTATCAGTAATTTGCCGCACCGGTTAGTAGAAGCTTTTCGAGCTACCCTAGAAGAAGCAGCAAATGCTGATTTATTACTGCATGTCATAGATGCTGCCGATCCTGAGCGTGAGCGCAATATTGCTGAAGTGCACAGTGTTCTCGCCGAAATTGGTGCTAATGAAGTACCCTGTATTAAGGTTTATAACAAAATCGATTTAATGGAAAACGCGATTGCTCGCGTTGACCGTGACGATTTGGGCGTGCCGGTTGCGGTTTGGCTATCTGCCCAGACCGGTGAAGGGGCAAATTTGCTGGAGCAGGTACTGTCCGAACGCCTAGCAACCGATTTGATCGATGGCACTCTGTGTTTGACACCCATGCAAGCCTCGCTCAGATCCAAACTCTATGAGCAACACGCTGTGATCAGTGAAAATTTTTCTGAAAATGGCGGAAGCGAAGTGCATTTGCGTATTCCTAAACCTGACTTAATGCGGCTTCTGAGTCAAAGTAACTGTAATTGGGCTGAATTACGCTGGGCAAATTAGGTGTTTGAAAGTCTTAAATACCTCTAAAGAAGGTAAATGCATTCACATTGTAGGGCATGAAGTTTAAATCAAAGTAATTGCCTTGCTAAAATGGCTGAGCATGATGCTAAGACACTGTGCTTGCATGACGACAATAAAAAGTTTTACATAAGTGTCGCTTTAAAAAATAACGGAGAGCTCATATGGCCTGGAACGAACCGGGTGGGAATAACCAAGACCCTTGGGGTGGCAAGCGCGGTGGTGACGGACCGCCCGACTTGGATGAAGCCCTGAAAAAATTTCAGGAAAAACTCAATGGAGTTTTTGGAGGCAAAAAATCAGGCTCTGGAAATGGTGGTGGCGCAAGTCTACCGAAAATTCCAGTCGCTTTGATCATCGTTATCGCCATTTTGGTTTATGCCGCAGGCGGTATTTATCAGGTTAACGAACAAGAAAAAGCCGTTATCTTACGATTTGGCGTATTTCATGATACCAAAGGCCCTGGTCTTCGCTGGAATCCACCGTTAGTTGATGAGGTTACCCTGATCAACGTTACTCGAAAGCGCTTCCATGAAAGCAAAGGCTCAATGTTGACCGAAGATTTAAATATCGTCGACATTAATCTTTCTGTTCAATATGTAATCAATGACGCACGCGACTTTGTATTAAATGTCCGTGACCCTGAATTAAGCTTAAAGCAAGCGACTGAATCTGCATTGCGCCATGTGGTGGGTTCGAGCGTGATGCATGAAGTGCTTACAGAAGGTCGTGAAGCCATCGCCGTTGATGTTCAAGCTCGCCTACAGCAATACCTTGATGCTTACACCACGGGTATTTTGGTGGATAAGGTCAACGTCGAAGAATCATCACCCCCTAAAGAAGTTCAAGCCGCGTTTGATGACGTAAACCGCGCTCGTGAAGACGAGGAGCGTTTGAAAAACGAAGCCAAGGCTTATGCTAACGATATTATTCCAAAGGCTCGTGGTCGCGCACAACGCACCATTGAAGAAGCTAATGCCTATAAAGAGCGTATTGTTGCAGTGGCTGAAGGTGAGGCTACGCGCTTTAAAAACCTTTTGACCGAGTACGTCAAAGCTCCAGAAGTTACGCGCGAACGTCTTTACATCGAATCTATTCAAGAGGTTTTATCAAATACCTCTAAGGTTCTTGTTGATGTTGATGGTGGTAATAACATGATGTATTTACCACTCGATAAGATCATTGATCAATCGAAGTCAAACGTAAATCGTACACAGCAAATATCTCCTGACGTTATTCGACAAATTCGAGACAGCGTTATGGACGAAGTTCGTCGAGAAAATCTAAACAACCGTACAACTCGAGGAGGTCGATAATGAGCCCGAAAAGTCTCTTGACCTTAGTCGTCATTTTTATTGTAGGGTTGTTGTCTATTAACAGCGTTTACATCATCAAAGAAACCGAAAGAGCCGTATTACTGCGCTTTGGTGCTCTTGAAAGTACAGACTTAAAACCCGGTTTGCATTTCAAGATTCCACTGGCCGATCAGGTTCGTAAGTTTGATGCTCGTGTTCTTACCTTTGACGCTCGTCCAGAACGTTTCTTGACCATTGAGAAGAAAGGTATGGTCGTTGATTCTTTTGCTAAGTGGCGCATACGCGATGTAAGTGTTTACTACACATCCACCAATGGTGATGAAAGCCGTGCCGAAACTCTACTGTCTCAACGTATTAACGAAGGTTTACGTAACCAAATCGCACAACGAAGTTTGTTAGAGGTGGTTTCTGGTGAACGCGATCAATTGATGAATGATCTAACGACTGCTCTAAACGAGTTTACGACCACCAGTTTGGGTATCGAAATCGTTGATGTTCGCGTTAAGCGTATCGAACTACCTGAAGACGTGAGCGAATCGGTATTCCGTCGTATGACTTCCGAGCGTGAGCGCGAAGCTCGTGAGCATCGTGCTGTGGGTAACGAGCAGGCTGAGTTCATTAAGGCAGACGCGGATCGCCAGCAGGCGGTTATTGAAGCAGAAGCGTATCGTGCGGCGGAATATCTTCGCGGTGAAGGTGATGCGAGCGCTGCGGCTATTTACGCTGAAGCCTACAACCAAGATCCAGAGTTTTACAGTTTCCTAAGAAGTCTTAATGCCTATAAAGAAACCTTTAAGAATGGCGGTGACTTATTGATTGTTGATCCCGAAAGCGAGTTCTTTCGTTATCTAAACAATCCAAAAGGATCAGATAAAAACTAAACAAACCTCGTTTTTACGTGGTAAAATCTGACAAACCGGGTGCGCAGCCCGGTTTTTTTGTGTCTGCACGTTACTCAATGTGCTCTAAAGCCGGTCAATAACTGACGTGAGCGTATACTTAGATCGACATACCAAAAACAGGTGTGCTCGTTTTGCGCTGTTTATTGTGCTTGGAGTGCGTTTGACTTGGACATATTGATTTTAAAAGCGCTGTGTTTGGTGTTAATCATTGAAGGCCTATTACCTTTTGCATCTCCCAAACGCTGGCGCGCTATGATGGTGATTATGGCGCAGGTTCCCGATCGGCAACTGCGTTTATTAGGGTTGGCAAGCATGCTGTTCGGTGTTGCTGTCCTCTATTTGTTGTCACATTGATTGGTTGTTTTTGGTTCTTTCGACAGTGTGTACACGGAATTTGTTATGAATTACGAAGATCGTTGGCTTTTACCCGAAGGTGTGGATGAAATTCTGCCCGAATCGGCCAACAATATAGAATTATCTCGTCGCAAGCTTATCGACCTTTACCGAAATTGGGGATACGAGTTGGTCATCCCACCGATGATCGAATACACCGATTCGTTGTTGATTGGCTTGGGCAAAGACATTGATCTGTTGACCTTCCGTTTAACTGATCAGCTCAGCGGCCGCATGTTGGGTGTTCGAGCCGATATTACGCCACAAATTGCACGCATGGATGCACACAGCTTTAAACGGGAGGGCGTGAGCCGCCTGTGTTACAGCGGTCATGTGTTGCACACCAAACCCAAGACCGCATTAGCAACACGTTCACCTATTCAGGTGGGTGTTGAGCTTTTTGGATCGTCGACACTGGGTTCAGACATTGAAGTTGTGAGTTTACTGCTCGAATCTCTGCAACTGCTTCAAATGCCAGAGCTGAATATCGATTTAGGTCATGTGGCAATTTATCGAGCCATCGTTAAGGCTTGTGGTATTTCTGAGCTCGATGAAGCGCACTTTTTTGAGTTGTTGCAAAAGAAAGCTGTTACCGAAATTAACTCCTGGGTGACAGCCAATATTGAAGATCCGCAGCATCAACAGTGGTTGATGGCGCTGCCCAATTTGGCCGGTGGTGAAGAAGTTTTTGCAAAAGCTCGCCGACTTTTTGGCGGTCAATTTGTAGAAATTGAGGCTGCATTGGCGGAGCTTGAGCAAATTGCGAAAGTTGTTAAACAGCGCTTTTCGTTAGTCAATCTTTACTTTGATCTGAGCGAAGTTCGAGGCTATCACTATCACACAGGTATTGTTTTTGCGGCCTTTGCTAAAGGTTTTGGTGATGCCATTGCTCGCGGTGGTCGCTACGACGACATTGGAAAAGTGTTTGGACGTGCGCGTCCGGCCATTGGTTTTACTATCGATCTAACGACGGTATACCAAATGATGCAGCTCACCGATTGTAGCGATATTGCAGTTTGGGCGCCTTATTCAGAAGACCCACAGCAGTGGCAATTTGTACAAAGGCTGCGAGCTGAAGGTCGTAAAGTTGTTACTGCTTTAGATGAAAATGATCGTCCAGATAGTTCGTGTCAGGATTCGATCGTTTTCGAAAACAATCAATACCAAGTCAAAACGACTCGGTAAAACTCGTTATTTTCACTTTTTTATAGAGTACAAAGGCAAGCCATGGGAAAAAATGTAGTTATTCTAGGAACCCAGTGGGGCGACGAAGGTAAGGGTAAAATCGTAGATTTACTTACCGAACAAGTCGCTTTGGTTGCACGATTTCAAGGTGGTCACAATGCTGGCCATACCCTCGTAATCGACGGTAAAACCACCGTTTTGCACTTAATCCCTTCGGGTATCTTGCGTGAAGGCGTTAAGTGTTTGATTGGTAACGGTGTTGTTTTATCTCCTGAGGCGCTACTGAAAGAAATTTCTGAGCTAGAAGCGAAAGGTGTTCCTGTACGCGAGCGTCTATTGCTGTCTCCGGCTTGTCCGTTAATTCTTCCATTTCACGCCGCACTTGACCAAGCTCGCGAAATCGCTCGTGGCGCCGACAAAATTGGCACTACCGGCCGTGGTATTGGCCCTGCCTACGAAGATAAAGTTGCTCGTCGAGGTCTACGTCTTGGCGATCTTCTGGATATGGAAACCTTTGCCGATAAATTAAAAACCGTTCTGGAATACCACAACTTCACGCTTGAGAATTATTTCAAGGTTGAGCCAATCTCCTTTGAAGATACGCTCATGAAAGCCAAAGATTGGGCTGAGCAGTTGAAACCAATGGTGGCTGATGTTACCGATATGCTGCACGTTGCGCGTGAAAATAACGAAAACATCTTGTTTGAAGGTGCTCAAGGCTCATTACTCGACATCGACCATGGTACCTATCCGTTCGTAACCTCTTCAAATACCACCGCCGGCGGTACTGCAACAGGTTCTGGATTTGGTCCCCGTTACCTCGACTATATTCTAGGTATCACCAAAGCCTACACCACTCGTGTAGGTTCGGGCCCGTTCCCAACGGAGCTGAGCTGTGAAATTGGCGAGCATCTTGGCACCAAAGGCCATGAATTTGGTGCTACTACCGGTCGTAAACGTCGCACCGGCTGGTTCGACGCCGTAGCGGTTAAACACGCGATTCGCATCAACTCAATTTCTGGTATTTGCCTCACTAAGCTTGATGTGCTTGATGGCTTAGAAACCGTTAAAATCTGTGTGGGCTACCAAGATGCAAACGGCAAGGAAATTGGTATTCCGTTTGATGCCAAAGGCTGGGAAAACGTAAAACCCGTTTACGAAGAAATGCCCGGTTGGAGCGAAACGACCTTTGGTGCAAAAACTGTCGAAGAACTCCCTCAAGCAGCACTGAACTACATTGCGCGTTTAGAAGAGCTTACCGGCACGACGGTTGATATTATTTCAACTGGGCCGGATCGTGTTGAAACCATTATCAAAAGACATCCTTTTGAATAAATATTGTTCAAAACGATAACAATACGAAAAACCGGCGTAAGCCGGTTTTTTTATGGCCGGTTTATGGCTGTGGGAGTAATTATTAAAAATCTTCACTATGCGTTTAGGCATAGAATTATTTCTAATTTAAATCAGATAAAAATCCACAAAACTTAACGCATAAACAACGTTAATAACCTGTTTTAATCGATTGATTACTTATAATCTAAATATGCCTGAGATTTGTCTATTAATAGAGTTCATTCTAGAAACTTAAATACTAGCAATTTTGATTAATCTAGAGTTTCCAGTAACACAAGGATGTGTCACCAATTTCAAGTGTTGTAAGTGATTGTAATTATGAATAAGTTAATAATCTCTTTATCAGTTACTGTTCTCTGATTAAATCATCAACGAGCCAGTCAGAGGTTTTTATTAAATATTTTTCGAAGCGTTTAGTTACAGCAGTTTTTCGTTGATTTTTTGTTTTGAATATTAAGTACAAAGAATTTTGTATTTTTGAAATATAAAAGTTTCTTTGATTCAGAAATTGTAGAGCTTTAAAGGTGGAAGTTTTGGATAATTCGTTGTTGGAGGCTATTTAAATGGATTTTTTACTAAGAATTTTATCGAATTTCAATAACGTAATTTATATCGGTATTTTTACGGTTTTAGTATTAGTTTTAACGGTGGTTATCAAAAAAGGGTTGTCGAGAAGAACCTATCAAAAAAGACTAGCCTATATAACTACGTACAAATTTCCAAAACGTATCTACGATAAATTACAGCAAAATTATCCGCATTTAACGCAACAGCAGACTTTACTTGCAGAACAAGGTTTGCGTGATTATTTTGAATTGGTTATTGCCGCTCAGCAGAAAAGCTTGGCTATGCCATCACAAGCTGTAGATCATTTATGGCACGAATTTATTTTATTTACCCGCAATTATGAACAATTTTGCAAAAAAGCCTTCGGTCGATTTCTGCATCATACGCCAACAGAAGCGATGACATCACCTAAGGCAGCAACCGCAGGAATTAAAAGAACTTGGCGATTGGCATGCCTGCGTGAAAAGATAAACCCAAAATCACCAAGTCGATTACCTTTTCTTTTTGCCCTAGATTCACGGTTAAAAATTCCCGATGGTTTTTATCATCAATTGAAGTGTTCAACCATCGCCGGTCGAGACAGTAATAGCAATGCAGGCAATAACGGCTATTGCGCTGAAGAGATTAATTGTTCGTCAGATTGTGGCAGTAGTTTTGATAATAATGACACTTTTGGATGCAGCTCCGATTCTTCCAGTAGCCACTCCGGTAGTTCTTGTAGCTCATGTAGTTCATGCAGTTCCGGCGGCGATTAGTCGTCTTGCTGCTTAAAAGTTATTAAGGCGTTTCGGCGAGTACAAGCTTCAATTTAGAATCCTTTAGACGAAATAATTTGAAAAATACCTTTTTAAATTACTGATAATTTTTAAGCTTTGTCATTATAAAAATAACGGATTTAAGCAGGCCTATTAACAGCTGGTGAACATTGTGTTTTGGTGATTATTTCGAGTTCTGTTGTCCTTTTAAAATGAGTGAGTAAGCACTACTGTTCGAATAAATAACTGCCTCACAATCGGTGATTTATTTTCTTAACGTGTGTTAAAAATCTTAGCAGTATTAGCAAAACTTAGGCATAATCGAACACTCTACTGAGTTGGTGTTACTTTCAAAAACTCATGTGTACAAATTAATTGGTAGCAAATTTCCCAGGGATGGCGACGAACAATATCACCACAGGAGCTATGTATGTCAATTGATGTGGGTGAGCGATTGCGTGACGTACGCAAAGCAAAAGGTATCTCTCAGCGCGAGTTAGCCAAGCGCGTTGGTGTGACCAATAGTACAATCTCCTTAATTGAGCAAAATCGTGTCAGCCCTTCTGTAGCTTCCTTAAAAAAAGTTCTTGATGGCATTCCGATGACTCTATCGGAATTTTTTACCCTAGACGTAGCTCCTATAGAGCGCTCTCATTTTTATTCGATTGATGATCAGCCCGATATCGGTCAGAATTTTCTCAATTATTATTTAATTGGGGCCAATTTTAACAATCGCAAAATGACTATGCTGCGCGAGGTGTTTGGTCCCGGTGCCGATACCGGTATAGAAATGGTTGCTCATTCTGGAGAAGAGTGCGGAGTTATTATTGCCGGCGAAGTAGAAATCACAATTGGTGAGAAGGTGCGAATTTTAAAGGCCGGTGAAGGTTATTACTTTGAAACTAAAATTCCACATCGTTTTCGCAATTTGACTGAAGAACCTGCCATTATCATTTCAGCAAGTACCCCAACAACCTTTTAGAAAGCGATATTGATGCTAATCAGGTGTTGATTCGCTCATTATTTGAGTGAAATTGCTTGCCAATTCTCGTGAGATTTCTTCGTCAATTAATCTCAAATTCTATTCAGGGTTTGCTTTTTTGTTGCACAGCCAAGTGCTAAAGTGGTTCACATTAATCTGATAACCTTGGGTCGCACTTGTTGACCGTTGATCAAATTGAGCGTCATCCTTTGCTATCGATAGAAGCGCTCTAAACAGTACGGGTAAATCACATGTCTGAAATTAAAAATAAAGCATTTTGGCAAGAAAAAGCTCAAAGAACTGAGTTTCCTAATCAAATCATTATTAATGGCGAATTTAAATCCAGCGTTACTGGCGAAACCTTTCCCTGTGTCAGTCCCATTGATGGTCGAGTGCTAACCAATATTCCCGCCTGTAATCAAGCCGACGTAGAGCTTGCGGTAACCGCTGCTCGTAATGCCTTTGAATCGGGTTGTTGGTCGGAATTACCACCGGGCGTGCGTAAATCAAAATTATTGAAATTTGCCGATCTCATACAAAAACACGGCGACGAGTTAGCGTTACTTGAGACCCTTGATATGGGTAAACCCATTGGCGATTCTTTAGCGGTGGATATTCCTGCAACGGTGCGTTGTATTCGCTGGAATGCTGAAGCCGTCGATAAGATCTACGATGAAGTAGCTCCCACTAGCCCGAAAGAATTGGGTTTGGTAACTCGCGATCCCTTAGGTGTCGTTGCGGCTATTGTGCCGTGGAATTTTCCACTCATTATGGCGGCTTGGAAAATTGGCCCAGCTCTGGCCACAGGCAACAGCGTAATCTTAAAACCTTCAGAAAAATCACCTCTTACCGCGTTAAAACTGGGTGAGCTTGCCTTAGAGGCAGGTATTCCTGCTGGCGTATTTAATGTAATTACCGGCTTTGGCAAAGACGCGGGTGAACCTTTAGCAACGCATATGGATATCGATGGCTTGGTCTTTACCGGATCAACCGCGGTTGGTAAGCATCTGCTTGCACTGGGTGCACAAAGCAATATGAAACGTACCTTTGTTGAGTGCGGCGGCAAGAGCCCGAACATCGTTTTTCCGGATGCGCCCGATTTAGATACCGCAGCAAAAGCCAGTGCTGTGGGCATATTTTTTAATCAAGGTGAAGTTTGTACTGCCGGTTCTCGATTATTGGTGCATAACTCCATTAAAAAAGAGTTTGTTGAAAAAGTGATTAATGCTGCTAAAACCATGCAACCCGGCGACCCGCTCGATCCGGAGACAAGCCTTGGCGCCATGGTTGATAAGGCGCAAATGCAACGAGTTTTGAGTTACATCGAAACGGGTAAATCCGGTGGCGCGACACTTTCTTGTGGTGGTGTGCAAGCGCTTGAAAAAACCGGCGGTTTTTATATTGAACCCACCGTGTTTGATAACGTGGATAACAAAATGACCATCGCCCAAGAAGAAATCTTTGGGCCGGTATTGTCGGTAATTGGTTTTGATACCGAAGAAGAAGCCATCGCCATCGCTAACGATACCGACTACGGACTTGCCGCAGCATTATGGACAACCGACTTGGCGCGCGCGCATCGAGTATCTCGTAAATTACGAGCGGGTTCGGTATGGGTAAACTATTACGATGCCGGTGACATGACGGCACCTTTTGGTGGCTTTAAACAATCCGGTAACGGCCGAGATAAATCATTGCACGCATTAGAAAAATATACCGAGCTAAAAGCCACTTGGATGAATTTGGATTATTAATTGTCGCGAACATAAATAGTTTTTTGATTTTGTAAGTTTTAATAAATCGGGCTCTTCAAATAAAAAAAACCAAGCAATATTGCTTGGTTTTTTTATACTGAGCAGAAAAATAAGTCGAATAAATTATGGCTTTATAATCTTTCGCAAATAATAAAAATTAAGCCTTTGGCTGTTGTTGTGTAATACAGTGAATATTACCACCGCCACGAACGAGAGTTCGACAATCGACTTGCACCACTTGGCGATCGGTAAAGCAATTTTGCAAAACATCGAAGGCTGCTTGGTCTGCTTCGGGTTCACCGTAAGAGGGCATAATGACGCCGCCATTTGCAATATAGAAGTTAATGTAGGATTTTCCAAGGCGAGCGTTATCTTCTAGCTCACAACTGGGTTGTTGAATACTAACGACTTCTAACGGTCTTCCTTTAGCGTCGGTTTCATTACGCAATTGCTCGATATGAGATTTTAAACGCGAGTAATTACTGTCTGTGGGATCTTCGCTGTCGAGTACCACTATTTTTTGTGGTGCCACAAAACATGCGAATTGATCGACATGGCCATCGGTGTGATCGTCTGTTAATCCGTAATCAAACCAAATAATTTTTTCACAGCCGGTCGCTGCTTTTAATTTTTCTTCAACGTCTTGTTGCGACAAGTTTGGATTACGATTTTTATTCAGCTGCACATTTTTGGTAACCATTAATGTGCCTTCGCCGTCGGTATGAATGGCACCGCCTTCGTTGACAAGATCACTCGAAATAATGTGCAACGATAAATGTCGCAAAACATTTTGAGCGATAAATTGATCTTGTTGAAAGGGAAATTTGCCCCAGCCGTTAAACGTCCAATCAATACCTTGTAGTTCTTTGTTGTTAAAAACAAAGGTTGGGCCTGTGTCGCGCATCCAGGAGTCATTGATATCCATGGGAAGAATTTCAACGTTGTGTGACAGTAATCGACGCGCTTCTTTTACTTGGCTTGGATGAACCAGCATGGTTACCGATTCAAAATGTGAGATAGTATTGGCGATATTTGCGTAAGTATATTTTGCGTCTGTGAAGTGCTCTTGCCATAACTCTTTAAAGCATGGCCAAGCCATCCAGCAGCGTTCGTGTGTGTACCATTCGGGCGGGAACCAAATATTGTTTGTTTGAGTCATGATTTTAGTCATTTTAAGGCAACATATCTTTCATTCTAAACCAAGCCATCGCTAGTACTAGAGCTGGTGTTCTAAACATTCTTCCACCCGGAAACGACATATGTGGAATTTTGCCAAAAACGTCAAATTTATCGGCGGTGCCGGTGATTGCATCGGCCATTAACTTTCCGGCAAGCCCTGTCGCTGCAATTCCGTGACCCGAAAAGCCTTGAGCAAAATAGATGTTTTTTGTAACGCGACCAAAATGGGGTGCGCGGTTCATGGTAATGGCAACGTAACCGCCCCAAGCAAAATCGATTTTTACGTCATTTAACTGTGGGAATACATCGATCATTCTTTTACGCATGGTGTTTTTTAAATTGGCAGGTTCCAATGTTGAATAGGAAACTCTACCGCCAAAAAGCATGCGAAAATCACTGGAACACCGGTAATAATCTAAAACGAAATTAATGTCGCAAATTCCGTAGTTATTGGTAATTAATTCTCGACACTTTTCTTCGCCCAAGGGTTCACTGGCACAGATGTAAGTGCCCACAGGCATGACCTTATTGCGAAGACCAACGCCTAATTCGGGTAAATAGGCATTGCCAGCGAGTACAACAAAACTTGCTGTAATATCGCCTTTGGGTGTTTTAACGACAGCGGGATTGCCTTTTTTTAATTGGGTTACCGGAGAATATTCAAAAATTTCTACGCCCGCTTCTTGGGCCGCTTTGGCTAGGCCGAGCGTGTAATTTAAGGGATGCAAGTGCGCACTGTTGCTGTCGTACAGACCGGCAATGTATTTTTCACTATTAACTTCTTCGCGAGTTTTTTGTTTATCCCAAAACTCAAGTGTTTGGTAGCCGTAGTCTTTTTCTAAGGATTCTTGCCAATGACGCAAATCTTTTTCTTGTCTGGGTTTTAACGCTAGATTGGCTTGTCCTGCAACATAATCACAGTCGATTTTGTGCTTTTCGATTCTTGATCGAGTAAGGTTTAAGCCATCTAGTCCACAATCCCAAATGATTTTTGCGTTATTTTTGCCGACTAAATTTTCAATGGTTGGTTGTTCGGCGGCAAAGCCAAAAATCATTTGACCGCCACTGCGACCTGATGCGCCAAAGCCAACGTGCTCGCTTTCAAGTATGCAAACGCGTAAACCTTGTTCGGCAAGATTAAGTGCTGTAGTAAGACCTGTGATGCCTGCGCCTATAACGCAGACATCAACGGTTTTATTTTCAGTTAATTGCGGAAATTGTGTTTTCCAGTTAGCGCTGTGTTGGTACCAAGAATTATTTGTTTCGTTCATAACTTATACGGTTTGGAGGTACCACTCACATTCCAAGGGTGATACGTGTCGGTTAAAGCGGTTAATTTCCGCGTGTTTTAAAGCGGTAAATACTTGATGAAATGTTTCACCGAAATACTCACTGACCCATTGACTCTGCTCAAATATCGCTAAAGCTGCTTGCCAGTGATTTGGGTTGGTTGCTTTTGTTTGTTTATAGGCATTACCGCTAATGGCTTCTGTGCAATCTTTTTCGTCCATTAAACCTTTATGTAATCCCGCTAAAACTGCGGCGACTACTAAATAGGGGTTGGCGTCGGCCCCAGCTATTCGGTGTTCAACGCGTTTATTTTGATCATCACTAACCGGTACGCGCAAAGCCACGGTGCGGTTGTTATAACCCCAACTATTATTCAGCGCAACATAGGAATTGGGTTGAAATCGTCGGAAGGAGTTGGCGTGAGGTGAGAATAAAAGCATGGCTTCTGCCATAGTGTTTTGTAAACCTGCAATCGCCCAGCGGAGATGCCGCTCGTCTTGGGCAAAAATATTTTCACCCTTGCGATTGTATAAACTGGTGTGCACGTGGGTGCCGCTGCCGGAAAACTGCCCGTAGGGTTTTGCCATAAAGGTTGCAGTGTATCCACATTGTCGAGCGACATTTTTTATTGCTCGTTTCAAGTAAATCGCGTCGTCGCAGGCTTTTAATGGGTCATCGCTGTGACTTAGATTGATCTCAAATTGTCCCGGTGAACATTCTGAAATGGCAGCTTCGGCCAAAATATTCTGCTCTTCACAGGTTTTTTGAATGGCATCAATAAATTCACCATAAGCATCAAGATCATCCATGTAATAAACTTGACTGCTTTTTTCTACCGCGCCAGTAATTGGGTTAACCGGAGCTTGAGGTTCGGTTGCGCAATCGGGGGACAGTAGGTAAAACTCAAGTTCTACCGCTACAGTAGGTAGAATGTTTTGTGCTGAGAGTTTGGCGAGTAAGCGTTTTAAAACTTCTCTCGGGTTTACCGCAAAAGAGCGTCCGTCATCGTCAATCATGTCTAACAAGACTTGTGCACGTTTTGGTGCCCAAGGTACCGGAACTAAAGTTTCTAATATTGCTGGGCAGTTGTAATCGGCATCACCAATTTCAAAACCGAGGTGCGTTTCTTCGCAGGGTTCACCGCAAATGTCGGCGGCGAATAACGATGCCGGAAAAAGTACCCCCTGAGAAAATACCTTTTTTGCGTAGACTACCGGTAAACGTTTGCCGCGAATAACGCCGTTGCAATCGGGTATAAGTAGGTCTAAATATTCATAATTATTAATTAATTCATCGATTTTAAGGATTGAGTCAGACATTTGGTGCGATTCTTTTTTGTGCTTGAATTCATTAGAAATTGATAATTTTAGTTACTTGAATATAGAGAAATAACGAGCAAATTCTGTCGAATACAGAGCTGGTTTAATTCTAAAAATGTCATTTGTTAGAGCGTAATGACATTTAGTGATACGTTTAGTGCACATAGGAAGTGCGCAACGTTTTGTTTTGAACCGAGTTTGCGTCAGTTCGTTAGAAAGTTGGTGTCTAATTTTAAAACAGAGACCGATTATATAGCGTTTTAGTAAAGGAAATTGCGAGTATTGGTCAAGGTTGTACGATTTGGTACAAACCTGGCTATGTGTTGATAATATTAAACACAATAAAATAGACCTGTAAACATTTAACCGCTAAGGAATTTTTCAATCAACGAAATAGTCATAAAAAATATGATGTTAATTCTCTTAAGTTCACATTTTTTGACTTGTTGAGAATTCCTTCAGGCGCTAAATGCATTTTCCTTGTGTTAATGTGTTGAATATTTTAAACGGTCTGGTTATTGTTGTTCGCGAGGTTGTTATGAGTTTTGTTATTGGTTTACCAGCATGCAGAAAACTTCTGGAGCCACACTATTTTCATTGCGTTGGGGAAAAGTATCTCAATGCGGTCACGCAAGCCCTTGGGGCTATGCCTGTTATTATTCCAGCTATCAATAATGTAAGTGTTGAGGAATATTTATCATTAGTTGACGGTATTGTTCTAACAGGAAGTTATTCGAACGTAGAGCCAAAGCACTACAGTGATGAACAGCCTTTTGACTCGAGTCTTGTTGATCAGGCTCGTGATCAATTAACGTTGTCTCTAATTAAAAGTGCTTACGATCGTGGTGTTCCTATCTTTGGTATCTGTCGCGGTTTTCAAGAAATAAATGTCGCGCTGGGTGGTTCGCTTTATCAACAAGTTCACCACACTCCGGGTTTTAACGATCATCGAGAAGACAAAACCTTAACATTGGCTGAGCAATATGCTTTCAGTCATAAAATTTCTCTTCAAGATGGTGGCGTTTTATCAGATATTTGGCATGAGCCAATGGTCGATGTGAATTCTTTGCATGGGCAGGGCGTTAAAGAGTTGTCAAATTTATTGCGAGTCGAAGCTCGTGCAGAAGATGGTTTAATTGAAGCGTTCAGTGCGCCAGGCAAGCCTGTGTTGGGTGTGCAGTGGCATCCAGAATGGTTAGTAACCGAAACGCCTTTTTATCGAGCTATTTTTTCTTGGTTTCGCTCACAATGTTTAGAATATCGAAAAACTAAACTCGGTTAATGATTTAAATTTTTTTAATTGTTGATAAAAGTATTTGATTGTTAATGTTTTTAGATGTGACTCTTTCGTTATGAAAAACTGAGTAATAAAAAAATAGCAATTTAAAAATTTATCGTAAGTAACGTATTTTTGATGTTGTTCGAGTAATTAGAACGATTTTTACCATTGAATTGGTCTTTATATTTTTTGATTGAAAACGACTGTTTTAGCTTTCAATATAAATATAAGTGAACTTATTGTTTCAAATTTTTAACCGGCTTATGACGGTAATAATTGGTTAGTACATGATAAATAGCGAAGCAGAATTAAAACTTTGGCTGCAAGAGAATAGAATTACAGAAATTGAAGCTCTGGTTCCGGATATGACCGGAAACGCACGGGGCAAAATTTTACCGGCCAGCAAATATTTAAATAGCGAAGGCACACGTTTGCCTGAAGCCATATTTATTCAGACGGTCACCGGCGATTGGCCCGACGATGACGCTATCGAAGGTCTTGTCCATCCGGCAGATATTGATCTTTATCTGCGTCCCGATCCGGCGACCACTCGTATGGTGCCCTGGGTTGATGAACCAACGGCACAAATCATTCACGACTGCTTTGATGCTAAGGGCAATCCGCATCCTTTAGCGCCGCGAAATGTATTAAAACGTGTTTTAGCACTGTATGAGGCAGAAGGCTTACAGCCCATTGTTGCTCCAGAGCTAGAGTTCTATTTGGTGCAAAAAAATACCGACGCTGATTTTCCACTACAGCCGCCGATTGGTCGCTCGGGACGTCCCGAGCGTGCGCGCCAATCTTATTCGATCGACGCGGTGAATGAATTCGATCCGCTGTTTGAAGAGATGTACGATTTTTGTGACGCTATGGAATTAGACGTAGATACACTAATTCATGAGTCTGGCGCCGCACAAATGGAGGTGAACTTTGAACACGGTGATCCGTTGTCCAGAGCCGACCAAGTATTTCTTTTTAAGCGCACCATTCGTGAAGTCGCTCTTCGTCATGATGTTTATGCAACATTTCTTGCTAAGCCTATGCAGAATGAGCCAGGTAGCTCAATGCATATTCATCAGTCGTTGATAGATGTTAAAACCAAAGCAAACGTGTTTAGCGCCGGTAGTGAAGGGCAGCTCAGCGAGCTGTTTATGAATTATCTGGGCGGTTTGCAGCAGCATACGCCCGATGCCATGTTGTTTTACGCTCCAAACGTAAACTCATATCGTCGAATCTTATTCGGCGATGCTGCGCCGAATAATACCCATTGGGGTTTTGATAATCGCACCGCGGGTTTGCGCGTACCTATTTCTACGCCAGAATCCACACGGGTTGAAGCACGCTTTGCCGGTGCAGACGTTAACCCTTATCTGGCTATCGCAGCCAGTTTAGCCAGCGGTTATTTAGGCATAAAACATAAATTAGCATCGGCAGATCCCATTCAGGGCGATGCGTACGAATTACCTTCTTCGAATGTTCCGAAATCACTGGAGCATTCTCTCAGTCGATTACAGGAGCCCAATCCTTTAACCGATATTCTAGGGCGCGATTTTGTCCGCGCTTATTCAGCGATTAAACATAAAGAGTACGAAACTTTTTTCCAAGTAATCAGTTCTTGGGAGCGAGAGTATTTGCTACTCAACGTATAGGTAACCCAGAATGACAACCACAGCCGAACTCCAAGCGCTAGATGCGCAACACCATTTGCATCCATTTACCGATCATGGTGATCTTGCCAAAAAAGGGACGCGCGTTATCGATCGTGCTGAAGGCGTATTTTTGTATGATTCCGAAGGCAATAAAATTCTTGATGGTATGGCAGGTCTTTGGTGCGTAAATGTTGGTTATGGAAGAGAAGAGCTGATTAACGCAGCCACTCAACAAATGCGCCAGCTGCCTTATTACAACAGCTTTTTTCAATGCACGACGCCGCCGACCATCGAATTAGCAAGACAGTTAAGTGAGCTTGCGCCCGCGCACATTAATCACGTATTTTTCACAGGTTCTGGATCTGAATCCAACGATACAATTTTCCGTTTAGTTCGCCATTTTTGGGCATGTAAAGGGAAGCCTGAGAAAAAAGTCATAATCGCCAGAAATAATGCGTATCACGGTTCAACTGTTGCCGGTGCGAGTTTAGGCGGAATGAAGCCTATGCACGAGCAAGGTGATCTTCCCGTGCCGGGTATTGAGCGCATCAACCAACCCTATTGGTTTGGCGAAGGCTTTAATGAAGATCCCAACGCATTTGGATTAAGAGTTGCTCAAGAACTGGAAGCAAAAATAAAAGCCATTGGCGAAGATAAGGTCGCAGCTTTTATTGCCGAACCCATCCAAGGCGCTGGCGGTGTTGTTATTCCACCAGAAACTTATTGGCCGGAAATTCAACGTATTTGCGATGCCTATGAAATTCTTTTAGTGGCCGATGAGGTTATCTGTGGTTTTGGTCGAACCGGCGAATGGTTTGGCAGCGATTATTTCGGAATTAAACCCGATTTAATGGCGATTGCAAAAGGTCTCTCCAGCGGTTATTTGCCCATCGGTGGTGTTTTAGTTGCCGATCACATTGCAGAAACATTAAAAAGTAGCGGCGAAGAGTTTTACCACGGTTTTACCTATTCCGGTCACCCAACTGCGGCGGCGGTTGCGAGTGCAAACTTAAAAATATTAAAAGATGAAGGCATTGTTGAGCGCGTTAAAAATGAACTAGCGCCTTATTTTGCCGACAAACTGAAACAGCTAGCCGATCACGAACTTGTCGGTGAGGTAAGAACCCTAGGTTTACTGGGTGCTATTGAGTTAATGAAAGATAAATCAAAGCACGAGTTTTTTGAAAACAAAGGCGCTGTCGGAACCTTGTGCCGCGACATCAGTGTTGGTAATGGTTTAGTCATGCGCGGTGTTGGTTCAACAATGATTTTGAGCCCACCATTGATCATTAAAAAAGAAGAAATCGATTTGTTGGTTGAACGTGTTCGCAAGTCACTCGATGATTTGGCGATACGATTAAAAACCTAGTTTTAAAACTCATACCAAGTTATTAAGTTTTTAATCTAATGGGCGCTCTTTTGAAAAAAGATAAACTTTTTTCAAATTATTACCGGGCGTTGCGTAGACAGAATATATAGAAATCGTAAACTGCAACTCGGACTTTTAAACATTGGTTCTTAATAAGTCTTTTTCCAAGGATGGTTGTTTCCTCTAATGTTGAGGTAGATTGAAATTTCATCTTCGCTCTTAGTCGAAGATCTTTAAACATCCTGAAGGGGGTTATTGAATGAAATCGAAGCAAACAACTTTAGCTGTATTCGCACTAGCAGGGTTGCTCGCCAGCACCAATGCATTGGCAGAGAAAGTCGTAAAAGTTTACAACTGGAGCGATTATATTGGTGCGGATGTTATTGAAAAGTTTGAAGCAGAAACTGGCATCAAAGTGACCTACGATGTGTTCGATTCAAACGAAGTACTTGAAGGCAAGTTGTTAGCAGGCCGCACTGGCTATGACGTAGTTGTGCCTACCATCGATTTTATGTCGCGCCAAATTCAAGCCGGTGTTTTTCTACCATTAGATAAGTCAAAGTTATCCAACTTCAGTGGTCTTGACGCATCATTCATGGAAAATCTCTCTAAACTAGACCCAGGCAATAAGTACGGTATCCCTTATATGTGGGGCACTACTGGAATCGGCTTTAACGAAGCTAAAGTTAAAGAAGTTTTAGGTGAAGACGTACCTTTAGATTCTTGGGATCTGATCTTTAAAAAAGAAAACCTAGAAAAACTGAGCAAATGTGGGGTTGCGTTCTTGGATGCGCCAACAGAGGTTTATGCCGCTGCTTTACACTATTTAGGTAAAGATCCAAACTCGGAAGATATTAAAGATTACCAAGGCAGCGCACCTGCAAAAGAGTTACTCAAATCTTTAGCGCCATCGGTGACCTATTTCCATTCATCTAAATACATTGACGATTTAGCCGGTGGCGAAATTTGCGTTAGCTTAGGTTGGTCTGGTGATATCGCTCAAGCACAGGCCGATGCTGCGGAAGCCGATAACGGTATAGAAATTAGTTACATCATTCCAAAAGAAGGTGCTCTTCTTTGGGTTGATATGTTTGGTATTCCAAAAGACGCCGAAAACGTCGAGGAGGCTCACGCGTTTTTGAACTTCCTAATGAAGCCAGAAATCGCCGCTGAAAACACCAACGAAATTTGGTATCCAAATCCAGTAACCGCATCATTAGAATTTGTTGACGAAGAAATTAAGTCTGACGAATCTATTTATCCACCTGCTGATGTGAAGGCTAAGTTGTATACCGCAACCGTTAAGCCCGCCAAAATCGATCGCGTATTAAATCGTGCTTGGACCGAAATTAAAACCGGTCAATAACCCTTCCCTTTGAAAGTCGCTCCTGCATTTGCAGGAGCATTCTGCGAATTTGTCTGAGTGTATGCTGTGAATACCGCTGAAAATCACAATGTTGGAAAAACCGTCTCCGCAAATCCTGATCAAATTTTAAATGCTGATGAGGAATACTTAACGATACGTAAAGTTAGCAAACAATTTGGTGATTTTACTGCGGTTAACTCTGTTGATTTAACCATAAAAAAAGGCGAAATCTTTGCCTTGTTAGGTGCTTCTGGCTGTGGAAAGTCAACGCTATTAAGAATGCTGGCTGGTTTTGAAACACCAACCTCGGGCGATATTATTTTGCAAGGTGAGCGAATTAACGATCGCGAACCCTTCGAACGTCCAATCAATATGATGTTTCAGTCGTACGCGTTATTTCCACACATGACGGTTGAGCAAAATTTAGCGTTTGGTTTAAAGCAAGATAAACTCGATAAATCGCAAATTGCCGAAAAAGTAACTAACATGCTTAACCTTGTGCAAATGCAGCATTTGCGCAAACGTAGACCCCATCAATTATCCGGTGGTCAACAACAGCGTGTTGCACTCGCACGTTCGTTAATTAAAAGCCCTAAATTATTGTTGCTCGATGAACCCATGGGTGCATTGGACAAGAAACTGCGCGCACGTATGCAGTTAGAAATTGCCAACATTATTGATAGTTTAGGCGTTACTTGCGTCATGGTGACGCACGATCAAGAAGAAGCCATGACCATGGCCGATCGCATTGCCATTATGGATGCTGGCGAAATTTGCCAAGTTGGCACTCCTAGCGAAATTTATGAACAGCCCAACAGCCAATTTACGGCAGAATTTATTGGTTCTGTAAATATATTAAAAGGCGCCGTTAAAGACGACGAACCTAGCTACGTAACGATTACCAGCGATGATTGCGAGACTGAAATTTACATCGGTCATGGCATTACCTGCTTTGTGGGTCAAGAAGTCGCTGTAGCCTTACGCCCAGAAAAAATTTCCATATCAAAAACTAAACCCGATCAACAATACAACTGCATAAGCGGTGTAGTTAAAGACATTGCTTATTTTGGTTCGCACTCGGTTTATCACGTGCGGACTCCCTCGGGAAAAACCATTTCTGTTACTGAAATGAACGACATTCGATGGGCCGGTGATCGGCTCACATGGGACGACCCAGTGTGGGTTTATTGGGATGACAACGCGAGCGTTGTTTTGACCGAATAATTTTTCTAAAACGATTTGTATTCCGTAGGGCTAACTATCGGTTGATCGTTTTGGCTAATCTGCAATTCCCCAAAAAGAGATATCATGAAAGATTTCCAATGGCGACGTTTTAAAAAATGGTGGTTAATTTTTCCACCCTATGCATGGTTAATATTATTTTTTGCCGTGCCATTTTTAATTATTTTAAAAATATCTTTTTCTGAGGCGGCAATTGCACAGCCTCCTTACACGGCTATTTTTGAATACGCCAACGAAAAACTCGTCATTAATTTAAACTTTGGCAACTATCTTTGGTTGTTCACCGATACTCTGTATCTGAATGCCTATTTAAGCTCTCTAAAAATAGCAGCCATCTCCACCACCTTATGTTTGGCCATTGGTTATCCAATTGCTTACGGCATTGCCAGAATGCAAGGTTCCATTCAAAACCTGTGTTTAATGCTGATTATTTTGCCGTCTTGGACGAGCTTTTTAATTCGTATTTACGCGTGGATGGGAATTTTAAGAAACAACGGCATTATTAATAATGTCTTAATCAGCTTAGGTTTTGTTGATGAACCTATCCGATTATTAAATACCGAATTCGCGGTTTACATTGGTATCGTTTATACCTATTTACCGTTTATGGTTTTGCCACTGTACGCCAACCTAGTAAAACTCGATTCGCGTTTGCTAGAAGCATCAGCGGACCTCGGTGCTGGCCCTATCCGAAGTTTCTTCTCAATTACGTTGCCATTGTCTCGTGGCGGAATTATTGCCGGTTCCATGTTGGTCTTTATTCCGGCGGTCGGTGAGTTCGTTATTCCGGAATTGTTGGGCGGTGCAGAAATTCTGATGATAGGTAAAGTGTTGTGGGGTGAATTCTTCGGCAACCGAGATTGGCCGGTGGCATCTGCTGTGGCAACCATCATGTTGCTATTACTGCTAATACCTATAGCGTTGTTCCATCGATACCAATTTAGAGAATTGGAGGAGAAATCCTGATGGCGAACGTATCAAAGTTTACTAAGATTGTGCTCGGGTTTGGATTTTTCTTCCTTTATGCACCGATGCTGGTTCTGATTATTTATTCCTTTAACAGCTCAGAACGCGTCAACATTTGGGCTGATTTCTCTTTTAAGTGGTACGTCGAACTATTTCGCGACGACGCGATTATGTCTGCGGTTTGGGTCAGTTTAAAACTGGCGTTTTTCTCGGCCTCCGCCGCCGTAATTTTAGGTACATTGGCGGCCTTGGTTTTAGCAAGGGCGGGTAAGTTTACCGGTAAAACGGTATTTGGCAGCCTAGTAACGGCACCGTTGGTTATGCCAGAGGTTATTACCGGTCTGTCATTATTGCTTCTATTTGTGGCTATGGTTAATAGCTTTGGCTGGCCGCAAGAGCGTGGCTTCCTGACTATTTGGATTGCCCATGTCACATTCTGCATGGCTTACGTTACCGTGGTGGTTTCGTCACGCTTGGCTGAAATGGATCGATCCCTAGAAGAAGCCGCAATGGACTTGGGCGCTAATAAGATTAAGACATTTATCTTTATTACCTTGCCGATCATTTTACCGGCCTTGGTATCTGGATGGTTGTTGGCATTTACTCTTTCGTTGGATGACTTGGTAATTGCAAGCTTTGTTTCTGGGCCATCGTCTACCACGTTACCGATGATTGTTTTCTCGTCGGTGCGCTTGGGTTTAAGTCCAAAAATCAATGCTCTTGCTACGATAATGATTCTGACCGTACTAACGGCAGCATTTGCAGCCTACTATATTTCTTCGCGCGAAGAACGTACGCGCCGACAAGGCGAACTGATAAACGAAGACTAAGGTCAATAATACCTATGGTTACAGTAGCAGCCACGCAATTTGCGTGTTCATGGAATCTTGACGAGAACCTTGCAACCGCAGAGAGTCTAGTCCGTTCTGCCGCAGCGCAGGGCGCCAATATTATTTTGCTGCAAGAATTGTTTGCAGCGCCGTATTTTTGTAAAGACCAAGATCCCAAACACTTTGATTTAGCCACACCTTTTACCAACAACAATTTACTCAGTCACTTTAGTGCACTTGCTAAAGAACTGAGCGTGGTGTTGCCGATCAGCTATTTCGAAAAAGACAACCAATGCTATTTTAACTCGCTGGCAGTAATCGATGCCGACGGTGTTGTACTTGATAACTACCGTAAAGCGCATATTCCAGACGGGCCCGGCTACCAAGAAAAATTTTACTTCTCCCCCGGTGATACGCCATTCAAAGTTTGGTCAACAAAATTTGGTCGAATTGGTGTGGCGATTTGTTGGGACCAATGGTTTCCAGAAGCGGCACGTGCCATGGTTTTGCAAGGCGCCGAGATATTGTTTTATCCAACAGCCATTGGCAGCGAGCCGCAAGATCACAGTATTGATTCAAAAGATCATTGGCAGCGAGCCATGCAAGGCCATTCGGCTTCCAACATGGTTCCCGTTGTTGCGTCAAACAGAATTGGTGTTGAGCAAGGCGAGAGTTGCTCAATTACTTTTTATGGTTCTTCTTTTATCAGTGATAACACCGGAGCAATTTTACAAGAAGCCAGTCGCGATCAGCAGGAAATTATACTCTCAACCCTTGACCTAAACGCGTTCGCTCAGCAGCGTCGAGCTTGGGGATTGTTTCGTGACCGTCGACCAGAGCTTTACGGACCTCTAACACAGTTAACGCCACATTGATTTTCAGTCAGATCCTCCGGCTAATGCAGCTCAGGCTTAAACGGAGGATTGCCACTACCACCCTGATTTGTTATTTCCACAAGTGTTTAATTATTTCTTGTTCTCAAAATTAATCACACGTAAATTTCCTTTTATGAGTTTTGAATTCCTCAGTTTTGAATTCGTCTGAATCCCTCGCCGTTGTCCCTTCGATCTTTTTAAATACGTTTTACCTGTAAATATTGTCAGGTAATTTCCACGAATTTTCTTAAATTACTTTTTATTAGAATATTCCCATTAAAAACTCCTAGAGATTTTAAAATTTTCGGGAACATCATTTGGGTTTTACCGCATGAAAATCTTAATGTTTCGTATGTTGTTAATTTTGTAAAATAAAAAATTATTCTTCGCACTTGCTCTTGCAACAGAGTTAAAACCGCTAATCTTCAACGAAAAAATTCTATTATTAAAGAACCCTTTGATTAACTCTGTCGTCAATTAGCTGCTCTATAGAAACAAAAACTCGACATCAAATTTTTTACAATTCCAAGTGCTGGCAGAAATTAAAAACAGCGACACGTTATCGTGGTGTTAAAAACTTTGGGTTAGTCAGAGGTTCCTAAAAATAAGATATTAAAAATAATTATTGTTTAACCCATTGAATGTCAACTTAAGTGCCCAACGATCCAAGTAGGATTATCCCCAATAAAAATACAAAGCAGATCATTAATAGTTGGGAATCTGTTTTATCGGATTATTTTGCTAAAGCGTAAATACGTCGATTTAGTAAAAAAAGAAGGTTAAATAAGTATTAGAAAAACCTGACAAGTCAATCAAACTAGACGTAGATCACAGAACTTGCATTTAAACAATTAATTAACCCGATTGATTTTTGGGCAAATTATCACTAATAAATAAAGCTTCAATTTTTATTTTTAATAAATAGGCAATAAGTTTTTCATATTTTATGATGTTAAGTTGATCAAAGAAAACTCGAATTGTCTTTTTAGATCAAAAATCCGAAAATTTGAAACATTTCTCAACTCTGAAATTGACTGACGCCTAAATCTAAAATGTGGCGCTTTAAACATTAATTTATGATAACTCCTTCGCAATAGCGACAGTTTAATTTCTATACCTCATATATTTTTAGGTATTTTCCTAAATTTGTTATATTGGACGAACTTTGTTCAAGATCGTTTATAATTGCGATCAGCGAAATTAGCCATACACGTATTCTAAGTAATGACATTTATTTACAAAATTGGAAAATAAATTCTCGTTGGTGGAAAGAATATCTGTATAGAATTTATTAATTAAAAAATCATAAAACCGTACTTTTTTTCCGATGTTTTGTTTTTTCTAGCAAATTGACAATATCAAGACTTTTCTGGTCTTATGTCTTCCTGTTTGAAGAATCCATTTCTTTTAGGACAAAATTTGAGAATTCTCAAACCGTTGTCGTCTTCGTATTTTTTGTACCGGAAATAAATTTAACTAATTGGATATGGACATACACGTCTAAAGTATTTTTCAGGGGTACTCCATGGACCGAAAGGATCTCCGTGACCTAGAACTCGCGCTAGGTATACAAACGCCGTGGTTTATAAAAGCGGCCAGATTTAATGAATCTGAACGTTGCTACGATATTGCACTGGATACGGGAGATAAAAAGCTTTTAACTACTTTCTTTTCCAGCAATAAAAAGATTAGTAGCGAAGAAGATTTAGTGACTGGGCGTTGGCGCTACGCTAACGTTGGTAATTGCCCAGTGTACGTTCACGCTAATGTGCCTAAGTTGGCTGCTGCCGAAGGTGGCTTCATTACTCGTGATGTCTTAAATCGAGCAGCTTTTTTAGGCGATCCCACGCGCAACTATTCTAATCTGGTGCGTCAACAAGTTGCTCTTGCCTTGGTAAAAGGTCTTGATACCAGCGTCATTTCTAGTTTTTTAGGAATTAACGAATCAATGGTTCAGTTGATTTCTGAAGATATCAAGAGATCGACCGCGGTAAATCATCAGCTTTTTTACGTTCCTACTGAGGTGGATCGCGTTTGGGAAAATGTGTTGAAAAACCAACTGCCCATTCGAACGCAATTGCTACCGTTAAAGTTTTTACTCAGCCGTTTAACCTTATTGGCTGCTAAATCTAACAGTGGCTCGACGCTATTAAGTTTGGCAGTTGAACTTCGTAAATTCTTTATCGAGAATCACAACCAGCTGCAAAGTGAAATAGAACAATTGTGCGGTGTGAACAGTGATCGATTGCGTACACAGGTTCGACAAAATACCAGCAAACAGCGTTTAATTTTACCGGCGGCAAAAAGCCCAGTTTGGTTAGAGCTACTAAGCGGAACCATAAATCTTAATTCTGGAAGTGTACCGTTAAATCTGTTGATATCGCGTCAACGCAGTGTTTTTGTACAAGGTAAAACCGAGTCTGAAAAGCTTCAATCGATCGATACAATTCGCGAGTACTTCCGCAAAAATTATCGCAGTTTGATTCAGGAGTTGGTGCTACTAAATAAGTGGCTTAACACACCAAGATCAAGCGAGCTATCATTGCCGGAAGCCGAACATCAGGTTTGGCAGAAAATTTTAGAGAATGAAAATTTCATTCCAAGCGAACATATGGCTTATCGGCTATTACTCGCTAAACTACGCGCACAGGTTATGACAAAACCTGATCCGGTAATAAAATTGCAAGCGGCGCGACGTATAAGAGATTTCTTGGGTCAAAATCAGAAAACTATGCGCCAAGAAGTTGGAGTTTTGATGAAGCAGGCAGCTGCGGTATAAGCTGATTTGGAGATACAGATGGCTGATGAAGGATTGGTAACGTTTTTAAATAAAATGGCAACTCGCGAAGAAGTTGTCGAAATGATCGCAGCAGGCGATTACATGGTTTTAGCGGGTGATGAAAACGTTCTCGAAGGTCTGCCATCAGGCAATTGGATAGCTGGAACAATTCCTTATTTTATGGCCAACGACGGTGGCCGCGTAGACGAAGAAATGCTGCATGTCAGCGTTATTAGTGGTTTTCCCTCTAATGCTCGTCCACATTTAACGCTTTACGATGTAAATTCTGTTTCGCGAATCGCAAAAGAAGCGCCCGAGCATGGTTTCACGCTGTTGATTCTGCCGGGTGAGTCGAGTGTTCACATGGAATATGCCCAGCATGCTCCTGATTACCAGAACATGTACTTCTCGCCCATTATTGGTTGGGTGAGCGGCTTTCGTGTAGACCAAATGGGTGAGCGTTCTGCGAAGGTAGGTTTTGGCCCAGCATCGGGCATGCTCAGCGATGCGCAGGCCGTAGCAATGCACGTGCATCTACCAGAAGAGCAAACTGCGCAAATTAAAACCGTTAACTTGTTTGAGCAGGGTGACGGCCCGGTTATCAAATTTAAACAAACTGGTTTTGAAGTTAACAGTTGTGAGGTTAATGGCGATACTTGGAATTTTGCCGAGTATGTAACCGAAAACCACATTGATGTGCGCTGGCCGCTGGTTGCTGACTACTCAGGCGTGTTGGTAAACGTGGCTATTTTGGATGTAAGCCGCGAAGACGCGAAATTTTATGCGCCGGTTTTTCCAGACGTAGAATATAAATTTGCGCGCCCGGTTGAAGATTATATTACCGAGTTTGATAAAGCACTGGGTCGTACCGACACCACAAACATAGCGTTCTCGTGTAACAGTATCTGGAACCTATTGTATTGCGACCTAGAAGGTAAAAAGACTGCCGATTTAACCGGCCCTATGGCATTCGGTGAAATCGCCTATCAGCTTCTTACCCAAACGCTGGTTTATCTAACCCTAGAAAAAGTTTAGTTGTAAAAATCGGAAAGAACCCCTCTTACTTGTCACTGCTTTGATTGACAAGATTTCAAGCCGGCCTAGGTCGGCTTTTCTTTTTATAAACCTCCGCTCGGGGTTTACATCGAGAGCTAAGACCTCGAAAACATTGTCGTTAACTCTATATACAATCCGACGATGACCAACTCGATATCTATATAAATCTTCGCAGTCAGATAACAAAATTGCACCATTTAACCTTGGATTTTCTGCGATTTCATCTAACGTAGCAATGATTCAGGGTCTAATTTGTGGGTGCAATTTTTTAACGTCTTTTTTGGCTCCTCGATGGAGAACAACGTTATATATTATCTTCTGTTTCCCTTTTCAGATATCCCCAACTCCTTTTTGAAATCACGTAGATTTTGTGCTCCGTTCATATCACCAGATCGTAAGTTAACCTCTTCAATATTTTGCTGAGCGTCCAGATGATCTAAAAACTAATCATATTGTTCGGATGTTAATATTGCTCCAACCTGTTGGCCGTTGGATGTTAGAACAATCTCTGTTTTTGATGTTTAAACGATTTTACAAATTCTAATATCGTTTCAGTATCGTTGATATCCGTTTCAATATATTCATCTTCGCTCATTTTCGTTTTCTTCGTTAATAATTAGAATGTTGAGTTAAAACCGAAGGGATTGCAGAAAACCCATTGCAAAAAACCGTTGCAAAAAAATGATTTGCAAAGTTATCTCGTCTCATAATTATTTCTGTTATTTAGTGCGCAATAGGTCAATGGATTTCGGATTTAACAGATTAGCTAGATATTCTTTTGGTATCATGCAGCACTTTATTTTCTGTAACTGAAGACATCATGCAGCAATCAATATCAACCAGAATTTATGTCACTTGCTAGGTTTTTAAAACGAATTTTTTTAAAGAGATGTTAAAACATTGCATTTAAAAGGAAATCCATTCTTTGTTGCTTCGTTTTTAATTTGCTCGGTTATTTTTATGGCCACTTCAGCGTCAAACCAGCCGATCTTAACGCTGCCATTCTTGTGAATATCTAACATTGTGCTCGCAGAACAAAAATCATCCAGATATAAATACGTTTTCAAGATATCTACAACAAAATCCATTTCGGTTACATCGTCATTAAAAAATTCAATTTGTGCCTTGTTGGAGTTGCTTCTCTCTTTGGGTTTGCTAGAAATATCAAACAGAGGTTTTTCTAAATTAAATCTTTTGATTTTCGAAATAGACCTTTTGAATTTTAACATCGTTAAAAATTTTTTTACGTCACAGTCCAGTCCAAGTTCTTTGACTTCTGCTGGAAAACAATTTAATACGCCGACTATTAGTGAGGTCCATCCGAATATAAGCAAGAGGCCATTGTCAGAAATTAGGTAGTGGTAAAGTATAAAAGTCAGACCAATAAAAATATTAGCCAAAACTCCACTGGCTATTATGGCGACTTCTTTCCCCCATGTGGTCTTATTAATTTCTCGCTCATAGGCAACAAAGCCGGAAAATATATTTTTTTGTAGGCTTATTGTGTATTTATTCTCACATCGCTTTATGCTTATTGGATACACCGAAAACTCAATGACCTTGTGGCCTGCCATCAAAACTGCGACTAGGTGGCCAATCTCATGAATAAGAATAGCGAGTAAAAAGCTAATAACATGTAAAATAATTACTTGCATAAACGTTATGGTTCCACCCTGAGGTGCACAAAGCAGCGTGTTATTTAATGGTGAGCCCAAGGCAGAAATCAAGTTTTGCCTGATGTTTAAACGGCTTGTTGTACATGCTAAGCATCGTTAAAACTGAGCGGTGCCAGTTAAATTACTTTGCATAAAAAAGCAGAGTAATGACAACGAAATTTACCACGTTTTTATGCAAATAAAGAAGGCAAGCAGAAGGTAATTAATGAAATTTTAAGGGTAGAATTGGTCGCTAAGGCGATAATTTAATGCTTTAGTTTACTAAATTTTAACGTCTTAATAATGGTAATTTTAGACATCAATAGATAGTTGTCTTAAAGCGAAAAAATCCTGCTGGGACAATAATATCGTAGTTCAGGAATCTTTGATCAAATCAGGAATGAGTTAAGCAGTGATTCTTTTAGTAAAATCAAAATAAAACGCGGAGAAATTTAGTCTTTGTAGTTGAATCAATTTTGCAGTGAGACAAGCAAAACAGGTATGAGATGTAATTTATGACTATTGGTGTAGCTAAATCGGATTCTGGAATAGCATGCTCACCAAATTTTATTTCAGTCTGTTAGGCTCCTCGACCGTATCGCACGGTATTTCCATTTTTTGAATATGGGAGGACTAATAATTCTGCAAAGTGCTCTTTATTAGGCTTTCCGTCAAAGTCCCAACTTATGTATGTGCTGTCACCGTATATACAGAAGACTTTATTTTCTTTTAGATTAACTTCTATTTGATCGCATGGATCGTAAGGCGGGGCGACCCAATAAATATTACGGTGATTATCGTAAGCAACTGCAAATATAAAGAAGTTGTCTTCGGTTATTCGGGTTATGAAAACATCCGCAGGAGACGCTATATCAGGGGTTTTCTTGGTTTCCCCAACGTTAATCCAGTTAGTTTTGAATGATGGTACGTTAGCGTTAGCCTCGTATGAAGGCTTCAAAGAAGCCACAAAAGGATAAGCAGTAAAAATAGCCCCAAGGGTGCATAAAGCTAGTAGAGAATATTTCAAAAAGGTTTGCATGTTTCTCATGAGCCTAACGCCGCCATTTGCGGAAAATTTGTTTTTATGATTTCTTCAAAGGCAGCAATTTTACCCACAGCAGAGCTAAAAATATGGGCATAAAGGCAGGCACTATAAATATGGAACTTACGAATTTGTATCCCAACAAAGATAGCGCCCCTATAGAAGATGACCAATAAAAGAACTTTTTAGGCCAAAATATTTTCCCTACTGTTATTGAGATTAATGTTTCGTTTTTCGTTACGAACACGATTAATACTGGCAACGCCACTATAAAGAAGGCTAACACCAGGAAGATAATCGCCAGCATTCCAATCACAATAAAAACTCATAACGATGCAAGCAAAGGCGAGCTTTATCGAGTCCAGTAACACGTAGTGCTACGATTTTGACTTGCTTTGTTATACAATTACTAAAGTCTTGATAGATATTCATTCGCTCTTTTCTCCGCTAAATCCAGTTCATCTTTTGTAGAACCGCCATTGTAGCAGTGCTTCATTGAAACATTTGGATAATAGAAAGCGCCTTTTAGATTTGGATGATGATCAGCTAAAGGTACTTTCCATTTCCTTTGGCTGTAATCATCGAACCAGCGACTTGCCTTAAAAATGCTCGGTTTATCAGTTACTCGCTGAAGTGAAACATCTTCTACCTCACAGCGTATTTTATATAACTCGAAATAAAAAACCATTGATTCAAAACCACGTCCTTTGAAAAGAACTTCATTATCAGCCCAATTCCCATCAGATGATTGGAAGGCAACATCAGTTCCTTTTGAATCAAATAGATAAATACCTAACCCCCAGGTGCCTACGATCCCGATCACTGCTAAAACTAATATCCATTTAAGTATTTTAATCATCGCTGTTCCCATAACGCTCACATTTACGGCTGATTTAGAGCGCAGCGGAAAACCAGTCCGACAGTAGCGCTTTGTCAGGTATCTGCTAGAGGTCAAGAATTTTAATCTTTTTCTCCTCTTTTTCTATATAGCTATTGATATCTAGATAAACTCTTTTCAGAGTTATAACTCCTTCCAAACAATTCTGAAATAAGTCATCCTCCAACTTGCAAATCTGGATGAACTTTAATCCTTCCATCTCAATGCATTCTTCAAATTCGGTGGAGGTTTCTGAAACTCTTAAGATTTCTTCTTTTTGGCTGTCTATAATTGTTGTAAAATCTCGTTGTAAATTTTCACTGAAGCGGAAAATTAATTTAGTTGCTAATTCATATGGATCATATGTGCCAGGAAAATTTCCTGTATTATTTCCACTAAATTTTATTACATATGGCGCAAGCGTCTTATCCCGTAATACAACCTTAAAATCAGAATTATCAAAAATTTCTAATAATGCCGCCTTTTCTATTTTTTCTTTTTCTTTTTCTTTTTCTTTTTCAATGCGGTACTTTTCCATTATTTCTTCAATGTGAGGTTTTAGAAAAAATATAAAAAATTTATATTTATCTATTTGAGAAAGAAAAACCAATTCTTGATTCCATTGATGCCAATTACCTTTAAGCATTAACTCATAAAACTTTTTAGCGAATTCGGCATTTCTATTTTTTATGAAATTTGCACAATAAAACTCTCTAACACTTTTGTGAACAAAGTGATAATCTAAGCCTTCCTCTACAATTAGACAGCTCAACTTAACTATGTCATGGATGAATAAGGCAGGGTCACACTGTGCGTCAGTAGTTTGCACGGCATCACTAGACACTTTAAATATTTCTCTATGTGAAAAGTTTGTATAACCGTACTTGCTAGAAAAAAAACAAAATGCCTCAAATATCTCTTGGAGCCTCCTTTCGTTAACTTCGCATTTTCTTTCCCTGGTAAAACCTGGTTTTGTTTTATCGTGTCTTACAAGTAATGTTTGAAATAGTTCATCATAGAACTCTGAAAGCTCCTCTGGTATTTTTTGACTCGTTTTGTAAGCAATAATTAAAAGGGTTATCATTAATGGAGTGGTTAATAGACCCTTGATATCGTTTGAACTATTTTTTATGGCGATAATAATTGATGTTTTTTGCTCTTCATTTGAGGCTAACTTACCTATTATTCCTTCTTGATCTTCTTTCGTAAGCGGAGCTAGATGAAATACTCTAAAGAAAGCAGAGCGTTCTATTCCTGAGTCAGGCCTAGATGTTACTATAATCCTTAGGTTTTCATATTTGTCAGACCAGTTCTCGAGCTGAGAGATAGTTTTCTGAATATAAACAGAGCCTATTTCATCAAATCCATCAAATAAAAATAAAAATTTCCCAGATTTTGCGAAAAAATCAAACAATAAATCGTCGACATCAAATCCCCAGGAATTTAATGTAGTGTAAACTAGATCTTTTAAACTTGTCTGATCGTCAATCTTTCTCAGCTCTATAAAAACAGGAATTTTATTACCAATTCTTAATTCTTGAGAACAAAGATATCGTAAAAAGATCGACTTCCCTTGGCCTACTGTACCTTGAATGACAACGTTTGTATCAAGAGGGACTTTCTCAGCTTTATTTATCTCGATTCTTTTATTATCTACAATAATTTTAGAAGGGTAGTAAAAGGTCTTTATGTTTACCTCCTTCTCAACTTGCCAAATTGTTTTAACCTTCTGTATATTCGATATTTTCTTATACAAACTATTAATATTGTTGGCTGCCTGCCATCTCTTCAATCTAGTTTTCATGCTGGACTTACCAGTTTCATAAAGATCATCGAGTGGTTTTTTTAGCAATTTCGCAACTTCCATTAGTGCAACTGGTTCAGTCATATTCTATCTCGCTGTAAATTATTACCTGATGTGTAACGCCTCTCGCGAGGGCAGAAAAATAAGCGTAGCGTTTTGGTTGTCCCTACGACCAGTGTGAGCTATTGCTGCGGTTTTTTATGTTTCATCACTTGAATCTGTGTCTATAACAGCAAGGTTTGTTGTGGTTTTAAGCAAGCGTTCGATTTCGGAAACTGAATAACCTTTGGCATGTATTACTGTATTGCTTTCTGTAGTAATTATTACTTCTCGACTTTTCCTGGCTTCAATCCATGAGGCAATAACCTTAGCTAAAGTATTCCAGGGCATTGCCTCAGATAAAGCACTGATACTCTCAACAATTCCAGATGTTTTAGGTTGAGACGAAAAACATTGAACTCGGTTATGAGGAATATTTTCTGAATCTAAGGCGGCCAAAAATGAATCAGCACCACCATTAAATAGACTAATTCGTATAAAACTATAATCTTCCATTTATTAATGCTCCCTAATGCTTAAAGAAATAAAATTTAATAGTTGTCTCCACGACTTATATTCCTCAATACACCGTCGCTGCGACGTATATCGTCGTCGGTTTTTCGCAAAGCTATCTCGAATGGTTTGTTGGGTCAATGTTTGTATTTGTTTGGCGTAATATTCTTTTTTATTTTCTCTTTTGTAGTAAGGCGTGTCGCAGAGGTTTTTTATTTGGTTTGTGGTTTTTAAATGTTTTTAGATGGCAAAATATTATTGTTATTTATTTTTGAAGTAATTAGCTCAAAAATGTTGAGTGGTTTTAAGGTGTATTTTATTAAATTTATCTTTAAATGTTGGTTTAATTGATTTCTTGTTTTTACGAAAATTATTTTTCACGATAAAAACATTTAAGATAGATTCTGAGTAACTCGCTCATGGTTTGATTTGGCAAAATTAGGTTTTAATGCGTGATTTATTGAAGCGATTTTTTTGGAGGATTTATTGTGAAAGGATTTTTTGACCCAGTTTTTTTGAAAGGAGTTTTTGATGCAAAAGAGTTGTGTTTCTAGCAACGTATCTGTCGCTAGAGGTTTTTCGTAAGAAAAGTTTGTTGGAAAGGAGCTGGTTTATCGCTAGGTGTTAAATGTTTGATTTAGTGTTCGGGTTTTACGTGTCTGTCGAGTGAGCCTATGTCTAAGACTGGCGCTGCTTCGATATTTTGGGCGTCCATCATTTGGGCGACGCGTTGCAGTGACGCCAGTATCATGGATTGTTCCCAGTCTTGTAGGTTGCTGAATTGACGAACAAATTGTTCTTGTAGCGGTGTTGGCGCTTCTTTTAAGGTTTGTTCGCCGTCTTCTGTTAGGTACGCGTGAACCTTGCGCTTGTCTTCGCTGGAGCGGGAGCGATAGGTGAGTCCGCGTTTGTCTAACCGATCTAAAATGGTGGTCACTGTTGCCTGGCTTAAGCTTACGTCGTTGGCCAGTTCGCGAATGGTGACCTCGCCTTTTTTGGCGATGCTACGCATCAACAAAATTTGTGGCGCAGTGAGGCCAGAGATTTTAGAGAGGTGTTTTGAGTGTAAGTCGGTTGCGCGAATCACTCTGCGCAACGCAATTAGAACTTCTTCGGTGTTAGACATTGATTCCACGCCAACTAATTTGGCTGGATTATAACGAGAAATTTGCAGTCGCCAAGATCAATTTTACGGCTTTGAAACCATGCCCTTAAATAAACTAAAACACATAGCGATAAGTACTAGAGTAAATGGCAGTCCGGTGGCGATGGTACCGGCCTGAAGTGCGCCTAGTGCGGTTTTGCCGCCGCCAATCATCAACACCGCGGCAATTAAACCTTCGGTGGTTGCCCAAAAAATACGTTGTGTCACCGGTGCGTCGAGCTTTCCGCCTGCGGTAATGCTGTCGATAACCAGTGATCCCGAGTCGGATGAGGTCACAAAAAACACCAGCACCAAGATAATGGCAGTGGCGGAAGTCAGCTGCGACATGGGTAGGTTTTCGAGCATTTGGAATAGCACCAAGCTAACCTTGCCAATGCCGTTGGCGAGTTCACCAACGCCATGTTGTGCTTGACTCAACGCGCTTACGCCGAATACGTTCATCCAAACCAGCGTAACCACAGTGGGAATCACTAATACTGCGATAATAAATTCTCGAACGGTTCGGCCTTTAGAGATGCGCGCGATGAACATTCCCACAAATGGTGACCAGCTAATCCACCAGGCCCAATAAAATACCGTCCAGCTTTGCATCCAGCCCTCGTCAGAGCGACCTAGCCATTGGCTGAGCGCAAAGATATTTTCTAGGTAGCCCACCGTACTTGTGCCGATGTTATGAACGATCTCAAGGGTTGGGCCAATTAAGAAGACGGCCACCAGTAAAATGGCAGCAAGAACCATATTGATGTTACTTAGGATTTTAACGCCGCCATCTAACCCTCGTACCACAGAAAGCACGGCGAAAAAGGTCACGCCAACAATAATGCAGATTCTGGTGGTGATTTCATCGGGTGTGCCGAACAAAAAATGCAGTCCCGATGAGGCCTGTGTGGCGCCAAAGCCCAATGAGGTTGCCAGACCAAAAATGGTTGCCAGTACGGCAAACACATCGATGACGTGGCCCCAAAATCCCCAAATGCGATCGCCCAGTAATGGATAAAACACCGAACGAATGGTGAGTGGTAAGCCTTTGTTAAAGCTGAAAAAAGCCAGCGATAAGCCCACGACGGCATAGATGGCCCACGCGTGTAGACCCCAATGATAAAGCGTTGCCGGAAGTGCCAAATCCGCAGAGGCCTGCGAGTTGGGTTTAACATCAAGCGGTGTGCCGCCCCAGCCGGTGTAGTAGGCCAGGGGTTCGGTTACTGCCCAAAACATCAAGCCAATGCCCATTCCTGCGGCAAACAGCATGGCAAACCACGATATTCGCGAAAACTGTGGTTTGGCGTTGTCACCGCCCAGGCGAATTTTACCCGTAGGCAGTAGCGCCAAAGCTATGCAGAACAAAATCAGAAAACTCGCCGAGCCCATAAACAGCCAGTCAAATTTGTTGATGCTCCATTGCTTTGCTTGGTTGAGCAGGTCGTTCGCTGTGGTGGGAGCGATGATGCTGGCTGCGACGAAAATAAGAATCAAGGTTGCGCTAACAAAGAATACGGGGTTGTGAAGATCCATTCCCCAAAGCCTTACGTTGTCTTGGCCTATTTCGTAATCAGTTTCATAGGGTTTTGAGTGATGGTTATTCATTATTCTCAAAATATTATATAGTTAGATGTCTAATGTATTTTGATTCTATCATTAAATTGCTTTTAGCTCGAATAGAACGCCTAGGCTCGTATCTTTGGTGAGGTTTTGATTTTTTACCGCTAAATGTCCGAGATTATGGAGTTGGTTGTGTGATTTTTATTGGGTTGAGCAAATTTTGATAATGTGGATAATTGAAAAATAGTTAGAATTCTAATCAATTATTTAATATATATTGTTAGTGCACTAATAATTATTCTGTTTTTAAACAACGGAAATCGCTAGGGCCAGGGTCGTGGCGTTAGCTGACTCATTTCGTCATTCACTAAAAGGGAAATCATGCTTCATAAAAAACTATTAGCCGCTGCTGTTGCAGTTGTGCCGTTTAGTTCACTCAGTTCAATCACTTACGCCCAAATTGAAGAAGTCATTGTTACCGCTACCAAGCGTTCAGAAAGTTCTCAAGATGTGCCGCTTGCTGTTTCTGCCATTAACGAAGAGTCTCTTGAACAGTTGGGTGTCAGTAACTTTTCTGATTACCTTATTCAACTGCCCGGCATTACCGCCGGTGGTTCTGGTCCCGGTCAAAACACCATTTATATTCGTGGCCTTGCTTCAACAACACCAAACCTAACAACAGCCGGTGTTGCCGGTCTTGCGCCTAACGTAGCGTTTTATCTAGATGAACAGCCTCTCGGCCAGCCGGGCCGAAATCTTGATGTCTACACCGCGGATTTGAGCCGCGTTGAGGTTCTATCTGGTCCGCAGGGCACCTTGTTTGGTGCCAGTTCGCAAGCCGGTACCGTGCGCCTAATTACCAACAAACCCGATCACAGCGAAACCTACGGCAAGATAAAACTTGGTGCTGCCGCAACCAGTGGTGGCGATCCCAGTAACAATCTTGAAGTGATGGGTAATCTCGCCGTGAGCGACAGTTTTGCTTTGCGTGCGGTGGTGTATCGTGATGAGCAGGGCGGTTATGTGGATAACGTACGCGGAACCCTAAGTGCCGAAGAGAGTGCGCGCTTTCGAAGCGCCGATACGGTTCGCGCTAACGGTGTCGTTGTTGGCCCAACCCGCGCGGGCTTCCAAGCCGGTTCCGATTTGAGCGGCGTTAATTTTATTGAAGCCGATAATGCCGACTTGGTTGAAGACAACTTTAACGAAACCACCTATACCGGCGGTCGTATCAGCGCATCTTTTGATATCAACGAAAACTGGAATCTTCTAGTTTCGCATGCTCAACAGGAGCTGGATTCTGACGGTGTATTCTTTGCCGATCCAGAATTGGGTGACGATGATCCGGCTATTCAGCATTTCCAGCCCGATCAACTCGAAGACGAGTTCAACAATACTGCATGGACCATTACCGGTCGTGTTGCCGAGCTAGAAATTGTGTATACCGGCGCCTTCACCGATCGTGATACCGAGCAATTAGTCGATTACTCTGATTACTTGTTTGTGGGTCAGTATTTGCCGTACTACATCTGTGACGGTTCGGTATCTTATCCGGGCAGTGCCGCACCGAGCGGAACCTGTTATGCACCTAATCTGTTTGTTGATAGCGAAACCAACACCGAAGTAATTACCCACGAAATTCGCATTTCTACCGATGCCAGCAAACCTATACGTGCCACGGTGGGTGCTTTCTACAGCGATCTTGAGTTAGAAGAGCGTAACGACTTTAACTATCCGGGTTCTACTCAGGTGCTGGGTTTTAATGGTCAGGTGGGTTTTGCCGATAACTTCCCGTTCACCACAGGTTTTACCTCCGATGCAGGGCCGTTCCCGGCTGGTGTTATTTTCCGTAACGATGTTCGTCGTACCGATGAACAGTTCGGTACCTTTGGTGAGGTGACCTTTGATATTTCTGAGCAGTTTGCCTTAACCTTTGGGGCGCGTTACTACGATATTGAAGTGGATTTTGAGGGCAGCGCTAACTCATCATTCTGTAATCTCGGCAGCGATGTTGATATCAACGGATTTGGTACCGATATTTCCGATATCTACAATAACGACGGCCAAATTACCTTCCGTGGTACCTGTGACCCAGATTCGCAAATTACCTACACGCAGGCCGATGTCGATGATCCGAACATTGCCGTGCCCGATGCGGTTATTGCGGCGCTGAATGCCCCCGGTAATGCCTCCACCGACGGTACCATCTTTAAGATAACCGCCAACTGGACACCGACCGACAATACCTTATTTTACGCAACCGTATCGGAAGGTTTCCGCCCCGGTTTGTTAAACCGTCCGGGTGGTGCAACCAATGCTGCTGGCACCTTCTCGGTACCCTATGCGCTTGATACCGACGAGGTTTTAAATACCGAAATCGGCTGGAAGACCGATTTGTTTGATCAGCAATTACGCTTTAACGGCAGTATCTTCTACGTGGATATTAGCGATCTGCAAACCACCATTTTTGATCCAAGCATTACCAACTTGTTCTTCTCAGATAACGCCGCCGATGCCGAAATCTTAGGCCTTGAAGCCGATTTTATTTGGGCGCCCTACGCGGTTTACGGTTTAACGGTCAAAGGTGCTATTTCGTTGCTCGATACCGAAGTGACCGATGTTCTCACGCCAACGGAAGATGTTAGAGAAGGTGATTCTTTGGCCTATGCGCCGGAATTCCAAGCCAATCTTCAAGTGCGTTACGAGTGGGATCTGCAAGGTTACACCGCGCATGTTATGCCGCACATGGCGTATTCCGACGAAGCCTTTAGTGACATCATCACCATTAACCGCGCAAAAATCGACAGCTGGGTGTTGTTTGGTCTTACTGCGGGTTTAAGCAGTGACAAATGGACCGCCGAGCTGTATGTGGATAACTTGTTGGACGAACGCGCCGAGCTTGCCGTTAACTTTATTAACGACCGCGAGCGCGTGAGCTATGCACGGCCAAGAACCGGTGGTGTTCGATTAAGTTATAACTTTTAAAGGAACCTATAGGAACCTCTGATTAACTCATCCCCGATTTAATCAAAGGACAGAAATTGACAATGCGATTTCCAATTTGTTTACAATTTCAAGATTAATCAGAATTTCCTAAAGCGATATTCTAACACGTGCTTACAAAACACCCCTTAATAGGGGTGTTTTTGTTTTTAAACTCATTTATTTTTATTCTTGGTTTAATTCTGTGACTCCAACCGATCAAAAAACGCTTGAACAACTTATGCGCTCGCAAAACTTTAGTGGCGCTATAGAATTTATCGACACCTTAATAGCGCGTGATGGCGACGAACCCGATAGTTTGTATTTTCGGGCGGTGTGCTTGCGTTATTTAGGTAATGTAGATTTGGCGTTGCAGGTATTGCATCAATTAAAAATGCGCTCGCCCGGTTATTCGCGAGCGTTTCAAGAAGAAGGTCATTGCTTTAAAAAACTCGGTCAATTTGATCAAGCACTGTCGGCTTATGCAAAAGCTTGTCAATTAAATCCGGCGTTACACGCCAGCTATAACGCGCAAATTGAGATATTACGCAGCCAGAGTCGGTTTGATCAGGCGAATGCTGTACAGGTGCAATTGCATTATTTGCAACAACAACCTAAAGCCTTGCAAGGCGTTTTAGATTTAATGTCACAGGGTAAATGGTTAAAAGCCGAAAAGCTCTGCCGACAATTTTTGCAAAGATACCCAAAGCACGTTGAAGCCATGCGTTTATTGGCAGAAGTGGGCGTGCAATTAGGCGTGCTCGACGATGCGGAATTTTTATTAGAAAGCGCACTTATTTTTGAGCCCGATAATTTTTTGGTGCACCGCGACTATATTCAGGTTTTAAGAAAACGGCAAAAATTTGCAAAAGCCTTAGAACAAGCAAAAACATTGTGGGAAAAATTCTCAGATAATCCTCAAGCGCAATCCATTTACGCCATTGAGTTTATGCAAACCGGTGATTACCAAAAAGCCATCGATTTATTCGATCAGGTACTTACCACCCTGCCTAATGAGCCAATTACCTTAACCTCTAAAGGTCATGCTTTAAAAACCTGGGGGCGAACCGAATCGGCCATTGAATCCTATCGTCAAGCCTTGGCGGTTAAACCCGCTCACGGTGAAGCTTGGTATGCGCTAGCGAATTTAAAAACCGTGCAGTTTTCCGGCGATGATATTGATCAAATGTTAAAGCAATTACAATCCGGTGATTTAGGGCCTGCTGAATTGGTGTACGTGTATTTCGCTTTAGGCAAAGCGTTTGAAGATAATAAAGATTTTGAAAAATCTTTTTATTATTACGAACAAGGTAACACGCTTAAAAAACTGCAAAGTCGCTATCAAGCCGACCAAATTACCGAAGAGTTTCAGCAGCAAAAATTAGTCTTCACTAACGAATTTATTCAATCGCGAAAAGGCTACGGCTGCTTAAAACCCGATCCCATTTTTATTGTTGGCTTGCCTAGAGCTGGCTCTACACTGCTTGAACAGATTTTAGCATCGCACAGCCAGGTTGATGGTACCCTTGAATTACCCAATATTTTATCGCTGGTGCATCGAATTCGCCGCGGTGAGTCACGTGACGGTGGCAACCATTATCCACACGCGATTACACATATCTCGCCGGAACAGTTAACAGAGTTTGGTGAAGAATACTTACGCGATACGCAAATTCACCGGCAGGGCGCAGCCTATTTTATCGATAAAATGCCCAACAACTTTCGTCATATTGGTTTGATCAAACTCATTTTACCCAACGCGAAAATTATTGACGCGCGCCGAGAACCAATGGCGTGTTGCTTTAGTGGTTTTAAACAGCTATTTGCCGAAGGACAAGAGTTTAGTTATTCCTTAAAAGACATTGGTCAATATTACCGCGACTACGAAGATTTGATGGCGTTTTGGCAAGCACAATTTCCCGGTGAAATATTGCAAGTGAATTACGAAGAGGTTGTGGATGATTTTGAAAACCAAGTTCGTAGATTGTTACATTACTGTGGCTTGGAGTTTGAGCAATCGTGTTTGGATTTTTATAAAAATAAACGCGCCGTACGCACCGCGAGCTCCGAACAAGTACGTCAGCCTATCTACAAAAGTGGTGTTGATCAGTGGCGTCATTACGAACCGTTTCTGCAACCGCTTAAAGAGTTATTGAATTATCGTTAATTGCCTACGTGAATAGCTCGTTTTGCTTGACAATTTTTATTGTTGAACCACTATTCAGGATTGAGCGTATAAAAAATCCTTTCTATAGGAACCTCTGATTAACTCATCCATGATTTAATCAGAGGACAGAAATTGAAAATGCGATTTCCAATTTCTTCACAATTTCAATCACTTACCGTTCTTGAAATTGGCGACACATCCTTGTGTCGCGAGAAACTCTGGTTAATCAGAGTTTCCTATATATTTCTTGATGGAATATATAAGCGTCTGTATAACTATAAATAAGCTTACAAACAGACTCTTGCCGTCTTATTTACGGCAAGAATTGTGTAGAATCTCGCGGCTTGTCGTAGCGGAAATATAAAAATGGATAGTCAGCTTAGTATCGTACTTGTTAGCTATAACAGTGGTGGGGTTATTGACCGCTGTTTGGGGGATTTAATTCGCAGTCAGGCGTTTCCTATCATTGTTGTGGATAACAACAGCTCCGATAATACGCCCGCTTATTTAAGAGATAGCTATCCAAATTTAACCGTGATTGATGCTGGTTATAATATTGGTTATGGCGGTGCTGCGAATATCGGCATGAAAGCTTGTCAAACACCTTTTGTACTCTTGTTAAATCCTGATGTTATTGTGACCGCTGATGAAATTACGCAATTTTTTACGGTTGCCTATAATCATCGTAGTGAAAATAACGAACTGGATTGGACGGTGTTTGCACCTGCAACCGGCGCTAAAAGTTTTAAAAAGCAAGGTATTTTAGAGGTGTCTAACGTGTTGGGGGCAGTCATGCTCTTTAACATGCAAAAGCTCAACAGCATTGGTTTATTTGATGAACGCTATTTTATGTTCTATGAAGAAAAAGACCTTTGTTTACGCATTATAAAAGCCGGAGAAAAAATTCTTTTAGATTCGGATATTCTGTTCGAACACGACAAAGGCACGTCTTCGGGTTCATCCAATAAAATTTATTATTTAAAGCAATGGCATGTGGCTTGGTCGAGCATGTATTACTTCGAAAAGCACTTTCCTAATCCACAAAAAAAAGCGCGATCATTACTCGCTCGGTATCGCTTTAAAGCGTATTTCAGCCTAAAAAAACAAGCACGTATTAAATTCAAAGCTCGCTTGAATGGTTTAAAAGAGTACTTAAGTGGACGAGACTGCCGCAACGAAGATCGCACCCCTAAGGGTTTTGATCGGGTCGCGTAGACCGAGTCGCGTAGATCGGGTCGCGTAGATTGGATTGGCTAAACCGGATTTCGTAGATTAGGTTATGGGAAACCTTCATTCATTGAGAGTTTTTCATAACAAAACACCTCTGAATAAAACCTCTCTGATTGTTTAACAAAAAATATTAATCCGTTTTTGTTGGAAATTTCTTTTGTATGCTAGCCATTTGCTTACCAAGTTTTTTATCACTGATTGACTGATTATTTTTTTCAATCATCGCTTCGGCGCGAGCCGCCGATTCTCTTGATAAAGACTTGATTAAGGGTGCTTCTGGCAAGTTTTTCCAGTATTTTTTGGGCATTTCGCTTTGCATGGCTTTTAATTTTAAACGCGCTGGATTGAAGATATTCTTGTAATACTCCAGCCACAGGGATTCCAATTCATCGTTAATAACAGGCCTTTCACTACTGGGTTCTGTATAAAACAGCGATTGCTGGTCCCAATGCATTCCTCCGTCGGGTGTCAGTATCGACCACGTCATGTTTTTAAATCGGTTTTTAAAGAAACTGCTGGTTTTTTTTAAAATCAGATGTTCAGGTTCGAACCAAGCAACATAATGGTCTGAGTCGGATATTTTTTGGAAACGCACAAACGCGTGCATTTTATGAATGTCACGACCCACCGATTTTTGCATATGGTTTAAACGCATTATTTGGTTATCGGTGATATTTTCTAACAGTTGTTTATCTTCGTGCATAACTCGCCAAACAATGGCATAAAATAACGCCCAACGTGTATCGTCTCTGTAGCAAGAGGCAAGCTCTATAGCCTCTAAGGTTTCTGCTGATATGCTTGGTTTGGGCGTTGTTACCGGAATGTTAGATAAATCAGTTTCAAAATTATTGTTATTTCTTTCGTGAGAATTTGAGGCGTCTTGAAATAAATCCAAACTCGACTGTGTTAACGTTGGATCTTGCCAAACAATATATTCGGGTGAAATGTCTCGTTTTAACAGTTCACGGCTAACATTGCGCCACTGTGCAAACTCGCTAGCATTTACGGTGATAACGTGCATGATTGTAGTTGTTTAAAGTGGTGATAATTATAATCGTTTAAAATGATGATAAATACAGTCGGTTAAAATAGAGCCAGCTGTTCGGTTTTTGAGTCGATAAATAATTGTTTTAGTAAAACCGAGTCTAAATGTTTTAGCTCTGTATTTGGGTCTGCGGTTTCAACAAAATGCGCGACCTTTTTTATCGAAATTCGCAATTTTTTCAAATCATCCAACCGTAATGCCTTAAATTGTCGTGCCTGAATAATCTTTTCGACGCCGCGAACACCCACACCCGGAATTCTTAATAACAGCTCTTTAGGTGCTTTATTGACATTAATTGGAAAAACATCGCGGTTCGCTATGGCCCAAGCTAATTTGGGATCAATATCTAAATCCAACATTCCGTGTGTGGGCGCTGCCGCCGAGTGAATATCGTTTAAATCGAAACCGTAAAACCGCAATAACCAATCGGCTTGGTAAAGCCGATGTTCTCTCATCAACGGCGGAGATTTTGTGGGTAAATTTTTTGAAGCAAATGGAATTGGGCTGAACGCCGAATAATACACGCGGCGCATGTCGTAACGTTTATACAGATGATTCGAGAGCGTTAAAATTTTTGTATCCACTGAATCGTCGGCGCCGACAATCATTTGTGTGCTTTGGCCGGCCGGTGAATAAATGTATTTAGATTTTCTGGATTTGGCATCACTGATGATAATGTCGGATTTTTTAGCGCGATATTCTTTCGATTCATCAATATGTTCTTTAAGTTGTGCCATGGATTGATGAATGGTTTGAGGATTTTTTTCCGGTGCTAGGTTAGACAAGGCAGCTTTAGACGGTAATTCAATATTTATGCTTAAACGATCGGCGTATAAACCGGCTTGCTGTAAGAGTTCCGGACTTGCCTCTGGAATGGTTTTTAAATGAATATAACCACGAAAATCGTGTTTTTCGCGCAGGTCTTTGGCCACAGAAACTAACTGTTCCATGGTGTAGTCGGACGATTGAATAATTCCCGAGCTTAAAAATAACCCTTCAATATAATTGCGTTTATAAAAATCGAGGGTGAGCTTGACCACTTCATCAACCTGAAAACGCGCTCGCTCAACGGCACTAGAGAGCCGGTTAACGCAGTATTGGCAGTCGTAAATACAAAAATTGGTTAGCAATATTTTTAATAGCGAAACACATCGTCCGTCTGGCGTGTAACTGTGGCAAATACCCATACCGCCGCTGGTGGAGCCAATACCGATGCCATTGCTGGAGTCGCGCTTAATCGAGCCGCTGCTCGCGCAGGAAGCATCGTATTTGGCGGCATCGGCCAGTATGGCCAACTTATGCTGTAGCTTTTGATAAGGTTGTTGATGTGATTGTGATTGTGGCTGTTTCATGTTTGAGTAACGAAAAACTTAGGTGTGTATAAATATACAGTATTTATCGCGATCGTCTAGCAACCGTGATTCTCAAAATCGCAGTTAACGCAGAAGCTACTACAGGCGATTGAAGACGAACCACTTTATTCCAGCGGCCAGTCCGCGGCATCGACGTAATCGGTGATGGCTGAGTTTGAGTATTTGCTGCCGTGTTCGCCCAGCCAACGCTCGCAATAGCGATTTTCTGGATCGTATAAACGTTGTTGTTTATCAATATCAAAATGACGCCCACCGCGAGGATCAACACCCACACCGGCGATGTATTGCCAATTTCCCCAGTTGCTGGCCACGTCGTAGTCGATTAGCTGTTGCTCAAAGTAGGCTGCACCATATCGCCAATCCACATCGAATTCGTTTACCAAACAGCTGGCGACAATTTGGCGGCCACGGTTGGATAAATAACCGGTTGTATTGAGTTCGGTCATGCAGGCATTCACCAGCGGGTAGGGTGTGGTGCCGCTGCACCAAGATTTTAACCGCTGTGGATAAAAGCTTTTCAATGGATTTTTATGGCGATAGCCGCCGCGTAAATACAAGGATTTACCTAAAACCTTGGCTAACCAGAAAAAATATTCTCGCCACAGCAATTCAAACTTAATCCAATAGGTGGATTCGTTAGCGCCGTGATTTTGTTCAAAAGTTACAAGCGTTTTGAGTATTTGTTTGGGCGACATACAGCCCTGCGACAACCAGGGCGAGAATTTTGTTGAATGATAAATACCGTCTAATTTGTTGCGTGTTTGCTTGTAGGTGCTCGCGTAATTATTCGAGAAATAATGTTTTAAATACTGTTGGGCGTGAGTTTCACCGCCGAAAATAATGGCTGGCTCTGTTTTACTGGCATCGTTCAAAAACGACAAATCTGCACTAAAAGGGACGGTATTACCCGCAAAAAGTGTTGCTTTTTGTGGTTGTTTTGGCAAAGAACTCGGTGTGTTGTTTTTTAGAGTGTCAATAAATTCTGAATCTAAAATAATGGGTTCTACTTTTTTGCGAAATTGCGTAAATGATTTGGGAATATCTGCCAGTAAAAAAGGCAGCTGAGTTTGGTCAAGTAACGCGGTGTGAGCAGACTCTACTAATCTCAGTTCTGGGTAGCTGCGCCGTATAAATTGAACGATGTCGTTTTCGTAAAAACCACTTTGCGTCGCGCAGTAAAATACATCGGGCCGATATTGGCCAATGAGTGTTTGCAAGTAGGTTAAGGTGGAGCCTTCCATCAAAAACAGCTCGCTGCCCAGCGAGGTTAGATTTCTGTTTAAGTCACTTAGGCATTCATCGATAAATTTTCGGCGCAGCTTACCCAAAGACCGAAATCCATAGCGATTGGGCTTTAAAGAAGCACTTTCGCGAATATAAACAACCAGTAGGGATTCGCAGTCACGACTGGCATCGGCAAGCAGTTTGTTGTCTGTGAGTCTTAAATCATTGCTGAGCCAGACGATTCCGGTTTTATACATGGTGTTTGCCGCGTTTTTTATCAATTACTTAGCTTTATGTGCCTAGATCTGTGTTTTCTCGATAACTAGATACTTCTTGAAAAAAGAAGCTTTTATTGGATACCAAGTTATTGATACGCAATAAAACACGGCTTAGATGTGTTGATCTTAGATGTGTTGATCTTAGGTGAGTTGATGTTAGGTGAGTTGATGTTAGGTGAGTTGATGTTAGGCGAGTTGATGTTAGACATTTGCGCGAATTCGCAGGTGTTTTTGGCGATATATCCGAGGTTGGTCGAATTTTCTCGCGATAAGCAGGCTGAGATTAGTTTCGGCTTATGGAGGTATGAACAGCAGATGTCGGTAGAAAGAATAAATGGAACGAGTACGAGGAACACGTAAGAGGCGTAGGCGGAATAGGTGCTTATGCAATTATTCCTCGATAGTGAGAAAAAGGTAGCCCACGAAAAGATTCAAATGCTGTGGGCTACGAGGGGATTTCAAATGAAGAAAACGAAAGAATAATTACTAAGCATCGGCTTTATAGATAAATTCCATGCGAATACCGCCGGGTTCGTAAATCATAAAATGTTTGGCTGGCCAGCCGTTTAACGGCTCTGGTGCGAACTCAACTTTAACACCGGGGTGATTACTTACTTTAGAAAATAATTCATCCAGTGCGGCTTCTGTGCTGACACGCAGTGCAAAGTGGTGAAGTCCAATATTGGCTCGGCGATCAAATTCGGTGGCGCCTTCGTTGGTTTGCCAAAGCGTTAAAAATGCTTCGCCATTGGTGACAAATACTGCTGGATAATCAGGAACTTCCCCAGCGACTTCCCAGCCGAGACAGTCGATAAAAAAAGCTTGAGTTTCGGGTAAATTTTTAACTGCCAATCCGAGATGGTGAATCGCAAGCGTTGACATAAATACTCCTAAAGGATTTTTGAGTGGATTTTATGTTCACAATTTATAATATTGAGTTTTAAGTAAGCTTTCTTAAAACTCAGTGTTTTTATTATTGTAGGAATCTCTGGTTAACGCATCCCTGATTTAATCAGAGGACAGAAATTGGAATATGATTTCCGATTTCTTCACAATTTCAATCACTTACCGTTCTTGAAATTGGCAACACATCCCTGCGTCACTGAAAACTCCAGATTAATCAGAGTTTCTTGTATTAATTTTTTGGCTGATTTGTTTGGTTCAGTTGCTCTGTTAAATCAGCCACTTGTTTTTTTAAATCGTCAATTGTTGCTAGCATTTGTTCGACCGCACGATCTACCGTGGGTTTATCAAATCTTTGGGTAATATGTTGCGGACAATTCCAATCGAAGCCTTGTACCTCAATAATAATTCCGCGTTCCGGCGTTGCTCGGTAGTTTCCTAAGTCAAGCTGTGCAAATCGTGGATCGTTATTATCGATAACGGTCACCAAGCCTGCAATTTTTAAACGCCGTCTATTCACATAATCCATTAAAAACATCATTACGCGGTTGCTGTTTTTAAAGTTCGCAGCGCTCATAAATTGCATGTTGCCACTAAAATCAGCAAAACCTAAGGTTCTTTCATTTAATATTTTAAGAAAACCAGGCGGTCCGCCGCGATGCTGTACATATGGCCAGCTATCTTCCGTTATGCTGGCAAGGTAAAAACTATCGCGAGCTTCAATGAAATTTTGCTCGTTTAACGTTAATGCGAAATGGGTGTCGGCACCTTTTAATTGTGGGCCGTAGATGTGGTGGCTTCCGCGTTCTCGCTGAAGTGATTGCACCGTCTCCGTGAAGAATATCTCTGCGTACTTGTTAGGCATAAGTTTTCTACCGGTATATATTGATAGGTGCACTTTAAATTATTTCGTATATCATAAGAATAAAATCTTTATAAATTAATTATTACAAAAAAAGCAATAATGGATAAGTTGCACGCTATGCAGGTTTTTGTCGCTATCGCTGAAGTCGGTAGTTTTGCGAAGGCCGCGCGAAACCTCGCTATGTCACCTCCTGCTGCTACCCGGGCTATATCCGCGTTAGAAGAACAGTTAGGTGTTCAGCTCTTTCAACGAACCACTCGTCACGTGCGTTTAACCGATGCCGGCGAACGCTACTTTGTTGACTGTAAACGCATCATCAGTGAAATCAAGGTCGCTGAGGATGCAGTCAATGGCATTGTCGGTGAAGCCGCTGGGTCGATGGCCGTAACTGCGCCGGTTATGTTTGGTCGCCAATACATTTTACCGGTGATTACCGAGTACTTGACTACCAATCCAAAGGTTGAGATTTCGACATTATTTTTAGATCGAATCGTTAATCTAATGGAGGAAGATATTGATGTTGGTATTCGTGTCGGCAGTTTACCCGATTCAAGCTTGCATTCGGTGAGTTTGGGTGAAGTCGGCATTGTCACCTGCGCTTCGCCAGAATATATAGCGCGCGCCGGGGCTCCGGAGTTTCCCGAGCAGCTGCGTGAACATCAATTGATACAAACGCGAACTTCTGGCAGCCAAGACACTTGGCGTTATCTGGTCTCCGGTCGAGAAACTGTGGTTCGCTGTTCAGCGCAATTGGTGGTGAATCAAAATCAGTGTGCAATTGATGCCGCAGAAAGCGGTTTTGGTATTGCTAGGGTTTTATCTTATCAAGTTGCAGACAGCCTTGAGAGTGGCCAGCTGGTGCCACTACTGCAAGAATTTGCTTTACCGAAATGGCCCGTGAACGTTTTACATCGCGAAGGCAGAAATCCCAGCGCGAAAGTGCGCGGCTTTGTGGATTTATTAGTAGAGCGCGTGCGAGAACGACTTAAATAATAAATCAATGCAAATCTTTTGTTGTTGCAATGCTGTTTAATTCTAGAAACCTCTGATTAACTCATTCATGGCTTAATCAGAGGGCAGAGACTATCAGAAGAAAGAAGTTATCAGAGGGCAGACATTAACAACGCGATTGCTAATGTCTTTATAATCTCAAGCGCTTGCTGTTTTTGCTGTTATCTTTTATCGGCGTTTTCTTTTACTGCTTGGCAGCAGCGACTATTGTTTGCCATTCTTCTTTGGTGACCGGTTGTACCGAGAGCCTGCCCTGTTTTAACAACACCATGTGATCAAGTGACGGGATCGATTTGAGTGTTTGCAAACTAACCACCGATTTGAATTTTTCAACAAACGCTAAATCCACGCAAAACCAGCGAACATTATCTTGGCTAGATTTTGGATCGTAATATTTGCTGTCTGGATTAAATTGCGCGGGATCAGGATAGGCGGGTTTTACTACCTTGGCGATTCCTGCCACACCCGGAACCTTACAGCTGCTGTGGTAAAAAAACACCATATCGTCTTCGGCTATCTTATCGCGAATTAAATTGCGCGCTTGGTAATTTCTAATTCCGTCCCAACGACCAAAACCGTTTTTTTCATTCGCAAGCGTATCGATGCTGTATTCGTCGGGTTCGGATTTAAATAACCAATAATTCATGATTTTTCTCTATTTATACAAAAATCTACAGATGCTTTGATTATTATTGAGCGCGTTTGGTTCGTCTAGAGATAACTTAGCGATTTTGTATTTAAATTCGGCTCTATTTATTTAGGGTTGGTGATTTTTCTTATTTTGATGAAATGTTAATGCGTATTCTTATTTTGTTAGTATTAGGTTTGTTTTTGTCTGGCTGTGAACACATTGTTGGCACCAAAGCAGATGTCCCGTTGGAAGCTAAACAACTTCGCGATCTTCTGATGGGCGTTTGGTGTGGCGAAAAAACCTTTGATGATGGCAGCGCTCAATCTTGGACCATCGAGCGGTATCGCGATGGTAGTTACGTGATTTTGTTTAACACTACATCAAAGGATGGTGTAAATACACAATGGGCCGAATACGGTATGTGGGGTATCCAGTACCCTATCTATTTCACCGTAGTTTTAGGGTATATTGAAGAGGGTGTTCCAAAACCCGCAAACACAGACGATCACACTTTCTACGATGCCTATAATGTTCAGACGTTAGCCGACAATGAGTTCAGCTATACACATTATTTGACGAATAATACGTTTACGACTTTTAAAGAATGCAGCGAACTGGGTATTCAAGAATTAATTAAGTAACGATAGTATTAATTAATACCATGACTTAATTTATGTCTTTTAAATTAAGTCATGACTTTTAAATTAACTCGTGGTTTTTAAAATTAACTCATGACTTCTAAGTTAATTCACAAATAATATGAGAAATTAAGGGTTTTATTGCACTTGTTATCCGAAACCAAGATCTAATAATTTCTAGAAAGCTCTGATTAACGTATTTTTGAAGTAATCAGAGCTTCCTTTCATTTTTTATAATCGCATTAATGTTTTTACGTGCGCAAAAGCTGCTCGACCGAGCGCGTCTAGCTCGTAACCGCCTTCTAAAACCGATATTAATCGGCCGTCACAGTGGCGATCGGCAATATCCATTAACACTTCGGTAACCCAGCCGTAGTCGTTATCTTGCAAGCGAATTTGTGCCATGGGATCTTGGCGGTGAGCATCGAATCCGGCCGAGACCATGATTAACTGCGGCTTGAATTTTTCAAGCTGCGGTAAAAGTTGTTCAATATAAATCTCTCTAAATTCTTGGCTGCCTGTACCAGCAGCCAAAGGCATGTGAATGATATTGTCGTGAGAAGCGCCGGGATCGGCAAACGGATAGTAGGGATGCTGATAACTGGAGGCGTATAAAACCTTCGGCTCTTCTCGAAATATGTTCTCAGTACCATTACCGTGGTGAACATCAAAATCAACAATGGCAATACGCTTTAGACCGTATTGGTTTATGGCGTGGCGCGTGCCCACGGCAATATTATTAAACAAGCAAAAACCCATGGCGCGATCGTATTCGGCGTGGTGACCCGGCGGCCGCACACAACAGAACGCGTTTTTTACGCTTTTGGCCATGACCATATCAACGGCTTGCACAACCGAGCCCGCCGCTAATAACGCTGCATCTAGGGTATGCGGCATCATCAAGGTTTCGTCGTCAAGCTCAATTCGATCGCGAAGAGGCGCGCGTTCAAAAATAGAATCCACATAAACCGGATCGTGGGTGGCAACGAGTTGTTCGCGCGTTGCCGGTAACGCATCTGTCCAACGTAAAAAATCCAATACTTGTCCGGAGATCAAACGATTCTGGATGGACCCCAAGCGCTGGGGTGCTTCTGGGTGATCTTCGCCCATGTCGTGTTTTTCGCAAAGGTCGTGGGTGATGTACGCTGTAGTCATCGAAAGCTCCCGTTGTCTAACTTACGCCAAGCCGCTAGAGCTTTGTCATTCATGTTGGAGCATGGTGACAGCGGCTGAATTTATAATTATTTGAGTGAGGTGTGTGTCTGAAAATTCGACGACCTTCTTTGACTTCAGACTAGCTCTAGCAGGCATTTTTCTTTTGCTGTAGATCAAGCCACAAACAGGAGCTAAAAGCCTATCCTACCAAGGTCTAATTTGAGGTAAATTAGGGTCCTATATTAAAAATCCGACTAAAGTCGAGATTTTATGGTGGGCTGAATTCCCAACCCACAGGATTTATTATTTGGAGAGCCTTCATGGCCCAACATGCACTACAGCCTGTTTTTGCCCCGACCTCGGTCGCGGTGTTAACCGGCGAAGATGCCACGCATCCCATTATGCTGGCTTTGTTACGTGCTATGCGTTCGGCACCGAATTGTTGCCCGGTGACGTTGATCGGCGTTAAACCAGAAATCGACATTGATATTTCGACATTCACCCATTATGAAAGCTTAGCTCAGTTAAAGACCCACGTTGATTTGGTGATCTTGGCGGGCAAGTCTAATGAAAGTTTAGAGAAAACCATTGCTGACTGCTCAAGAGCGCATCTTAAGTCGCTGCTTATGTTGACTTGGACCGATGCTGAGCCCGAGACCATTCGCAACGCGCTTCGTGAAAACGGCGTCCGTTTATTAGGGCCAAGCAGTTTTGGTATTTGCCGTCCTAAGCGCGGTGTATTTGCTTGGCTAGGTTCGGTCAATCCATTACCTGGGCGATTGGCGTTTATGTCGCAGTCGGGCACCATTGCTAGTGCTTTAGTCGATTGGGCAACCTGGCAGGGCATTGGATTTTCTCAGGTCATCGCGCTTGGTGCGCCTGTGGATATCATGCCGTGGCAAGCGCTTGATTGCTTGTCGATGGATTTTGAAAGCCGCGCCATTTTGATGTATTTGCAAAAAATTGGACAAACCACGCACTTTCTCAGCAGTCTTCGCTCTGCGAGTCGTACAAAACCCGTGGCGGTTGTGGCCGAACACGCCATTGGCGCCGATGAACGAGTATTAGACGCCGCGCTAAGTCGAACCGGTGCGGTGCGCGGGCGACGTCTTAACGATTTGGTTGCGGCGGCTTCGGTTATGTCGAATGCGCGACGCATCAAAGAAGGCTCGTTGTTGATCATTGGTAATGGTGCCGGTCCTGGAGCACTGGCTGCCCAGCGCGCCGAAGAACTTAACGTTGCGCTACTAGATCCTGAAGACGAGCTCAGGAATAAACTGAGCGCAATTGTCGCCGACATGGGCTCGATTGGCCCTGTGACGACTGTGTGGGGCAGTTGTGCATCGGCGATGTTTGTTGAGCTCGCCGATGCAGCCTTGGCCGACCGTAGCTGTGGTGCGATATTATTAATGTTAAGCCCAACAGCATTAATTGATATTGCTTCACTGCATGAGCAAGTATTGGCACTGCATAACAAGCAAAATAAACCGGTAATGGTGTGTTTGCTTGGCGGCGGTAACATGGTAAGAGCTCGAACTCGATTAACCGAAGCCGGTATTCCTACCTTTAGAACACCCGAAACCGCCATCGAAGGCTATCAATTTTTGGTGCAATTTCAGCGTAATCAGCGCTTGGCAAAACAGTCACCAGAATCACACGCATTAAGTCTTAATATTGATGTTGAACAAGCTCGTAAATATTTGAAACAAATTCTTTACGACAACATTGATAAAGTGGGTTTTAAAGAATTAAAACCGGTGTTTAATCAGTTTAATTTACCGGTTACCAGCCAGCATGATCCTAGCACTGATTTTGAAACTCCGTTAAATGTAAGAGTATTTCGTGATCCCGTGTTTGGTCCGACCATTGGTTTGGCGTTGGGCAGCAAAGGTCAATGGCAAAAACATTTAGAAGTAGTCGCCTTACCACCATTGAATATCGTGTTAGTGCGTGACCTTATTAACCAGTTATTACCGGGTTGGAAATCCTTTGGTCTTGAAAACTTTATTTTAAATTTATCAACGCTTGTCTGTGAATTGCCGGAAATTGTCGGTCTTGAATTTTCGGATGTACATTTATTGCCCGATGCGCGGGTATACGCTGGAGTAAAAGCCGATTTAGGATTATCGGTAGAAAAGCGCCGCTATGATCACTTGGCGATTCAGCCGTATCCTCGTCAGTGGGTCAGCGAATATAAATTTCATGATGGTCGCTGCGCAACGATTCGCCCGGTTCGTCCGGAAGACGCAACAATTATGGCGGATTTTGTTCGCAACCTTTCTCACGAAAGCCGATATTTTCGCTTTATTGCGAATTTTTCTGAACTTACCCCCAGAATGCTTACGCGTTTTTGTCACATCGATTACGATCGAGAAATGGAATTACTCGCCGTAATGGAAGAGGACGATAAAATTGTCGAATTGGGGGCGGCAAGATACAGCGATAATTTCGACGGACACAGTTGCGAGTTTGCTGTTGTTGTGGGTGATAAATATCAAGGCTTCGGTTTGGCGGCCTATTTAATGCGCAAGCTATTTTTAGTAGCGGCAGACAACGGCATTAGTTTAATGGAAGGTACGGTATTGGCCGAAAACAAACACATGATTAATTTTTGCCGTAAATTAGGTTTTAGAATTCGCATGAATCCCGACGATATGACCTTGGTTATTGCCGAAATTACTCTAACCCCAAAATTAATTGCCGAAGCAAAACAAAAATTGAGCCATTGATTATTCCTTAAAACAGTGAGTCAGCGCAGTTGAATTCTGAGATTAGCTCATCTGCATTTCATTGACTTTTCATTGACTTACTGTTGTTGAAATTGTCGGCACAATTTCTTGCTGCCAGGAACTTTGCTCTAATCGGAGTTCTTGGTTTTAAGTCCAAGAAGTTTTTTATTCTAAGGAATTCTTTTTTAGAAAATTTCTTATTTTAGAAAACTGCGTGTTACGAAAATCGTTATAGGATACTAAGAAAGAGGTCTTGCTCAAGATAACGCTAAGGCGCTGGATAAACTTTTCTAAACGTTAGGTTTAATCGCAGTTGTTTTTCGGCGTGTTCAGGTAAGATGGCATGCAGCCAATCTCTTTGAAAATCAGGATGCATTAACCACAAATCGCCGTCTTCAATCACTATTTTTTGTACTCTGTGGGATTGTTTGTGTTTGATGCAAAAATATCGAGACTCGCCCAAAGAAAGCGACGCAATTATTGGGTTACTGCCCAGCTCCAGTTCGTCATCACAGTGCCAATCTACCGAATCGTTTCCGTGGCGATATAAAGTTAATAAAACCGAATTGAAGTCGCTGCTGCAAAGCTGCTCCACCTCTTGCTTTATGGTCAGAAGTAGATCACTCCAAGGACGATTGGCTAACAAATTATCTGAGTAGCGATACTTAAGTGACGGCTCTGCAACCCAAGACTGTTGCCTTGGTAGATCGAACCAGCGGCCAAAGGCCTCATATCCAGATTCTTCCCACGTTGTCTCATCAATAATGTGTTGCAACCATTGTTTGCGAGTCTGCACAGACGATAATTTTCCTAAAAACTGCAACGAATTGTTTGCAATCAAGTCATTGTTCGACAAATGTTTACGATCAATCTCTGTAAAAGAATTTATTTCTTTGATCTGCTTAACAAGATTGAGCTCATCTGGATCGATCATAGTACGCTGCCGCTGCTTAATTTTTTAAAAGATAGACAAAAACTAGAAACATAAACTCGTATTTTTAGCCGATAAAGGTATTGCAATAAGTCTGCCGATTTTGGTGTCTAAAGTCAGCTTTCTGAATTTTACTAAGTTTGATCTAATATGCGGCTTGCCGATATTTACGTTCTTAATAAATGCTTAAACCATAGGAGTTTTTGATTACCACATGCTGCGATTAATTGAATAAGGGTTAACCCTTAGGTTAATCAGAGTTTTCCGTTATTAAAAACAACAACTCAGCTTTTATGGTTAGTAACTTCAAGTTGATTCCCGCTTTTTTAAATGCTTGATCGTAATAAGAACAACGCTTTTGGTTGGTTTCGACGATTATCTGCACACATCTACGTGAACTTTATCCAAAATCTATCGCGGCTAGAATTATGAATTGCATTGCTTGAAATTTTTCTGCGTAATTTTTTAAGATTTTTAATTACGTTTAAAAAATAGTCTCTGTAACGAAGATGCGAAATTTTGATTTTTTTATAGAGATATCGGTCAGGAATTAATTTTTAATAATTTTAATAGCCACCATTTAAATTTTGAATTTATTGATATCGTCATATTCAAATTCCCATCTGCAAAAACTTACAGTGCTTTACTTTAGTTAGCATCCGTCTTTACTATCAAATTCACCATCTCGTTATTTTAAGTTTGGAATTATCAGGATTTTTTTTATTACATTGAAATTTTGAAAAATTTCGATTGCGTTGTTGCGCTTAAATTTTTTAACGCACAACGAGTTTAGGAGTGTTACTCAGCATGAAGCTAAAATCTAAATTAAATCGCCAAAAAGTCTACTTTTGAGGACATCGCAATGAAAAAACATTGGTTAGCGACAACTGCTGCGCTCTCTTTAGCAATTTCTTCAGTATCTGCCTTTGCAGAACCGCAAGAATTAATTTTTAAATCGGCGCCAGCGCCACAAGTGCTTAAAGTACAAAGTAACGAACTTTTTAGTTTTGGTGCTAGTGCGCGTTCACTGCAATCCGATTCTTTAATGCAAGCGTTGCGTTCTGACGATAATATTTTGTCTGTTCGCCCAATTAACGTAAATACCAGCTTATTAGATGGCTCGACCTCTACGCTTACCTTAAATATGGGCAGCGGTTTAGAACTTACAGCAACTAATACACAAAGTTACTGGATTAGCAGTGATTACCAAGTATGGGCTGGTGACATTAATACGGGTGCGGATTTATCGGCGACTCGTGGCATTAATACCGATCGTGCAGTTTTAGTTCGCAGCAACGGTCGTGTTCACGGCGAATTGCGCATGGGCGATCGCGTTTTCAGTATTCAAACCACTGAAAATGGTCGGCATTTATTGGCCGAAATTGATATGACCAAATTACCGCAAACTGACGATACTCCACTAAATGTTGGTGTTCCTTTCCGTGAAGCGGCCGCATCAGAACCAGCGCCATTAGAAACTACCGGTACTAGCACGATTCGTGTAATGCAAGCTGCAACCGAAGACGCAATTGTCGCATTGGGTGGCGTTGGCCCAACCGTTGATCGTATGAACTTCCATTTGGCGCAAAGTAACGATGTATACAGTCAAAACGGTTTGCCAATCGTTTTAGCAAATGGTGGTTTATTCCGTACTGGTGTTAACGAATTACCATTTATGACCGACAACCTTGACGGTTTGGTAAATACCAATGACGGTTACCTAGATGGTTTGGCTACCACTACCCGCAACTCACAAGCTGCGGACATTGTTACCATTATCACTCGTACTCAATCTAGCCCATTTGGTGGCTTGTGCGGAATTGCTGCCGGTATTGGTGTGAGCCAAGCGCAAGGCTTCTTTGCAATGGCTGCGGCAACCAGCTGTGCAAATGGTTTTAGCTTCGTTCACGAACTTGGTCACCTGTTTGGTGCTCGCCACGATAACGACCCAAGCACTGCGCCATTCGCGTTTGGTCACGGATTTGTTAATGCTGGTGCGGGCATTCGTACCATCATGGCTGTAAACAGCAACCCACAAACCCGTGTTGGCCTATTCTCAACGGATGACCAAACCTTTAATGGTGCGTCTTTAGGTAACGCAACCGTTGCCGACAACGAACGCGTTCACGCACAACGTCGTGGCACCATTGCAAGCTTCCGTTAATTCGCAAGCTCTCGTTAATTCGCAAGCTCTCGTTAATTCGCAAGCTCTCGTTAATTCGAAAAGCTACGCAAAAAAAACGGAGGCAATGCCTCCGTTTTTTTGTTCCCAATTAACTCTAGTTTCACCAACCAAAATCAGTTATGGGGGTAATATCTTTTTCTGCATCTTCGTTCGGGATAAAAGTAACGCCTGGTTTTAGATGTGAGCAATCTACTTTTGTAGAATCAAAAATTTCTAATTCTTCGATAAATTTTTTCGCAAATTCCAAGAAAAACTGCTTTCCTTCTTCAACTGAATTTTTGATTGAACCCCATACGAAAGAGTCTCTAAAATCCAATCTTATAGTGAAGGTATCAAATAGAATATAAACATCTAATCCATAGTTTACGATGCTCTTACCGTAGAAATGAAAAAAACATCTTTTATCACCAATGGTAGTTTCGTTTATTTCTGAAGGATTTCTTGGGTTAATAGATGATTCTGAATTGTGAATCTCCATTCCTATAGGGTCTGATGTTAGTCTTTTAAAAATATTATCCTTAATAAATCTACTACTATCTTGTTCCTTGTATCTTGTTACTAGAGTCAAGTAGCATTGAATAGAGTGATTTATTTGTTGTAAGTCTGATTTGCTTTCACAATAAATATTTAATATTGCTAGGTCATGGGATTCATTTATTTCAGAAATCTGAACTATATTTTTATCTGAGTTTATGTTGATTTCGGCGGTGTATAAGTTAATGTTTTCATTTTTTGAATTATCGAAATATATAAAAAAGTATTCATTTATCTTTAATGTGTATTTTTGGGATTTTTTCTTCGAGAAATTAACTAGCTTCATGATCAAACCCCTTTCTCTTAACCAGGTCAGCAAAGGTTATATTACTTTCATGAGTGTTATTTTCGCTAGAAAGAACTTTCTGTTCACTGAGAAGTTTCTGGGTCATCGCCTGATGTAAGGCGGATATTTTATTGTTTTTTGTAGAATTCTCGGATTTTGATTTAAGTCCACCACATTCATCTATTAATTTTTCTAGTTTGTGGATTTCAGCATAAGGAGCATTCAGGGAGAATTTATGACTTGTTAGTTTAATGTTCGCTAGTTTTACTTTTTCTAAAGCTTTGATGAGAACTTTCACACCATCTTGTTCTACTATAGTTTCGTAATCAAAGTTATGCCCAGCTATCCATTTATTCTCTGAGTCAATTAATATTTGTGCTAGTTCATCGGCACTTGCCGTTTTAGAGAGCCTATCATTTGGAGCCCATGCTTCACCATTATCAGTCAAATAAGAAGGGCAGTAGTATAAGTTAGAGCTAGATTTATCTGATTTTTGATGGAGATGGGAAACTATTGACCCGGCTGTAGTTTGAGCGGAAAATCTGTTGTCTGTATCCTTAATAGCTGAGATAAAGAATAACTTTTCGTCGAGTAAGTTATTGTTTTTCTTATCGTAGATCCATTTATCGTTGGAATGATATACCTTGTATAATCCTTCAGTCTCTATCTCATTATTTTTTAGCGGTTTTAAATCGTAAATGTAAATTCCAGGACCTCTAGAAACTCCTTCAACTTTATCTTGAAATGTTTGGTAGTAAAGCCGTACTCCAGGAAGGTTAGGTACTTTAATATCTTTGTAGAATTTATTCGACTTCTGAATGGATGATCCATCAGCGCCTCCTGCAGAGATAGATATTAGAGTATTGCTAATCTCTATAACTAAACTTTGCCCCCCATTTTTTTGGTCATTAGGGTTCACATAAGTGACAAAATCAACAATTAAGTTAGGATCAATGTAAACCGGTTTTCCGGAATTTCCCATTGTATTTCTTGAGAAGTATATAAAATTCGAAAAGTTTTTAAGTGCCATTTCTGCTGCCTATAAAGAAGTTATGCGGTATTAGTGCATGAATTTAGGCAAGTGTATCGGCTAATGACGGTATTAAAAGTGTTTTGGAAGGAAATTTTTAAAATAGATGATACTTATATTTCGAAGTTTTAATGGTTTTATTGCTCTAGTATTAACTGAGTAAACTTAAGTATTAGTTAAATTCTAGATGTATGCGTTAGCTGATGTTTTCTAATATGTGGGTTTATTAATGTAGGGTTTATCTAGCGAGTCGGTTTTCTTGGCAAGTTGTATTTTTGAGTCGTAGAGTATTTTGAGTTGCCGCTCTATTTTTTTAGGCTGGTAATTATGGAAGTGTAAATTGTATTTAACGTTATTTTTGAATTTATTAATGTTTTATGTTGCTAATTATAAATGCAATTTTTATCGAGATATTTTGTTGAGAGATATTTGTCGAGGGATTTTTATCAAGAAGTTCTAAACCGTTTAGAACTTCTTGAGTTATTTAAATTAACGCAGGCTTTTACAGTGTGTCGTCAAAGTCGGTCATCTCTGCCCATAGGTCGTGTTCGTCGGCTTGGAATATTTTTGCGGTAACCAAATCGCCGGGGGCTAGTTCGGTTTCACCATTTAAATACACCATGCCGTCAATTTCTGGCGCGTCGGCTTTGGTTCGGCCAATGGCGCCTTCTTCGTCAACTTCGTCAATTAAAACGTGGACGGTTTTGCCAATTTTGTCTTGCAGGCGTTGCTTGGATATTTCGGCCTGTACTTCCATAAATCGGGCGTGACGTTCTTCTTTAACTTCGTCGGGCACTTGGTCGGCGAGTTCGTTGGCTTTTGCGCCTTCTACCGGTGAATACTGGAAGCAGCCAACGCGGTCTAGCTGCGCTTCTTTTAAGAAGTCGAGCAATATGTTGAAGTCTTCTTCGGTTTCACCCGGATAACCCACAATAAAAGTGCTGCGCAGGGTTAGGTCTGGGCAGATAGAGCGCCATTTGTGAATGCGCTCTAGGGTGTTTTCTGCATGAGCTGGGCGCTTCATCGATTTAAGAATTTTCGGGCTGCCGTGTTGGAACGGGATGTCTAGGTACGGCAAAATTAGGCCATCGGCCATCATCGGAATAATGTCATCCACGTGCGGATATGGATACACATAGTGCAGGCGCACCCAAATGCCCAAACTTGCCAAGCCTTCGCACAAAGACTTCATGTTAGATTTCATGGGGCGGCCTTGCCAAAAACCGGTGCGGTATTTGATGTCTACACCGTAGGCACTGGTGTCTTGGGAGATCACCAACAACTCTTTAACACCCGCATTCGCTAAGCGCTCAGCTTCGTCCATAACATCGCCAATAGGGCGACTGACAAGATCGCCGCGCAATGACGGAATAATGCAAAAGCTACAGCGGTGGTTACAGCCTTCAGAAATCTTCAAGTAAGCGTAGTGACGCGGAGTCAGCTTGATGCCTTGGGGTGGAACCAAATCGATAAGTGGGTTGTGGATAACTTCTTGTGGAACGAACTGGTGTACAGCACCAACCACCTCTTCATAGGCGTGGGCGCCGGTAACACTAAGCACATCAGGATAAAGCTCACGAATTTTCGCGGCTTCGTTACCCATACAACCGGTAACAATCACCTTGCCGTTTTCGGCCATGGCTTCACCAATGGCTTCTAGTGACTCGCGTTTGGCGTCGTCGATAAAGCCACAGGTGTTCACCACCACCACGTTCGCGTCGTGATAGGTGGGGGATATCTCATAACCATCGGTACGCAGTTGAGTCAGAATCCGCTCTGAATCCACAAGGGCTTTGGGGCATCCAAGGCTGATAAACCCGACTTTTTTCTGACTCATTCGACTACCTCAGTTAAGAAATTTGTGGCTGAAAATTAGGCGCGCGATTGTATTACAGCTGTCATCGGATATCGAACACTTCTTGGCTATATGTGCGCGATTGCGCGTGTTTAAGGGCGGTGTTTAGGGCGACGGAAGAGTTGGTACCCGAGAAATAGTAGTTTGCCTAGCGTTAAATTTCATGCACACTCATACGATAGTGTAAACAAGATGAAGTTCTCGCAATTTTTTGCAGTAAACACAGGGTAATCTAAGTATTAGCCCTTTATTTTATAAGTTATCTGGTTGTATACATGATTCATAATTCCACCGATCTCGAAAAGGCTAGAAAACTTGATTCTGCGCTTTACGATCTGGTTCGTGATGTCGATGTTTTAGAAGCCATTGCGCCACAAAACTTCCAAGAGCAAAAGAAGATATTTTTTGAGAGTAACTTCTCTATAAATCCAGAATTTACCTACAAAAAATCACCGTTTAACTCGTTCCAAAAAAAGCGTGCGCTTTACAATTTACCGGTTGAAGATATTCTCGATGAAGACCTAGCGTTTTTATATGCTGAAGTGATCGAGTCTTATGTCGACAAGCTCGACCAATCTTTGTCGATCGGGTCGCCAGATTTTTTATACGACTCGCTGCGTTATTTTGGCGAGCCAAACGAAAAAGATCTGAATAATGCGAATTTTATTTTACATCTACCCGATGATCTTGATGAAGAATTTTGCGATATCGAAACCGATTTAATGAATGCCCAACAAATTCAAAAACATATGGATGAATTTGCCGGTGCGCAGGGTTATGAATATAAGATCAAAATTGAATCTGCTATGATTGCCAATGCAGTGGTATCTGGCAGAACGCTAAAAATTAATCAAAATGCAAAAATTCCAGAGACCGAAGTTTACGCACTCGCTCACCATGAATTAGGTGTGCATCTGGTGACAACATTAAATGCCGCAGAGCAACCACTAAAAATTATGTCATTAGGTTGCCCAGTAAACACTAAAACCCAAGAAGGTATCGCCATTTTGTGCGAATACTTGGCTGGGTTTTTAACCATTCCGCGGTTAAAAGTTTTGGCGTTGCGTGTAATTGCCGTAGACTCAATGATTAACGAAAAAGATTTTAAACAAACCTTTTTATTGTTAAAAGAAACCCATGGTGTTGAAGAAAATCTGGCCTACACCATTACCGCGCGTGTATATCGTGGTGGTGGTTATACCAAAGATTATTTGTACCTGCGTGGCTTGCGACAAATGCTTAACGCCTATGAAAAACACCCAAACTTCCAAAACCTGTTGATTGGTAAAGTTTCATTTGAATATATCGATGTCATTTCTCGATTAGTCGAAAAACATTATTTAAATCCGCCTAAATTTATCAGCCCTGCTATTGCAGCACCGGGTGATATTGATGCTGTTAAACAGTTTGTCGCTCACTCTATTAAGTAAAATATGCTCAGTTATCAACACGCTTTTCACGCAGGCAACCACGCCGATGTTTTAAAACATTGGTGCCTGCTTGAAACTCTATTGTATTTACAAAAAAAAGATAAACCCTTCGATTACATTGATACTCACGCGGGCGATGGCCTCTATTCGCTAAAAAGCCAAGCTGCGTTAAAAACCGGCGAGGCCAGCGCCGGAGTATTAAAATTAATAGATAATCAGCCCGAAGTCTTGAAAAACTACTTAGATGTAGTGCTATCTTATATCGCACAGCATAAATATCCGGGTTCACCAAAGTTAGTACAGCAACACTTGCGCTCGGGCGATCATGCATGGTTTTTTGAAATGCACCCGCAAGCCATTACCAATTTACAAAAAAAACTGGCTTCTAAAACTGGGTGTTTTGTTAAAACTGAAGACGGTTTTAAAGGTTTATTGAGCTTGTTGCCTAACAAAAACAAGCGTGCATTAGTTTTAATGGATCCATCGTACGAAATTAAAGCAGATTACAGAACCGTTGTAGAAACCGTTGAAAAAGCCTACAAAAAAATGCCGCAAACGGTGTTTTTATTATGGTACCCAGTAGTGGATCGAGAACAAATTACGCAACTTGAAAAACACATTAAAAAAACTGTTTTAAAAAACGTGCATCTATTCGAAATGGGTGTAGCCGATGACGCTAATAAAGGTATGACGGCTTCGGGCATGATTGTGGTCAATCCACCATGGACCTTGCCAGAGCAATTCAAAAGCGGTTTTGGTGAAGTTTCTCAGCGGTTATCCGAAGACGGAATCGCGAGAACTCGATATGAATTATTGATTGCAGAGTAATTCATGGATTAAAAACTCTGATTAACATATGAAAAAATTGATCAGAGTTTTTATGTTCTCGTAGAATTAATAGCAGCATAACAAACGGTATTGTTGTTGTAGTCTTTTTATTATCTTAATGCTTTAACTATTGTGTTTGTTAATATGTCGGGAATTTCTTCCGCTAAAAAATGCGCATTGTTTTCAAAAATAAACACGTTTTCATCCGGTATTTTTAAATGATCTATTAAAAACGGAATTTGCTGTGTGGTTAGGGTTTCGTCTTTAGCGCCCCAAAATACCAAGGTTTCACCGGTAAATTTCTCAAATACAGTAGCATTGCTTTCTAATTGCGAAAATAACGCATCATCAATATGGCTGTAAAACGCAAATAAAGCATCGCTGCTACCTTCTGTCATGGGTTTTACGTAACCCGCGCATTCTTGTTCAGACAGTTCGTGTTCCCCTAGGCCCATATTCTCAAAGGTTTGTTTAAGAACCAGTGCACTGGTAACTCGGTTTTCATAGGCGTCGGTCATTAAGCGTGTGAAAATATCTTGTTCGAAATTGGGATGATTAAAACCTTCTTCACGAACAATGGTATTTAACACCATTAAATTATCGATATGCTGCTTAGAATTTTCGGTTGTAACATCGTTACGTAACATCTGCCATGCTACCAATCCGCCCATATCGTGAAATAACAAACTGTAATTATCTACGCCAAGACTATTAAGTAGTTGTTGAACGTAATTGGCTTGAGAAGAATCGCTATAAATAGCGTTTTTGTTTTCTGGTTTACTGCTTGAGCCATAACCCAAAAAATCTACCGTGATTACCCGAAAATGATTTTGTAACGTAGGAATCATCTTTCGATACATCCAACTGGACGTAGGCACGCCGTGCAATAACACCAAAACATCGCCTTCGCCGTGATCGGTAAACGCAATTTGAGAACCATTTTCTAGGGTAAATAACTGCTGCTGTGCGCGATGATCTTTATAATTGCTGGGTAATTGGTATTGGTTAGAAATGTGAGTGCCAATATTGTCGATATTTCTACTTGTAGTGCAACCTTGTATCAGCATGGCTGCAAGGGTTAGCGTAAGCACTTTTATCAAATGAATAGCGCGGTTGCTTAGCAATAAACTCATCAATAGATACCTCAATTCCATTCTCTAGTTTTAAATCAATTGTTTCGTCACATTCAAACCACTTGCCGAAACTTTCCATCCACAAAGCCGTAAACGGTAAAATTTAAGACTATTTTCGGGTATTGCGAAAAATTTAATGACATGTCTGCATTGTCGAGCATGTTTTTACACACAGGTGTTAAATCATGGTTCATTTGTTAAATCATGGTTCATTGTTTTCGTAAAATACTGGGTTTATATAATCACATGTATTGTGGAAATTTCTACAGAGCAATGTCTCACATGAATGAATCATGAAAGCGTTAATGTGAGATTTTTATTGTTTTTTCAGCCACTCAATCGCAGCCGGAATACCTTCGTCAATCATCGATTGATAATGGCCACCGTGGGCAACGGTTTTATAGGTAATTGGCGTTCCTTGTTCTTTTAAATCGGAAACAAATTGTTGATAGGTTTTTTGTCGGGCCGCCATTCGACTGTCATCGTCGGCTGAAAATAAAAATACAGGCATGTCAAAATACGCGATATTTTTGTGGGGCGAGCTATCCATGAGTGCTTTTTTAAACGCTGGAATTGCGGTTGACACTTGTCGTCCGATATCAGATAAATATTCTTCGGTATTAAGCACGGGCGCATAGGCAATAATGCCTTTTAAAAAAGGTAATTTCTGCGGAGCCATAAGTGCAACCGTGGCAGCTGAGCTGTGTCCCGCAAAGTACACTTCTTCTTTGTTGAGTTGTTTAAATTCTCGGGTTGCTACAACAAATGCTTCAAAAGCATCCTTAATACCGCCATCACTTTCTACAAATTGGTTAATGGCGCTTAACTGACTGGATTCGTCTGCGGTTTCTGGCCACGGGCCACTCAAATCAAAACTAATTACGGCGTATCCGGCTTCTACGTAAGGAACGTGCTCAGGAGTGTCGCCGTCGCTTAACTGCATACCAAAAAACAAACCTGACCCGGCTGGTGCGATTAAAATCACCGGAATTGACTCTGTTGTTGCAGTGCTTGGCAGATAAACCCAGATATTTCCGTTGGTATCTGGATTCTTTAATCGGTATTTATTGGCTTTTAGGTCTTCTGCCTGAGCGATTGATGAGCATAAGAGAACAATAACGGTCAGGGCGCGGCATAAATTAAACATAAACTATCCTACTTAAAAACGGCGTAGATGAGATTTTTGAGTAACCATACCCGCACTAGTGTTTGGCTACGACACTTATTCTCATTCAAGCTTATGTGTGATCAGAGTGTTTTTTGACCAAAATCCAGCGTAAATATCAACAATGACTTGTAGGCATTACTGATATTTGGCAGTTAAGAGCACAAAATCACTGTTCAAGCGAGATTGTTACTGTAGAAGTTGCGTTGGGTTATTTACAATAGAGAGTTGTTCTCGGGTTTAGATGCCCGAACGAGTTTGTGTAGGGTTTGATCAAACCAAGTTTGAGGCAAGCCAATTTTTAATCGATTTAGTCTGTGTTACTGACAATATTTAATGCTTAATAACTTAATTACAAAAGGGCCTATCTAGGATAAATCATGGAAAAAATTATGGATTTGTTACCAGATGGGGACCGTTACAAAGTTTTACGTTTGGTTATGGTCAATTCAGGCAGCGCTGCCTATGTTGAAATTCCTATTGATCAAACGGCGGCATTATTAAGTAAAAATAATAAAGGCAAAACCTCGGCGTTAAATGCGTTGAAGTTATTTTTATTGGCCGAGGTAAATTTTAAAGCCTGTGAAAAGAAATTCGGATTCTCTTCTGGCGGTAAGGTTTATAGCGGTGAAGAAAGTTTTAGTTATTATTTTCCAAGTTCTACATCGTTTATTATTTTAGAAGCGACTAATCCGCAAGGGGATTTTTGCATTGTCTTGCATCAAAACCCCAAAGAAACCCTAGGATACAACCGCATTGCTGTGCCCTGTGCCTACGCAAAAATTCGCCATTTGTTTTGGAATACGCAATCGGCTGCTAACCAAGGCATGGGTGCACACCCAGACGATTTTAATTTAAGTGACGTACAAAAACAGTTACAAGCATTAAAAGCGCTACCACTTAACGATCAAGAAACCATTCGTACCGCGCTGTATACACGAGTAAGCCCAACTAAACCCGAAACACGGTTTTGTTTAATGCCTTTGGTGCAATTACCAAAACCACCAATGATGCGATCTATCAAAGCGTTATTGCAGCTCTCATTTGATATTAAAGGTGCGGATACCAAAAACCTGCCACTGGCCATTGCTAATATTATCGACAGCGAAGTTTCAACCGGGCGCGAACCGATTAATATTGATTTCAAACGCATTCATTCCGATCGCGAACGCTTAAGACAAGAAGCCAATCATATTCACAAGGTAAAAAATCACCAACAACATTGGAAAGTTTTAGAAACTTGCTACCGTGACTACGGATTAAACGTTAGAAGTTGGCAAAAAGACGTTGCCGGTCTTAGCCAATCCATTCAGTTGTTGATGGATCAGTTTCAGCCCGAACACGAAAGCGCGCAAGAAAAGCTGCTCAATTTAGTGGGTACTCGCAAACAACACGAAAAAATCCTCGCCGAAAAAACCGCTGAAATCTCCGCTAAAAACGGCGAGCGCAAACCTATCGCCAAAGACATTGAAAAACTCACCGCCAGCATTACCCTAGCCGAAGACGTTATTAAGCGCGAACGGCCGGTCATTGACAGCGACGATACCTTTGAAATTAGTAATCATTTACGGGAATTCAAAAAAGAAGCCGAGGCAGAGTTAGAGAGTTTTCAAAACAGCGAAAAAGCCAATGCTCGCTTGGGCGAATTGATCAGCAAAAAAAATAAACTAGCAACCAAGTTAAAATTGCTAGAGCAACAATTAAATGACGACTCGAAAGGTTTATTAAGTTATCTAGAAAATCACGCGGCAACGGTGCTTAACAGTTTAAACCCGAGCTTTAAGGCGCTTGTTGAAGAGCCCATGAGTATGCAGGTGCAAGCCGTTGAATGTTTTACAGAGTTGTTTGAGTTCGAAAACGAACAAATACTGTTTTGCGGTGAGCTATTAGAGAACGTCAAAATCAAGCCATTTGATGCGCAGTCGTTTCGAGAAACTATTTTAGTAGAACTAGACAATGTTCGAAATCAGTACGATAACAACGAAAAATCCATCGATGAACTAGATCGTGTTATTAAAGCTGGTGGTGATCTTACCACGGCATTGCTGGAAGAGAAAAAGCAAGAAATTAAAGAAATTGATGCCGAAATTAAGGCATTGGCAAGCTATGAACGTGATCTCGACGATTTACAAGAAAAGCAATTGCAGCAAGCCAATTTAGACGAACAGCTTGAATTGTTAGAGTCTGAAAAAGACCGTTTAAATAATGCCTATATCGAATGTTTTGCCATAGAAGAAGTGACTCGCAAAGAAGTATTGAGTATCGAGAAAAATTTCGAGCGCATCAAACAGTGCGATACACAGCTACAGTACTTAAAGAAACTGGTTGCCGACGAACAAGACCAAATGCTTGCCTCGGTTGAAGGTGATAACCCGTTAACGGTTGATGAGATAGAACAGTATTTAAACGCGTTAGAAACGCTGCAAAATAAATTAAAAGCGAACAAGCAAAAATCGCTGGAGCAGTTTAGAACGCTAATTTCGGCGAATATTCTTGCCATAGATGCCGACCTAGCTCACCGCACCGATTTAGAATCCAGTGACTTTTTGGATGCTTACCAAAAACTGCGTTCCGAATTTGAAAATATTGTTTCCAAAGAGAAAGAACATTTTATTCAAGTTCGCCAGCACAATCATCAAACCAGTGTTGAAATCAGCCTGCTTGACAGCATGGCGCGAGCCATTAAAAACTTTGAAGAGCGAATTAATGCTCTGCTTGGCAGTGTGAAAATCTCTAACCTGACCGGTGTGACCATCGAGATTAAAACCCTTGACGGTTTTAATACCCTACGTCGTGAACTTGCTAATCACGGCTCGACGTCTGATCAGCTAATGGAAGATTCGTTTTATCAACGCTTGTTGGATTTCTGTGAAAAATATTTAATTGAAGGCGCTAACTACGGCAAACTCGATTTAGAAAAAATCATTACCGACGTTAAATTTGTATACGAAATTAACGGTAAAAAAGAAACGACTTCGCAATCGAACGGCACCAGCGGCATGGTTAACGCCGTGTTATTGGCAATTTTAATGCGTCGCCTTGTGCCCGAAGACGTTACCTTTACCTTACCGGTTGTGTTTGATGAAATCGGCAGTTTGGATGAAGATAACCTTCCAGAGTTACGCCGAGTTGTTGAGTCTAATCATTTTGTGTTGTTGGTTGCCAACCCAAACAATAATGGTTACATCGCCCAGCACATTGGCCGTTGGCACGATGTGTATCTGCATAATGTCACCGAAGGCCAGGTGGTGAATAAATGTTTGGCAATTTATATTGCCGAGACCGAATCCCTCGCTGCCATAGATTCTGAAGAATCTTTCGAACTGGTTTAAGGGTGAATTATGCCAGTTGTTAATAGCGACCAAACTATTATTGCGATCTTAAATAATAAGGCGTTATTTTTCCGGTTAATGGATCACGCGCTTGCGGATTACAAAAACCACGCCTTGGAATTTACCATTAGTGACTACGATGCGTTATTGGTAGCAACCACCAAAGGCTTTAACGATACCGAAAGACGCCGATTATTTGATACGCTCAGTATTGATAATTTAGAGCGTAATGGTTTATTGAATTACGCCGATCGCCGTACCGGGCGCTTTCGTTTGCAAGATTTTATTTTGCAAATGCTGCAACACCTCGACAGCAAGCGATTGCGGGAATTATCGTCCGCCGAACTCAATCAATTAATGAAACAACTCGAAGAGTGTTATCGGCAGGTGAGCGATACACAAGTTATGTGGATCGCCGGAGACGATAATTTTGAAGAGTTGGTCTCGTCGGTGTATTCCAGTTTGCAGCACATTGCATCAAAGTTGAAATCCAATGTGCGAGCCCTGAAAGGTCAGACCGAGCGACTGGCAACAATTGTTGACGAAAAATCTTATATAGATTTAGAACGTTCCGATCAGGTACGTGTTGCGCTGAACGAAATTTTGCGCATCCACGAACGCCACGTAACGCCTACCTTGCAGTTTTTGGATGAGCGCTTGGATATTCGCCGCGCGCGTACCGAGCTGTTTGGCGAAACAGCCCCCATGGCGTTGTTAAAAAAGATTATCGCGCGGTTTGAAGAGCGCAAGCTTACCGACCACGTTGCAAAATTGCAGCGTATTCAGTTTCATATTCTGGCGATGGGTCGTGAAATTGGCGATATTGCCAAGGGTTTAGACAGTTACGTTAAATACGCAGAAGCTGAACGTCGCCGCTACAACCGCACCGAGCAACTCTACAACGCCTTGCGTGGTGCGGTTGAAGAAAAGCAAACCGGATTATTACGGGATTTTATGCTGCGCCCCGATCACCCGGTATTCGCTTCGGCGCGCCCGTTAGGTGGATTAAAAAGCTTTTTGCGCGCTCAGTCTGCCAATGTAAATTGGCCTAAATCTGAAGGCAGCTTTGCCTTAAATGAAATTCTGCGTGTTCGTCTTGAAGCCGAGCTGAATAAACCGAGAGTAGAATTTTCTGGCGTTGGCAAACCAACCAGTGATGCAGAAATCGCACAGCGTAAATTCATTGAAAAAATGCTCGCCGTTATGGCCGATTTTAATTACGAACAAAACTACGACGATGCGTTTTTAAGTGTGCATCAGTTTTTGTGTGAGCATTTGAGTGACTATTCGCTAAAGAATCTAATGGATGCTGTGCCCTTTCTTTCCGCAAAAGGCATCGTAGAGTTGGCACTTCCGGCGGCCTCTGCAACCCTTGAATACAAGGGCTTACGATTACGCTATCGCAAACGCTATTACAGCACACGTTCTAAAAGCCACGCGTAAGTTAAAGAGAATCAGCAATGCAAATACAATTAAGCCGTAAAATTTATCGTGAATTAATTAACGGTAATTTAATTAATAAAAAAATCCGCAACGGCGAGCACTTAGAGCCTAATCCGTTATTTGATGAGCTTGCCTCAGAAATTAATCGAGTTCATTACGATCAACTCTACAGCTGTATTGGTTACGAACTCAAGCAACTGGGTGATTGTTTTTTTCTCAACGAAATGGGCAAAGACGAAATGCTCTCTGACGTTGCCATGCGAATCCAGAGCTTATTGGTGATATTGTGCCGTGGCATTACACAAATTCCGTTGTTGATTAGCGTAATCACCGATTTTAATGCCGGATTAAGCCGCGAACACATCGAAAAAATATCTGAGACCGAAGAATACCAAAATATATTGAACGCGGTGGGATTAAAAAATTCGTTAATTAAAGAAATCGAAAACGTGCTTGTGGTCAGAAAAATCGCTTTTTGGAACCACTTAGATCGCTTAGTGTTAAGCGACGGTGGCATTGCCTTATTGGATTCGATGCAAGAGTTGAGTTCGATTTAAAAACTGGGTTAAAAAAGCTAAGAAACTTCCTGCCATTTAAATTAGGTCGTTTTATTGTAGACAAGAACGGGTTATCGAAAATGGCAGGAATAGTACCCATAGCTTTAGAATTTTTGTGTGAACTTAACTTGGTTATTTTTTTATTTAATAATGTGATAATGAATAAAGCTTTTAATCAGTAATCCTAAACCAGAGCAGGCTAACAAGACTCTACAAATCGTCATAAATTGCTTTTCACTCAGGTGCTTTTGTATTTTATAGCCTGCTTGAACACCTAAAAGCGCCACTGGCAGTAACAGTAAATCGTACAATAAAGAAGATCGACTCCAAAGCCCACTTAGCGTATAGGGTACCAATTTAATAACATTCATAAACGCAAAAAATACCGCAGCCTGTGCCAGCCATTGTGTTTTAGGTATTTGTTTGGCAATAAAATAAATATTAATGGGCGGGCCACCGGCGTGCAGTAATGTACTGCTAATGCCAGAGACACATCCCCACACGTATGCGGCGCCGGGTAGTTTGCCAATTAGCGGAATGATGTTGTGCCAAAAAGCAAATAAAATACAAAACAACGCCAATATTATTTGTAAACTCACCGCAGACAAGGTTTGCATGAGTGTTCCAGCTAAAGCGATACCGCACAATGCCGCAAGACTAATGGCTTTTATATCGTTTAAATTGACCGATTTTCTGTACAGACCTACCGTTCGCGCGTCCATAATTAATAACAGTGGCAACATAAGTGCAACCGCCTGTTGCACCGGAATAACCAATGATAAAAGCGGAACGGCCACAACCCCGGCACCACCGGCAAATCCCGATTTTGATATGCCGGTAAGAATTACTCCGACTATGGCTAAAAGCCAAAATACGTAAATGTCCAAATAAACCTACTGTTGTTCAAGTGGTGGTAAATCAAACCATAACGCCGTTAAATCGCTGTTGGCCGTTACTGTGAATGTTTCGCCTAAAGCGCCTAGTGCGTCACCTTCTTGCCAGGTTTTACCATCAATCATGGCTTTGCCACTAATGATATGCAAATACCCGGGTCTACTCTGGGTGTTAAAGGTATAAACTTCGCCAGCGGATAATTGTAATCGAAAAAGGCTTGCGTCTTGATGCATCATTAACGATCCATCTCGACCGTCCGCCGTCACCAATGGCGTTAACTGGCTGTGTTGTTCAATGGCTTTTTGCTCGTAACTTGGTTGAATATTCTTTTGGTTGGGTTGAACCCAAATTTGCAAAAAGCGTAAATTATCGGTTTGGGAGTGATTAAATTCCGAATGCTTTATTCCGCTGCCCGCACTCATGCGCTGTACCTCTCCGGCAGGCACCACAAACTCATTTCCCAAGGTATCGCGGTGTTCAATAGCACCTTCTAACACATAAGAAATAATCTCCATATCGCGATGCCCGTGTGTATCAAAGCCCGAACCGGGTTTTACCAAATCGTCATTAATAACCCTAAGTGCCGAAATACCCATATGTTGCGGGTCGTAATAATTCCCGAACGAAAACGAATGCTTGCTCTTAAGCCAACTAAAACTAGCCTCACCACGATCTTGAGAAGGGCGATAATAAAACATAATAAATGCTTCCAACGATTGAATTTAAGTTGGGAGTAATCTTAGTGATTACGGCGGATAAGAAAAATGGCTTTTATTCGTATGTATTATTCGGTTTAGTCGAACGAACAGCGGTGATTTAATTAATATCTTCCGATGTGGGTAGATCCAGAGTAAGCAGGCGCAACTCGCCCATAAATTCTCGGGTTGCGGGGCCAATTTGGTCGCGGTCTTGGTAGTTTAAATAGAAGCTACAGGTTCTTTTGCTACCTTCGAGTAAGGGCAGTGGTACAACTAATCCAGAGTCTAAATATTCTAATATGGATAATTTAGGCAGCCACGCGTAACCCATGCCTTGTTTAATTAATTCTATGGATGCGCGCATTTGTTCTACTGTCCAGCGTTGTTCTGCACCTAACCAGCCGGAGCTTGCGTTGTTGTGTGTGGCGGAATCGCGAACGATGATTTGTCGGTAAGATTTTAAATCTTCGTAACTGAGTTCGCGTTTAAGCTGCAATAACGGGTGATCTTTATGGGTTACGGCGATAAATTCTAATAAGCAAATTTCTTCGTTTAAGCCCGATGGCATTGGGAAGGGCGATACTCCAACATCTACTTTGCCTTCTTCAATAAGCTCATTAGTGCCGGATAAAACCGTGTCAAAAATATCGATTCGTATTTGCGGAAAAATAGCAGAGACTCGCTCTAAAGCCTGAAAGACTACTTTTTGCGGAAAGGCGCCATCTACGGCAATGCGTAATTCGGATTCAACACCGGTGCTTAAAGATTTTGCAACCGATTCTATGCGTTGTACTTCGTCTAATAAAAATTCGCCGCGTCTTAGTAGTAATTTTCCGGCTTCGGTTAAAACGGTTTTGCGGCCTTCTACATAAAATAATTTAACGCCTAGTGCTTCTTCAAGTTTATTAACGGCGGTGTGAATACTTGATTGGCTTTTGTGTACCTGATCGGATGCTTGATTAAAACCACCTGCGTCGACCACTGCCTTAAACATGCGCCATTGTTCTAAAGTGGTTTTTTGCATCAGGGGCTGCCCCATTCGATTCATTAGTTTATATAACCGCAGTTTATACCAAATAAGTTGGGTCGTAATGATGTTAATTGAGGGTTATTTACATACGCAAAAACGGCCAACAAGATTGTTGACCGTCATGTTTACTTAGAATGATTTATAGGAAACTCCAGGTGAATTAGAGCTCTCTATTTTAATAGCCTATGAATTCGCAGTGGAATTTAATTATTTTAAGAAGAATGACTGCGATCAATTTAATGTTATTTTATTAAATTTTTTGAGAGATATTATCTTGATTACAGCGTAGTTTCTTAAGAATTCGTTGTATTGTTATTGAGAAATGTTTAAAAAAATAAGTGCGTAAATTTTTTAACGTATTCGAAATTCAATTGTCTGGCAATTTTGAAATTAATAACACATCCATGTATTGCTGAAAAATCCGGGTTAATCAGAAATTTCTTTCTTCTAATTTGAAATTTTAAAATTAGCTTTTTAATATTTTATCTGCGTATTTATGACGGCGTTCTATTTAATGCGTATTTAAATGAAGTGTTACTGCGGCCCGAATTCGTTGGTTACCAAATACCGACATACGCTCGAAGTCATCGTGTGCGATGGGAATGTATTGGCAATCTAAGGGTGTTTGGTGCTCTTCATCTTGATCGGGATCGTGCACAAACAAGCAGTTATCATCAATACCTGTTACCACCATCCAGTGAGGCGCTTTTTTACCGTCTAAACGGTAGGTGCTTACTAAAATTAATACGGCGTGTTTGTTAGCAATCAGGTGAGCAATATCATCATAACTGATGGCTTGGGCATGAATATTAATGTTTTGCTGTAAACACTGCTCATAAAAATGATGATGAACCGTAGCCATGATTTGTTTTTTATGGTCTGAACGCACGCCATCAATAAACAAAGGTTGGTCGGTGCTTAGCCAAACATCGGTAGAAAAACCTCGTTTTTTAGCCGCTAAAGCCAGTCCATAAGGATGACAACCACCGTGGCCGGAAGTCATAAATATGGTTGTGGCTTCTCGCCAAATATCCAGTTCGTTCTCAAGCGTACAGGTGTAGTTTTGCGAAAGGCTGGCCATGGCCATTTGTAACGCCGCTGGGCCACAGGTGAACTCGGTAGACTGCCGATACCAAGGTGTATGACGCTGTACGCCGGGTTCTCGCGGTGCGCGAATACGTTTTTGCATACGCAACGCATCGTCGTGATCACCGTAGTAATCTTGATATTCGCCAAACACGCGATAACCGTTTGCCGCATAAAGGTCGATGGCTTTTTGATTATGTTTGGCAACTTCAAGGCGCATATAGTGACGTTCGTTATTTGCCGCTAAAGATTCCAATTGCTTCAACAACATTAATGCCAAGCCTTGGCCGCGGTAATTACTGCTAACGGCCAAAGAATACAAGCGTGACAGACGAGTGCCTTGGTGATACAGCACCAGTCCGTAGGCAATGCATTTTTGTTCCTCATTGCGAATTACTAGCAAGCTAGAATTGGGCGATTGAATATGACGTTTAAAGCTTCGTGCGCTCAAACGATCGGTTTTAAAACAAGCGGTTTCCAATTCTATCAACGAATTTAAATCGGTAAGCGTTGCCGCGTTGATAGCAAAAGAATGTTCTGCGTTGGTCATTTATATCGGTGCCTTACGGGCGACGTTGTCGCCCAACCACAAATTATCGCTAATGCTGTACCAGAAATTTTTACGAATTCAGTGGCCACGCTGTTCCAATCGATTCAAAAACTCACCCATTACTTGCATGTAAAGCTCATCCCCTAAATAAGCATCTTCAACTTTGTGATCAATGCTTGGGTTGTCGTTGACTTCTAGCACGTAGGCTTTGCCATCCACCTCTTTAATGTCGATACCGTAAAGGCCGTTACCCACCGCAGCGGCGGCTTTTAACGCGGCTTTTAGCACGGGGCGTGGTACCTCAAAGGTTGGTAGCGCATCAAAACCGCCGGAGAAATTTCGCGACGAACCATGGTTATAAATTTGCCAGTGGCCGCGCGCCATATAATAACGACAAGCATAAAACGCTCGGCCGTTAATCATGCCAATACGCCAATCATATTCGGTGAACAGATATTCTTGCACCAATAAAATCGCAGAGTCTTTAAGCAACGTTTGGCAGGTATTTTCAAGCTCTTCGCGAGATTTAACCTTAAACACACCCTTAGAAAACGAACCTTCCGGCATTTTGATGACCATCGGATACCCGAAAGCCTGTTCGATGTTATCCAGCGTTTGCGGGCTGTCATCCAAAATAAATTCGGTTTTTAGGCTGGGTACTTTTTGATAATTAAAGGCATCGTGTAAATACACTTTATTGCAGCAACGCAAAATCGAGCGGGTATCGTCCATTACAACCAAACCCAATTCTTCGGCACGGCTTGCTAACTGATAAGTTGGGTGATTAATTGCCGTGGTTTCACGAATAAACAACGCATCGTATTGATTAAGATTCGTAAGCTCGTACGCCTCGATAATATCCACAGCAATACCCAGCTTAGCTCCGGCTTTTACAAAACGGTTTAGCGCGCTCTTATCACTCGGTGGCACCTTCTCCGCTTTATTCACAAGCATGGCCATATTCCAGCGCGCACGCTTATCGCCTTTTTGCTTTTTCCAATACGAATTCGCATTAAGCTCCAGAATTTGCGTCATTACCGCGTGTTGCTCTGGCGATAACGCTTTTATACTGCAACGCTGAACCTGAACGCGTACACCGCCAGAATCCGGCAGTAACGTAACCTTAAGCAACGGCGCCGGCCATTCATTAAAAACCTTTACCGCAATCGAACCGTAACGACCATCCAGTGGTTTACCCATGCACAGGATAAACTCCTGCTGCTCGGTAGGCATGTCGTCGTCTTTAATCTGATTCTTCTTAAGCCACAAAATCGCCCCTTCACCGCGCAGCGCATTAATGGTTTTCACACTCGGAATGGCACCGTGGTGACGAGCCTCTGCCAGCAGCGAACAATAATAGCCTTTGCTTAAATAACGCGAAGTATCGCACAAATTCACCACGCGAGTTTTTGGCTCGCCAATCTTCGGGTAATCACGCAGATAATCATCAAAACTAATAGACGTTTCAGGAAACGGTGAATCATCGTTGTTATCAACAACAAACAGGGTTTTTAGCACAAAAGGAGTCCTTGCTAGCAGGAAAAAGGGCGTTGTTTAATGAAAGGTGTAATCGTAAAACTAAGTTGCATTCATAGCAGGAGAGCACAAATAAAGCTAAGTTTTTTTAACCTAAGACCAAGGTTTTTATGTGATTGATGATTGAAAGCAGCTGGCACATAAAAAAACAACTTATAAGTTGCTATAAGTGCTCAAAAGCAACTAATATGTTTCTTATTCAATAAAAAGCAACTTATGTATTTACGGTTATGAATTCGATACTTCATCAAATCAAACAGCGGCGATTAGAGCTAAATCTTAAGCAAAACGACATGATGCTGCGCGTAGGTGTATCTCGCCAGCAGTATCAGCGCCTAGAATCTAAGGGAAATCCGAGATTAGATACCTTAGAGCTAATTGCGAAGGGCCTAGATAGCGAACTCATGCTCATACCAAAAGAAAAGCTAAACGCTGTTATTGAGCTGCTCGAACAAAAAAGCTACGAACCCGATAAAGAACCCGCACTACAAGCGAACCAGCCCGAAAGCCCGGAGAAAAAACAACGGCTTTCCGATGATCCATGGCAAGATTTGTTAGGGGACGAATCATGAGCGGTGACCGCGCTGAGGAAATCAAGGTACTTAAATTGAGCCTGCACGGAAGGCTGGTTGGCCATTTAGTGGGTTTTAAAAGTGGCAGAAATATTCTGAACTTTGCGGACGAATTTAAGCACGATCCAAACCGCCCAACTTTTAGCTTAATTACTCATCCTACTTTCCCGCACGCTAAAAAAATAATGACAGAGCAGTGGGCGAGAAATCAAAAGCTGCATCCCGTCTTATCTAATTTGTTACCAGAGGGATCTTTAAGAGAACTGATAGCTCAAGAGCTTAAAGTTCACATCGATAATGAATTTCATATTCTCTCTTATTTAGGCGCAGACCTGCCGGGTGCTTTAATTGTCGAACCTGTTGAACCAAACGATGTTCCAGAGAGCATTTTGAATATTCACGGTAAAGTTCTTCCTATAAAATTCGATAGAATTTCACCGGAAAATAAATTTTCGTTAGCCGGTGTTCAAATGAAATTCTCCATGAAAGAACAGGATGGACGCTACAATCTTACTAAAAGTAATATGTTGGGCGATTGGATTGTAAAAACACCTTCTACCAAGCATAAAGATGTGCCGCTTAATGAATACACTGCAATGAAACTCGCAGAATTGGTGGGTGTAGACATTCCAGAAATTAAACTGGTTGAGCTGAATAAACTCGATAACCTACCACAGATAAACTTACCGAATGAAAAACTCGCTTTCGCGATTAAACGATTTGATCGCGAAAATAATACTCGTATTCACATGGAGGATTTTGCCCAAGTATTGGTTAAATACCCTCACGAAAAATATTACGCAGCAAACTACGAACAAATAGGGCGTATTATTTATGAATATTCTGGTAATGGTTTGGCAGATGCACAGCAATTTGCTCGACGATTACTCGTAAACATTTTGTTGGCTAATGGCGATGCACACTTAAAAAATTGGAGTTTAATTTATAGTGATAAAATCACCCCAAGACTTTCACCCGCATACGATATTCTTACCACAAACGTATACATCAATAACGAACAAAACCTTGCGCTTAATTTAGGAAAAACCAAAGACTGGTATAACGTCTCTCTTACGCATTTTCAATCATGGGCCGAGCACGCCAATATTCCTTGGCGAGCAATTAAACCACATTTAAATGATGTTGTAGAAAAAGCCCGAAACCTATGGCAAGACGCAATCAAAGACCTTCCCATAAATGAAACACACAAACAAAAACTCAAAGAGCACTGGAGCCACCTGCACGAGGATTTTAGAATAAAATTTCATATAGGAAGTTAATTCAAATTTGGGGCTATGAGTATTTATTTGACTCATCCGTGGCTCTCCTTTGCGAACAATCGGCACCTTTGGTGAATTCAAGACGTGTGAGCATTAAAAACAACGGCTTTCGGCCAATAAAAACCCCACCATCGTGCGATGGCAGGGTTTGTTTATTGGTGGCGTATGCGGCTTATAGCAAAACCAGCTTACGAGGGTGGTGCAGGCCGGTGCGGAGTGCTGCGGGTAGAGGCAACACCTCAATGGCTCACACGTTTTTGTCCGAAGTGCGAATCTGCTGATACACCGCCCGCATCAAATGGCTGGCGGCGATATTCCGAAATGCCTCGTCGTTCATCAGGCGTACAAAAATCTCCTCGTTGCCGTCCATGCGCTCAATAAACAGGTTTTCAAGTTGCTTGTTAAATACCGGCTCAAAGTTTTCCATGCTGTTGGCCATCACAGCTTGGCGCAATTGCTCATTTGCCACGGCGGTTTCGCGCACCTGATCAAAAAACAATTGGTCAGCAGGAGTAAACTCAGTACCGAAGCGTTCGTTTAATTTATCCACTAATGTCGAGAGCTGCACTTCTTCGTCGGCTTGGCCTGTACCCACTTCAGTGGGGCCGTAAAGCGCTTCGGGTTCACCCACCTTTAAATCAATCGCGCCTTCGCTGATTTTCTGCAGGCGGTAGTATTTCAGCTCCACTTCATCATCTACTTGCACGGTGCGGTTATCCGGATTGCGTGGCAACTTGGTGAGCAGAAAACGCGCATAGGTGTAGAGCTTTTCGTGGTCAGAGTCTTGATACGGAATAATCTGCGAAACAAAACCATACAGATTTCTGAAACTCACCAACTGGCTTTTGAATAACGCCTGACCTTCTTCGGCCAGTTCTTTGTAGCGCTCGATTGCTAGATCAAGAATGCCGTTCAGTTTTTTGTGCTCACCACCGGTGGGGTTTAAGCGATTGCGGAACCAGATTTCACACCAGGCACTGATTTCCGACTCGGTAAATACTTTCCATCCAGCCAGTGTATGCGCCAATGTATTGAGCTGTTGTGGGTCGGTGTCTTCACCTTTATCGGTAGTTTCGTAATAGGGCTTAAAAGCGGTGTAGATATCTTCCGGCTCATTGACGAAATCGAGCACAAAGGTATCGGTTTTTCCGCGTGTGGTACGGTTTAAGCGTGACAGGGTTTGAACCGCCTGAATGCCCGACAGGCGTTTGTCTACATACATACTGTGCAGTAGTGGCTGATCAAAACCGGTTTGATATTTCTCGGCCACTAATAACACCTGATACTCCTCGGTGTTGAATTTCTCCGGCAGTTCTGATTCTTTAATGCCGTTATTCATAGTCACTTCGGTGAATTTTTTGTCGGCATATTCTTTTAGCGTAATTTCACCGGAGAAGGCCACCAGCGATTTCACATCGGTATAGCCTTTGTCTTTGATGTATTTATCAAAGCCCAGTTTGTAGCGCACCGCGTGTTCGCGCGAGCCGGTGACCACCATGGCTTTGGCGCGACCACCGATTTTATGGCGGGTATGGGTGCGAAAATGCTCCACAATCACTTCCACCTTTTGCGCGATCTCATAATCGTGAAACTCAACAAAGCGTGCCAGTGCGCGAGCTGCTTTACGGCGCGGCACTTCCGGGTCGGCTTCTACTTTTTGAATCAGCTTGTAATAGCGCTTGTAGCAGGTGTAGTGCGCCAAAACATCGTGAATAAAGCCTTCTTCAATGGCCTGACGCATGCTGTAGTGATGGAACGGTGGCTTACCTGTTTTTGGATTTGGCTCATTAAATACCGCCAGGGTTTTAAATTTGGGTGTGGCGGTAAAGGCAAAAAAGCTGAGGTTGGGTTGCTTGGCGCGCTTAAGTTGCTCGCGCAGTAATTCTTTTTTGGCTTCCTCACTCAGTGCGTCGTCATCTATATCCAGCAGTTGCTCTGCAATGGCCGATTCAATGCCGTCTTTATTCAAAATTTTGCGCAGCTCCATTGCGGTTTCACCGCTTTGCGAGCTGTGGGCTTCGTCCACAATCACTGCAAAACGCTTGCCTTCGGTAGAGATCGCCACGCCCTTGCCGTTAGCTTCCATGGTACGAATGGCCTGGGTAATAAACGGGAATTTCTGAATGGTGGAAATAATAATCGGCACGCCATCGGCCAGCGCCTTGGCCAGCTGCTGGGTGTTTTCGTCGATTTTCTGCACCACGCCCAGCTTGTGTTCAAACTGGAAGATGGTGTCTTGCAATTGCTGGTCGAGCACGCGCCGGTCGGTGATGACCACTACCGAATGAAATATCTTCTCATCAAAGGCATCGTGCAAGCTGCTTAAGCGGTGCGCCAGCCAGGCAATGGAGTTGGATTTACCGGAACCTGCCGAATGCTGAATCAGGTAATTATGGCCAGAGCCATTGGCTTGGGCATGGCTTGTGAGCGCGCGCACCGCATCCAGCTGGTGGTAACGGGGGAAAATCATCGTTTCTTTGCGGTGGCGCTTGATGCCTTTTTCGGTAACGACGGTTTTTTCTTCGATATCGAGGTGGATAAACCGCGCCAGAATATCCATCAGGCTGTCGCGGGTGAGCGCTTCTCGCCACAAATAGCCAGTGCGCACATCACCGGCTGCCGGTGGGTTACCGGCACCATGGTTATGCCCAAGGTTAAAGGGCAAAAAGAAGGTATCTTTGCCTTCCAGTTTGGTGGTCATGTATACCTGCTCGGTATCCACGGCAAAGTGCACCAGACAGCGCTGTTTAAAGGCAAACAGCAGCTCCTTAGGGTCGCGCTCAAAGCGGTATTGCGCCTTGGCGTGCTCCACATTCCAGCGCGTGGCCGACATCGGGTTTTTCAGCTCCAGGGTCGCCACCGGCAGGCCGTTCACCGCCAGCACCACATCGGGAATGGCTCCGCTTTTCGTATTCACCTGCCGAATAATGGTCAGGCGGTTATCGGCAAAGCGCTCGGTACTGGCCGGGTCCAGCCCGGTATTGGGGGCAAAATAGGCGAGGCGCACGGTTTTACCCACGCATTTAAAGCCCTCGCGCAAAATGGCCAGCGAACCCTTTACCGCCAGCTCCTTCACCAGACTATCAATCAGCATGGCCGGGGCTTTGGCGGCATCCAGCCCCGTGAGCCGTGTCCAGATTTTGGGCTGGGTTTGTTGCACAAAGGCCACAATATCGGCGGGGAACAGCGCTGTTTCCGGGTCATAGGCTTTTGGGTTGCCCTTTTTATAGCCGCCGAGGCTGATCAAAGCTTGTTCAATGTCGTTTTCAAAGTCGCTTTCTATGTGCATGGTCATTCTTCCGTTGATTCTTGGCGGCTGGATTTAGTACAGTGCGCCCCATGCGGATTGGGGGTGCCCGGTCGCCCGCTGTAGGTCAGATAGCAGCGGATCAAGCTAGCCTCGGTGTGTGTCATCGGGGCTTTTTGTTTTTTGGTGCTTGTGTTTTTTCCAGCTTCTTCTGGCTGCTTTTTACCTGAGCGATGCTCTGTTCCGGCGTTGGCAGGGCTTCGGGCATGGTGCCGCCTAATTCGGCAATGGTCTGGCGCACCTTCTTGCCCACCTCAAAATGGGTTTGATTGGCCTGCTGCTTGCCGCTGACCTGATCGCGTTTGAGCTTTTCTTCGGCTTGGGTGGCGCGGAACAAGTTCGCTGCCAGCTCAGTGCTGCCCATATGGTCGAGGATTTTTTGGCTCTTTTTTAAACCTTTGCGGGCGTGAATGTCTTTTGCGCCCAGCCCTCCATACAAGCCCTTATAACCGTGATCCTGAAATATGGCGTAATCCAGCGGGGTTTCTACACCGGCATCTTTGGCCGCTGCCGCTAGGTATTTATTGTGCTCGGCCAGTTCATTGCGAATGGCGATGCGTTTTTCATCTTCGCTCAGTTGTGCAAATTTGGCACTGTCTTCCAGCTCTTGTCGGCGGGTTTGCAGGGCAAAATAGGTTTGGCCGTTGGCGATGACTGCCTTTGATGGATCGCCATTTTGCACAATCAGGTAGCAGGCATAGCGTGACAAGCGCACATCCTCGACCTGCCTCTTGGCCCCGGAGCCGATATCGACCATAGTGAGGAACTCCTCCATATGGTCGGCCACCTTCTGGCCACTGTTGGTACAGGCTTCCCGCGCCTTATCCATCACCGGTAAAAAGTGGCGGTATTGCGAGTATTCCAGCACCTTGGCTAATTGCCTTGCTGACCAGAATTCATTTCCAGCCTCATCGGTTTGGCGGATGCCTTCAAAAGTGGCGTGGTGCTGGCTTGAAATAGGTGATTTAGGCATGGGTATTTTCCTTCCGTGGAGTAGTAGTGGTGACATCAAAACCGCGCACATTGATGAAGGGCAGGATATCCCAAATGCCGCGGGCGCAGGGATGCGCAGGAGCGGCCTTACCCGTGACGGTTGACTCGCTCATGCCGCCTCCCAGTCACGCACATCAATCTTGCCTGTGACGGCGTTGGTGATTAGAGCGGAACGGTATTCACTCAGTGCTGTAATAACACTCGATACCTTGTCGATTTGAGTGTTAACCGATGCGGTTAGTTTTGATATTTCCTCGATGATCGCATCTTGCTCAATAACGGGGGGCAGTGGAATTACGGTATTTCTCATGTAATCCATTTCGATGCTTTCGACAGTGCAGCCTTGTTTGCTCCAAATTGGTAAAAGTCCGTTTTGCAGCCCGTTGATCAACCAGTGTAAAAATCCTGGGCGTAGTTTCTCATCTGTAACCAGCGCCTTCATGTCTTGGTTGAGAGAGACTTCAACAGTGTTTCTGGCCACCGGAATGGTGTGCCGCAAAATCCCAGACCTGACAACGATCAATACTGAATCTACAGGCACTATTTTCGTCGCACTTTCTGCAACGCCAATCTCGGTCAAGTAATCTTCGGTTGTAGCGATAAAGTCCAGCTTCATGTCTTTAGGAGATACCCAAGGAATATCGCCATTCCAATATTCGGGCTTGCCAGTATTCGGTGTTCCGCCGCCAAATATCGAGACAGTAAACTTCAGCCGCTTCGCATCCCAATGCTCCGGAATTTCCCCCAGCCATTCCACCCCCGAATCTTTCATCGGCACGGTGGGATCAAGCCCCTTGGTGACGGTGTGGCTGATCAGGGCGGTGCGCTTTTCAGCGAGTTTGTCGAGCAGGGCTTTTTTCTTGGCGATCAGCGCATCGATTTGTGCGGTTTTGAAATCGAGGAAACGGGCGATGGTTTGTTGTTCTTCTATAGGAGGAAGCGCAATTTCGAAATCGCCTAATGTTTGTGTTGTTAACTGGTTAATAGTTGATGTTAAAAAACGACCTGACTGAAAATTGAATAACGACGAGTTTAAAACGTAATACAGAAATGAGGCATACTCTGAACGAAGCACTGTCATGAATGCGCCGAATGCCTGTCCTTCTACTTCTTCAGTTAGCAATGCACACTTACCAATTAGGGCTCTACTTCCGTTTCGTGAGCATATAAGGATGTCATTTTTTCTAGTTACGATTTTCTTGGGAATGTCTCTATTTACATAGACACGATCAGCTAAATCCAATTTTCCATTTTGAATGTTAGATGACCTCAGGACTAGTGACCCTTCATCGCGAACAACGTCATCTGGCGAGTAAGTAAGCCCTAAAATCAGATCGCCCAGAAACTTAACCCTTGTCGTTTTCCAAGTCGTAGGTATATCACCAAGCCATTCAAGGCACGAAGGCTTGTAGCTAGAGTAGGTACTGTAAGAACCCATCAAACCACCTCACCCAGCATAGCCACAATCTCTTTTTCCAGCTGGCTGATTTCACCGGCAATCACATCCAATGGGCGTGGTGGCTGGTACACATAAAAATGCCGCGTTAGCGGAATTTCGTAACCCACTTTGGTTTTGCTGTGGTCTATCCAGGCATCCGGCACATGGGGCAGCACTTCGGCTTTGAGGTAATCCTCGCAGTGATCTTTCACCAAGGCCAATAACTGATCGTGGCCGGTTTCGTTATCAAAACCCAGCGGCAACGGTAGGGCGATATTGGCGGGTAGGCTGACAATTTCGGTATCGCGTAGCTCGCTATCGGCTTCCGGGTTGCCTTTGGCATCGGTACAAATATCGGCAGTTTTATCACGCTCGCTGAGTGCGGCTAAAATCGCTTTTTTCACCGGTGCGCCGAGTTTGAGTTCCGCTTTTTTTAGGGCCTTATTTAAAAGGTTTTCAAATTGGGTTCGGTTTTTATACAGGGTTTCGCCATTCATCTGTTCGAGCAGGGTTTTAATCGCTGCTTGCAGCGCCTCACCGGCTGCCACTTCGGCCGCATAGGCGGCTTCGTTTTTGCGCTTTTTGCTGGTGGCTAAATTGCTAAAGGCTTTTTGCTCATCCAGCTTGGCAATGCGCTCGGCACTCACCTGAAAGTTCAAGCGCAGCGGCCGCTCGACAGTGATTTTTAAAAAGCCGAAATCCTGGTTATCAAACAGTTTGCTGCACACGCGGGCCTCACTTTTGCCATCCACTAATACCTGGCTTTGGGCATCGTGTTCGTATTCGGCATACAGGCGCACCAGTTCTTTAATGTGATCGTCTGACAGTTCATTGCGTTTATTGCCCAGGCTTTTATCCATTTTTTTGAAATGGCGGGTGCCGTCGATGAGTTGCACTTTACCTTGTCGGTGGGCGGGCTTTTTGTTGGTGACGATCCACACATAGGTGTATATGCCAGTGTTGTAGAACATCTGATCGGGTAGCGCGACGATGGCATCGAGCATATCGCGTTCGATAATCCAGCGGCGAATATTGGATTCGCCGGAACCGGCATCGCCAGTAAACAGTGGCGAGCCGTTAAAGACGATGGCGATTTTGGAGCCATCACCACCTTCATTTTTATCGTTAACCATCTTCGGCGGCTGGTGCATTTTGGCGATCATATGCTGTAAAAACAGCAGCGAGCCGTCGTTAATGCGCGGCAGGCCAGCGCCAAAACGGCCGTTAAAGCCGAGGTTGTTGTATTCCTCACGCACAAAGTCTTCTTCGGGTTTCCACTCCACGCCAAAGGGCGGGTTGGCCAGCATGTAATGGAATTTTTTATCCGGGTGGCCGTCATGTGCAACAAAGCCGTTGGTTTTGTTTTTGGCGTCTTTAATGCCGAGAGTATCGCCGTAAATCAGGTTGTTAATGGGTTCGTCTTTTATCAACAAGTCAGCGCAGCAAATGGCGTAAGACTCAGGGTTGTACTCCTGGCCGAAGAGTTCGATATGGGCATCGGGGTTTAAGCCTGCACTGATGCCATCGCCACAAATAAATTTTTCCGATTCAGACAGCATACCGCCAGTACCTGCCGTTGGGTCGTACACGCTGCGGTAAATGCCTTTCTCGTAAATGCCGTCTTCACCGGTAAACAGCAGTTGCACCATCAGGCGGATGACTTCACGCGGGGTGAAGTGATCCCCGGCTTCTTCGTTGGCCTGCTCGTTAAATTTGCGCACCAGCTCTTCAAACAAGTAACCCATTTGCAAGTTGCTGAGGCTGTTGGGCGAAAGGTCGATAGTGGGTGAGCAGAATTCTTTAATGATCAAAAATAATCGGTTGGCTTCGTCAAGCTTGGCGATTTCGGTTTCGAATTCAAACTTGTCAAAAATATCGCGGGCGCGCGGCGAGAAGCCCTGAATGTAGGCAATCAGGTTGCCGGCGATATTGGGTGCATCACCCAACAGTTTTTCAAAGGTAAAACCGCTGGTGTTGAACAGCTCCTGCTTGCGGTCATTGGCGGCTATACGCGACAGAGCTTTTTCCAACGCGGGGCCGGTGATGCCTTTATCTTCCAAGCGTTTTTTTTCATCCAGCACTTTTTGCTTGTTTTCGGCCAGTACCAGATCGAAGCGACGTAATACGATTAAGGGCAGCATCACCCGGCGGTATTGGGGTGGGCGATAAGGGCCGCGCAGTTTGTTGGCGATGTTCCAGATAAACCCGACCAGGTTTTGGTGTGGTGCGTTTTGCATTCGATAATCCTAATCATTTATTCAATCGTGTTGCTGTTGTTGGTTACATCGTCATCCGCGCCACCTGCCCGCACCCATTCATCCACTTCCGACAGCTGAAACTTCCACAGCCGGCCGATTTTATGAGCGGGCAGACCTTTGCGTTCGCGCCAGCGGTAGACGGTATCTTTGGCGATGCCCAGGTGTTGGGCTACGTCGAGGGCAGTGACCCAGGGTTCGGTGGTCATATTGGTATGCACCCGATTAAAATACTAAAGTCGTTTAAAATTGTTGTCAGCCTACCCAATTGCGCACTAAATGATTATGCCAAATTTAGGAGTGTTCTGCGTGCTTTGCTAAAGGCATGGATCTAAAATGTGGTAAAGAGTGGCAATAGTTCCCTAAGTTGTACCAAAGTGCTTTCACTTACTTTGGTGAACTCCAGATATTCGAGATCAAGGCATTTGAGCATTAAAAACACCGACTTTCAGGCAATAAAAAACCCTACCATCTTGCGATGGCAGGGTTATTTATTTGGTGGAGGCGGCGGGATTTGAACCCGCGTCCGCCAGCGCGCCGCTTTAAGCTCTACATGTTTAGGTCCGTTTATTGATTTAGCACCAAGCGGCCCAACGGGCAGGGCGAGTGATGCGATCTTGGTAATTATTTAACAGCGCCGCCCCAAGCATGCTTTGCTGCGATCCCATTCTATATGACAGTTACTAACGCGATACGGGCATCTTGTTAGCAACCGCTAGCGGCCGTGGCGGCTAGAAGGTACATCAATTAGGCTGCAATTAAGCAGCTAGTTGAGCACCGTAGTTGTCATCGTTTGCAACTATTAATGTACAGCTTTGGATTAAGGTGATTGGCTGTCATCACCACATGCACTCAAAGTTTTGTCACCGTCGTCGAATCCTAATCGCCCCCGAATTCGGGTAATCAGGGCTTGGATGGCTCCAAACTTAGTATTGCTCCACCGAGCAAGGGCGAAATACTAACTGAGAAACTGAGTATTGCCAAGGGACGTGTGTTTATTGGTGGGGGTTTTAATCTTTTTATCGTACTGCTTTTTGTCCTTCACAAAAAAGAAGGTAAATGAATAATGATGATTAAATTGTAGAGGAAACTCTGATTAACCTAGAGTTTCTCGCGACACAAGGATGTGTCGTCAATTTCAAGAACTGTAAGTGATTGAAATTGTGAAGAAATTGGAAATCGCATTTTCAATTTCTGTCCTCTGATTAAATCATGGATGAGTTAATCAGAGGCTCCTAGAATTAAAGCGTTAGTTTGCAGGTTTAAACTAAAAGCAGACGCACGAGAACTGATTGTGAATATTCAGACGCGTTTTTTAAAATTATTGCATGCAATAATTTTTCGCGCGCAGATTTTAAATTAATGTATCTGTTTAACGTTGTCGTGTTTCTTTAAAAAATCAGAAACAAAATTTAAAATCGAAGAAACGCATTCACTCAAAAAAGCCTCCGCCTGATTAACAGGCCGTTTGCAGCAGGGATGCTGCAAGCGAGCCTACAGGGACATATTTACGGCGTGTCTGTTAATGAGGTGGGCTCTTTAGGTGATTTGCTAAAATAAGAAATAATTTGTGTGTAACTGAAAAAAATAATTTTTTAAAGGGTAAAAATGCCGGAATTATTAATCGATAAGGTTGTTCATAAAAAATCTCATATTCTTGAGATTATGTTTAATGATGGTCATATACAGATTATCGATTTCGCACCTTTTATTTTTTCTAATGGCCACCCAGATTACGAAAAATACAAATCCGAGGCTCGTTTTTTAGGCTATCAATTAATTGACGGTAATCTTAATTGGGATGATTACACCATGATTTTTCCTATAGAAGATTTATATTCAGGTAGGTTGTATCACACCTTGAATACTGCCACTTAGGGGTAATACACGCCAATGTAGGGGGCCGCGTATTTCGGTTACTACGGGCCGTGTATATTGGGTTTTTGCATACGGAAAGAATTTTAACCAGTCTAACCAGCGTGTCATTTGTGTTGAGCAATAACTTTTGGTGTATCGATCGGCGTAATATCCACTTCGGTTTTTTTCCTAGATTTTTTCTCTTCAAATAACGGCCAAGCAAGTTCACCAAAGGTTTCGGTAACAGACATATCATCACCGGTGGCTTTTACCTTATCCCACTCTGTCTGTGTCTTCGGCCCAACCTGCAAACGCATGGAATTGATAATCGAGTCGGTCAATGCCAACATGGGTTTAGCTCTTAACTCATCCCTGTATATTTCAATACTGCCAAAGCTAAACGTAATGCACACAAATTGGTCGGTTGATACGGGGAAAATAACGAGGCGGTCAACCTCGGGATTGTCTCGACTGCCGTTATGAATCTGGTGTATATCGCATGCTACACCTTGAATACTGCCACTTAGGGGGAATACCCGCCAATGTAAGGGGCCACGATAAACGGGCTTTTTACCCGAACGACGATAGCCATAGATGTCATCTAGATAATTCGCTATGGCTGACTCGAATACTCGGGGATGAAACAAACTGCTTTCTTTAAAGAGAGAGCCTTTATGCGCAGTAAGTATTACACCGTAGGCACTCAAACGAGTCTCCATTCCCGTGAACCAAGCCCCCACAAAATACCAAGTATTGCGGTAAAACGGTATCACACTCCACTGGTAACGACGAGCATCGAGACGGTAGTTGGGTTCTGTTCTGAAAGGTGCACAGAGGTCTTCTCTACCTCTGGGGTGCATGGCATCAACAGAGCGGCCACAGCCATCAAAACCTAATACTGGGTTTGCTCGTGGCGCATGAAAATAAAACACCGAATCGCCAAAGCACCATTTGTTTTGGCGTGGTTTTGAAAAATACGGGCCGCGTATTTCTGTGACTACCGGCCGTGTATATTGGGCTTTCGCAAATGGAAAGAATTTTAACCGGTCTAACCAGTGCGTCATTTGTGTTGGTTTATAACCTTGGATATTTCGATTGGAGTATCGTTGGGCGTAATATCCACCTCGGGTTTTTTCCTAGATTTTTTCTCTTCGAATAACGGCCAAGCAAGTTCACCAAAGGTGTTCGCAATAGACATATCATCACAGGTCGCCTTTACCTTATCCCACTCTGCCTGCGTCTTCGGCCCAACCTGCAAACGCATGGAATTGATAATTGAATCAGTCAAATCCAACATAGGTTTGGCTCTTAGCTCATCATGATAAATATCAACCCCTCCTAGATTAAAAGTAATACGCACAAACTGATGGGTTGAGACTGGAAAAAATACTAAACGTCGTAAGTCGGGATTGTCTCGACTGCCGTTATGAATCTGGTGTATATCGCACACCACCCCTTGGATACTGTCGCTTAAGGGTAATACACGCCAATGTAAGGGGCCGCGATAATGAGGTCTTTTACCGGATCGATCGTAGCCATAAAGATCATCCAAGTAATTGGCTATAGCGGATTCAAATACTCGGGGATGAAACAACTTGGTTTCTTTAAAGAGAGAGCCTTTATGCGCAGTAAGTATTACAGCGGAGGCACCTAAACGGGCTTTTTCGCCCACAAACCAAGCGCCGACAAAGTACCAAGTATTGCGGTAAAATGCCGTGTCATGCCACTGGTAGCGGCGAGCATCGGGACGGTAGTTGGGTACTATTCTAGGAGGTGCGCAGAGATCCCTACCTCTTGGATGTTTGGCATTTACACTGGAACCGTACCCGTCAATGCTAAGTATTGGGTTTGCCCAAGGGGCATTAAAATAAAAAACGGAATCCCCAAAAAACCATTTGTTCTGCCGCGGTTTTGAAAAATATGGCCCCTGTATTTCTAAATGTTCTCTCCGCTTGGGGTATACAGCTGCATAGGGGAAAAACTTTAACCAGTCCCACATAAAGTTACCGCCGTAGATTTCTTTCTTTAAACTTACTGTAGGCAAATTGAATACCGCCCACCGCACCCGTGACCAAACCCGCCGCGCCAATTACCCCGGTGGGCATACCGGATAAGGCCGTGCCTGCCACCAAAACGCCCGCACCGGCGAGGGTATTAAAGGCCATGCCGCCGTTGCCAGTACTTTTTAATAGGTCGCGGTAATTATAGGGGTCATCTTTTCGCTTAACCCGCTTTAAATTGCCCTTGAATGCGCTTAAGCTAGCGCGAATATGGCTGTTGCTGTTAAACAGGTTTTTATCCGGGATCATCTTTAATTTTATAATAGCATCGTAGGCCGGCCGCGGGTTAGAGGTGGCCCAGCACATTTTTACAATATGCTTTTGGTCCTTAAACGAAACATCCTTGGCGGCGAGGGCCATTAAGGCTTGGGTTAAGACCACAGAACCACCGCGTTCAGAGGTCCATTCAATGTCTTTTTTATTTTTAGATTGCTCCATAGTATCGGCCAATAATCCAGCAAAACCGTAGGTTTGATTAACTTTTGCTGGGTTATAATTGCGCATGCCATTCAGTTTGTCACCCAAGGGTGAATAGAGTAGATCAAAATCACATTTTAAGGAGGAGTTACCACCAAATATATCATCTAAGCGCTCAAGTGCTTCCTCCGCGGCTTTTCGAGGACTCTCGTAGTTCGTACTAGAGATCACCACCTGCCTGCCGTCTTTAGACAAAATTCGCCCATTGTTTCTAAATTTGACTTCAATCTCTGTCTCTCCCTTTTTTACAACGCTATACACACCGGGTTTCTGTAGATTCCCCTTAGCAATACTCTCGTATTCGCTACTCAGTGTTAAGTCGGTAATAACCAGCATTTTGTCGGAGCGTTTTTCTACAGTAGCGGCAATGCCGGGCACAAATACCACAACCTTGTGGAAGCTGTTGGCTTTAAAATCAATTACGTTGGGAATAAATACGTTGTGTTTACCGGTTAACCCGGTCGCTAACGCATTAAGCTGTTTGATGGCCATCAACGGATAGTAGTAGCCGCGATTAGCCGCTTTCATTAAAACTTTGGCGTGCTCTTGAACATTGGGCGCAAAAACCACGTCTTTGCCAATACCGGGAGTATTGAGTTGTAGATATTGCCCTCGGGGTATTAACTTCATGCGAAAATCCCTTTAGTAAAAGTTTGATGAGGAACAGATTTATAAAATAATTAAGCGTGCTTATAGAATGAAAAATGAAATAAAACCTTTGCAACCAGAAGCGGAATTTGCGCGATTTTAATTTTTATAGAATTTTAAAACGTGACTTATTTCTCACCACACAGTGTTAATATTTATTTTACAAAATTGGTTAAAACCAAAGTGTTAGAAAATTACTAAAGCATTCCAAAAGCCGAATTTAACCCATCTAAAAGCCATTTTAAAATCCAACAACCAACCTAAAAAACATCCATCAAAAAAACAGACATAAAAATCACTTTTAGAGTAATTAGATAATTGCAAAAGAAAATGTCTTTTTCTAATTTAAATAGTGAGTTCGTTTTTTAGAAGAATCTCAGGCTGAGGTATTTTATTGCCTAATAATTTTTTGATTAATTTAACGTGTTCTCTAAATTAAAGTGTTTTCTAAAAATGTGTTGCTAGAGATTTAACTGAATGTGAGTATTTTTAATAACATTGTTTGTGTTTTTTTGTGATGTGTAAGTTTTGTCATTTTTTACGGCTAAAAATCCCAAAAGTAGTAATTAATGGTAAATGATTTATTGTGACCTATTCTCGTGGTTAGGAATCTTATAGGTGCCTCTGATTAACTCATCCATGATTTAATCTGACAACAAAAATTTAAAATGCGATTTTCAATTTATTAACAATTTAAATCAGTTACCGTTGTTGATATTGGCTACAAATGCTCAGGCTCAAAAGAGAAAAGAACATGGATAGTATTTCAATTGCCACTGTGTTGATGTCTTTGCAAGCAGTAAAGAAGGAAATTGCTTATTTAGAAGGGCTGTTAAGGTCTGAGACTCTATCTGATGGTGCTGAGATTCAAGATTTATTGCTTACTTACGAAGATGCAGAACGAGAACTGCGAGATTTATACATTCAAAAACAAAAATTCGCAGCTAATTCCCTGAGCTACGAATCTTTGAGTTTGTAATTCTTTTCGTGAATTCTTCAGCTAAACGCTATGTGTTTAGTTAGGCGTATCCAAAGGCTCTAACCAAATTTCCCATCCGGCGCTGCCGTCGATTTGTAACGAATAGGTGCCTGGTGCTTCAATAATGTATTCGTCTTCGCCGGTGCCACCAAGGTGTATGTTTTGTACGATATTTTTATCGGCATCGAGCACATACAGCACAAAAATAAAACCGTAGCTTCGGTAGCGTAAACGATGTGGTGCGTCGAGTTTAAACAGATCGGTAACGGAACTGAGTTTGCCTTTGTAGGTAGGCGGCGCAAATTGTTTTGCCACTCGGTCGTAGCATTCTAGGCGCTCTGCATCTGTGTGAATAACTCTACAGGTTTGTAGGGCAGCACCGGCGGCGTTATTTTGTTTGTTTTCGTCTGCGGCAGTTGCGTTAAATGAGTAAGACAAAACGCTTAAGAGCAAAACAGAAGCGAAACGATATTTTTTACCAGCGGTCATGAGAACACCCAACACATTTTTATTGTGCATTGAGTGTATCGGAAGTTCTGATGATGTCCAAGATAACCCAGTCTCATCAGTTAGTTCTAATCACTAAGTGGTTATGATGGGGTTTCAGGTGCGGGTGTGGGGTTTAGCGGGCGCGTAACACGCGGGATTTTTGGCGATCCCAATCGCGCTGTTTTTCGGTATCGCGCTTATCGTGCATTTTTTTACCCTTGGCAATGGCCACTTCACACTTCACCATGTGATGTTTCCAATACAGCGATAGGGCAACAATGGTGTGGCCTTTTTGCTCGGTGGCTTCTTGCAGCTTGCTGATTTCTTTGCGGTGCATCAGCAGTTTGCGGGTGCGGCTGGGGTCGGTTACAAAATGGGTAGACGCCGAAAGTAAGGGTTGAATTTGCGAACCCAAAAGCCATGCTTCGTCGTTTTTGAAGATCACGTAGCTATCGGTTAACTGGCCTTTGCCTTCGCGCAGGCTTTTTACTTCCCAACCTTGCAGGGCAAGGCCCGCTTCAAATTTTTCTTCTATGTGAAAATCGAAACGTGCACGTCTGTTTTGGGCAATGGTGTTGCTGCCCGACTTTTTCTTTTTTGCATTATTTGCCATAGCGGCGGATTATAGCGGCTTATTCGCTGCGGATGAAATAGCGCTGTGCGTTATTTTGTAGTGATTCGCGATTATATTGCCGTAATTTTTGAATGTTTATTTGCAAGTCTCTGTAAAGCCAAATATTTGGCTGATGCGTGTGCATTTGAGCGTGTTGGTTTTGTTGGGTTTAGCGTATTGGTAGAGGCTTTTGCAGTATGAAATATAATCAAGCATTGGCGGTTGCGGCCTTAACATCACTCACCTGGGGTGGTACCGGTGTGTTTGTGCGGTTGTTGCCGCCCATCTCGCCGTTTGTGATTACCGCAAGCCGCTTGCTCATTGCTGCGGCCATTGTTGTGCCGGTGTTGCTATTGGTTAAACAAACGCGCACACGCTTATTTGCGTCGCTTAAGCAACCTGTGGCTTATGTGTTTGCATTGATGTTTGTGGGTTATTACCTCTTTGCCACAACCGCGTTTCAATTGGCAACGGTGGCCGAAATTACTCTGATTATGTGCACGCCACCGATTTTTGTGCTGATCATTAAATGGTTATGCAAAGAGCCTATTCCGCGCTTGCATTTTGTGGGTGCGGCGGCGGCATTTGTGGGTATGGCGGTTATGGCGTGGCCGCAGTTAAGTAATCTGTCCATCGCAAAAACACGTTTTGTGGGTTACACCTTTGCCTTGGGTTCGGCGGCAATTACCGCGTTTTATGCGTTTTTTTACCAGCGTTTAGGTGCAAAAGGTAAGGCGCCAGAATCCAGCAGCGTTTCTGCCATGACTTTTGCCTTTGGCGCTTTGGGTTTGGTGATAGTGGCCTTGGCAACGGGCAGTGTGAATAGTGAATTGAATGCAGAAATTAGCACGCGCACGGTGTTATTAATGATTGCTCTGGGTTTGGTGTCTACCGCCGTGCCGACCTTGGGTTTTGCGTTATCGTCGCGATTTTTACCGCCGTTAATTACCTCAACCATTCCGCTGTTTATTCCATTATTTGGCGCAACCTACGCGTATTTTTTATTGGGCGAAACCTTGAGCGCGGCTTTCTTTATTGGCGCTGTGTTGATTGTGTTGGGCGTAGTATTGGTGATGCGGCCGGCGAACTCTGGCCGTTGAGGATTGTGTTGCGGTATTGCTGACTTATTAATAGAAGCCTCTGGCTAACTCATCGATGATTTAATCAGAGGCTTCTTTCGTTCGTTTTTTTCTAACGTTGTCTTTTCTAATTATCTATTTCTAAAAGCAGACTATCTATTTCTAAAAGCAGATTTCTTTTAGCCGCGAAGGCTTTGTACAAAGTTTGCCAAAATTAATATCGGGCAAATAAAGCGCACGTACATGGGCCATATTTTCCAAAAGAAAGAATTCTCCGCGTCGTTCATACCGCTTTTTATGGCTTTTAAGACGTGATTGCGGTGCCAAATCCAGCCGACAAATACGCACAGTAAAATACCCAAAACAGGTTGGCTGTAGACGGTGGTAAAGTCGATAACCAGTCCAAACAGGGCTCCAAAGTTCAGCAGAATAATAATTGAGATCACAAAAATCGCGCTGCCAATAATCAGTGTCGCCATTGGGCGTTTCATATTGGTTTCTTCGGTGGTAAGCGATACCGGTACTTCAAGCATTGAAATACTGGAAGTCAGTGCAGCAATCGACATCAATAAGAAAAACGCGAAGGCTACAAACACACCCACAGAACCCATGGATTCAAACAAGGTTGGCAACACTTGGAAGATTAAATCTGGCCCTGCGATTAGGCTGCCGGTTTCGGTAAAAATGGTGGTGCCGTGTTCTTGAGCTACAAATATGGCCGGAATAATTAACAGCCCTGCAACAAAAGCAATACCAGAATCGGTAAAGGTCACAATGGCGCCGAGTTTGGGCAGGTTTTCTTTTTCGCTTAAATACGAGCCGTAAATCAGCATGGTGCCTACGCCGAGCGATAACGAGAAGAACGCTTGGCCCATGGCATCGAGAATAAGTTTTGGGCTGAGTTGATTAAAGTCTGGCAGTAAATAAACTTTTAAGCCTTCGCTGGCACCTTTTTGGGTAAGCACGTAAATAATCAGCGCGACCAATAAAATAAACAGTAACGGCATTAAACGAGTTGACCAGCGTTCAATACCCGCGGTTACACCGCGAGAAATCACGAACATGGTCAGTGCCATAAATACTGCTAAAAACACAAAATTGCGCAAGAAAGAAAACTCGGTAAACCAAGCGTTGTACTGGGTAACACCAACAATATTGAAGACAGACTCGCTTAAATAAGACAGCATCCATCCAGCAACAATGGCGTAAAAACTTAAAATTAAGCTGGCAACAACAACGCCATAAATACCCACCAATACACCAAACCAAGGTGCACCGCGATCACCGGAAATACCTTTTAATGCGGTAACAATATTACTTTTAGAGTGACGGCCAATCACCAATTCTGCCATTAAGGCCGGATAGGCCATGCAGTAAGCCAAAATAAAATACACCACCACAAACGCCGCGCCGCCATTACTGGCGGTTTGAGTTGGAAACCCCCAAATATTTCCAAGGCCAATGGCAGAGCCTGCCGCTGCCATAATAAAACCAGTTTTGGATGAAAATTGTTCCCGTGAAGCCATGAAAATACTCGTATCTTAGGGTTATTGATGTGGTGAATGTTTTATGGTCTTTGGTTTATATCAGCGATATTGAAAAGTATTTGGTTAATACGGTATTGATAAATACCAGTATCAAAATCAACGGAATAAAGGTTCCCAAAGCAAGATTCAAGTACTTTTGTAAGAACGAGTTTTCGTACTCGGGTGCACCATCGCTAATTTCTTTGGAAAGGTTATTTTTGCCCCACTTGTAAACCACAAAAATACAAATCAAGAAGCCGTTGAGTGGTAAAACGGTATCGTAGAACACGTCTAGAATAACATCGAAGAAGGATTTATCAGCGCCGCCGTAGTAGGTGAATTTGGTGAAAAACTCCACCATACCAAAGGATACGAAACAGCTAATGCTGGCGACAATAATCGCAAGACCGACACTGGTTACGGCTTTGGTACGGCTTACGCAAAGTTGATCAATGGCAGCAGCAACAGGTACTTCGATAATGGAAATGAGTGAGGTAAGCGCTGCGAAAAATACCAAGGTAAAAAATATCGCTGCGACAGCACTGGCGCCAAGGTAGCCAATGGAATCTTGCATGGCTAAAAAGATTTGCGGCAAAAAGGTGAAGATTAGCGAAACAGATGAGCTAGAGAGTTCTTCGGTATTGGTGTTTGGGTTAAACGAGAAAATTGCCGGTAGAACCAATAAGCCCGCCGTGAAAGCGACGGCGGTATCGGCAAAAGCCACCATTTTGGCGGAATTGGCGATATTCTCGAAGCGCTCCATATACGAGCCGTAGGTGACTAGAATTCCCATGCCTAATGACAAAGAGAAAAACGCCTGTGACATGGCGCCGTTGATGACCGAGGCATTAATTTTTGAGAAATCAGGCACTAGGTAATAGCGTACACCGGCCAAGGCGTTATCGCGGGTTAAGATAAAAATTACCAGGGCGATGAGCATAAAAAATAGCGCCGGCATCATAATTTTTGCGCCGCGTTCAATACCGTTTTGCACACCCGAAAATAAGGTGACGCCAACAAATATGGCAACAACCAATAAATAGCCGAACAGTATTTTTGAATTAATAAAATTGCCAAAGTAATCGCCGTTGGTCATGGCAGCGAGATTACCGGTTAGAATTTCGACCAGATAACCAAAAATCCAAATGGTCAGCACCGTATAAAAAACGGTGATCATAAACGGTGTGATAATCGCGAGTACGCCGGGCAGGTGCCAAAGTTTGTTGTTGGGCGCGAAGTGTTTGTATGTACCTATTGGCCCGCGCTGGCTTGCGCGTCCGGCAGAGAGTTCTGCCATCATAACTGGAACACAAATTAAAAATACAAAGATGGCGTAAATAAACAAAAACGCTGCACCGCCATTCTTAGCAGCGTTGACGGGAAAACCCACCAAGTTGCCAATGCCCACAGCGGAGCCTGCGGCGGCGAGAATAAATCCAATGCGTGAGCCGAAGTGCTCCCTTGAGTTTGTAACCATAGTTATCTGTTCAAATTTTAATGGATGGCATAAGAAAGCGGCGCATACTAGCAACTTTGCACCGTTTTGTCGTAGTGCAAAAGCCGTTAAATTGCGCGCTTTCCTGTCGTTGTATTCTGTCGTTGCGAGCTAGTTGTTCAGGCTTAAAAACCTTTCTACCAATTATTAGGCTATAGATTTTTAAGCGCTGTTTGCGAACCTATTATGCTTACCGTGCCCAAATGCCACTTTGGCGTCGAGCTTGGCATTTAAGGTTTGGGTCTCTACAATCGCGACTCCCTAAGTGACGAAAGAAGTCACAAAAGCCGCCAGTATTGTCTGGTTAATCGTTATTTGCCGCTGAGTGAGTGCTTGCTTATTGGTTTGGCGTGAGCTTTGGTTTGATATTCGAATTAAAAATCAGGAAGTGTTGTGACAAAGGTAGAAAAGTCGGCTTTGGTCGGTTATTCCAATCACCAGATGTTTGATTTGGTTAAAAACATCGAAAGTTATCCACAATTTATGGATGGCTGTCGTTCGGCAAAAATTCTCGAAAGTGGTGAAGATTTTGTGGTCGCCAGTTTGGAATTGGGCAAAGGCAAAATCAGCCAAGCGTTTACAACACGTAATACCATGATTGAGCCAGACAGTATCAACCTAGAATTGGTGGATGGCCCGTTTAAATATTTTCGCGGCTTTTGGAGCTTTACAGCTTTAGAGGCTCACGCTTGTAAGGTTCATTTACGTCTAGAATTTGAGTTTAAAAATAAACTGATCGCCATGGCCGCCGGTAAGTTTTTTGAAAGCGTTGCCAACGATCAGGTAGATGCTTTGTGTAAGCGCGCCAAACAGATTTATGGTTAGTAGCAAAACATTGTTTGGCTAATCAACATTGTTTGGTTGATCTATGTACAGCGGAGATTTTGATGGAAGGTGGTAAAAATACCATTACGGTAGAAGTGGCTTATGCGCTGCCACACAAACAGCAAATCATAGCGATTGATGTTGAGCAGGGTACAACTGCTATGGAAGCGGTTGTGCGTTCGGGTATTGTTAATGAATTTCCCGAAATTGATTTAGCGACGGCAAAAATGGGTATTTTTGGTCAGGCGCTGGGTGTTAAGGGACTAAAATCACCTCAAGAACAAGTGTTAGAAAGTGGTGATCGCGTTGAAATTTATCGCCCGCTAAAATCCGATCCTAAAGAAGCCCGCCGCCGTCGCGCCGCTAAAAACGACGCCGAAAAAGATTAGAAAGCTCTGAGCAACTCAGGGTTTTCTTTACCGTAAATTTTTGCCCTGCAAACGCATTCGATCTCGCCTATTTGTTTATATCGTCAATTTCGGTAATCAATAGTTACTGAAATTGTGAAGGTGTTTGAGTCGGAATTTCTAATAACTTCTGGGAAACTCTCATTCAATCAACCGTGATTTAATCGGCGGGCTAGTATTGAACGCGCAATTTCTAATTTCTTCACAAATTCAATCACTTACAGCTTTTGAGATTGGTAGTACTTTTTAGTGTCGTTAGAGAATCTAGATTAGCTGGAGTTTTCTTTGTGTCTTTCGGAAAAATTTGTTAGCCGTGTATTTTGAGTTCTGTTGGCTAAGGTTTTTTTGTAAGGAGTTTTTTGTAGTAATCAGAAAAGGGTCGCTAAGGCAGGCGTTTTATAAAGCCGCAAGAACGTTTGTGTAACGTGATTTATATTGCGGCTTTTAGACAAAGCGAAAATGAATAACGGCTAATAAACAGAGAAAAACTAAGGCTAAAAATAACGAATTTTTATGGGTTAGCGATAAATAACCCTGTAAATACAGGGTTATTCGTCAACAGATTCTTCTAATTCACTTTGTGTCTCAGACGTTACTTCTGTATCCTCTGTGGCTTCTTCAGGTGCTGGTTCGCCGCCAAAAGCTGGAGGAAGGTTAAATTCGTCGCTGGCAATTAAGTGTTCTAATTTGTCATCTAAAAAGATTACTGTCACATTACGTGTGAATACTTTACCTTTTTGGTTGGTGTAGCTGTAAAAGTAATCCCATCGGTCTTGTGCGAAAGGGTCATCAATTAATGGTGTGCCCATAACAAAGCGTACTTGTCGGCGGGTCATGCCCGGCTCAAGTTTGTCGATCATCTCTTGGGTAATTACATTGCCTTGTTGAATGACAATTTTGTATACGCCAGGAAATTTTAAGTACGAGCAGCCGCTAAAAACCCCAATCAGTGACGTAATTAAAATCAGACGTATTGTTTTTTGCATATCAGGGCTTCCCCATTGGAAAATGAACGGGGATAATACTGATTTGTCGCAAATCTGGATAGACTCGGAGATAAAATTAACGTGGAAAATCACGAACTTAGAAAGGCAGGCTTAAAAGTCACTTTGCCGAGGGTGAAGATCCTACAGATCTTAGAGTCTTCTGAGCAACGTCACCTAAGTGCTGAAGATGTGTTCAAATCTTTAATGGAGTCGGGCGAAGACGTTGGCTTGGCGACGGTATACCGTGTGTTAACTCAATTCGAAAGCGCAGGTCTTGTTGAGCGTCATAACTTTGATGGCGGTCATTCGGTGTTTGAATTGGATCGCGGTGATCATCACGACCACATGGTCTGTGTAAACACCGGCGAGGTTCTAGAATTCCACAGTGAAGAAATCGAACACCTCCAAGAGCAAATTGCTGAGAAGTACGGATACGAGTTAACAGGTCACAGCTTAGTTTTGTACGTTCGTAAGAAAAACTGAGTCACACAAATTGATGCTCAGTGAGCATCAATTCAAGACCTCAGACCTCTCTAGCATTTCTTTGGCGTGAGCGAGTGATTGATCAGTAAGTTCGCCGCCAATCATTCTGGCAATCTCCAGAATCTTTTCTTCCCCTTCCAGTGTTCTCAATCGGCTCGAAACCTGCTTTTTGCCTAATTGCTTCTCAACTTGTAGGTGGTGGTGTGCTTTAGCGGCAACCTGTCCAAGATGAGTTACGCAAATTACTTGGCCGCGTTTGCCTAAAGTTCTTAATAGTGCGCCGACAACATCGGCGGTAGCGCCGCCAATGCCTACGTCCACTTCGTCAAATACCAAGGTTGGAATACGCGAGGTTTTCGCGGCAACCACCACAATGGCCAAGCTGATGCGCGACAGTTCGCCACCGGAGGCTATTTTGGCCAGAGATTTCGGTTCGCTGCCGGGATTGGTGCTGATTAAAAACTCTACGCTTTCTAATCCGTGACTGGATGGCTGTTCGTGCTGATCATGCAGCGTGACGGCAAAGCGCGCGTTGGCCATGGAAAGCTTCTTGAGTTGCGCGTTAACGGCTTTACTCAGTTTTGCTGAGCTTTGCTCACGTGCCTTGGTAAGATCTTGGGCAAGGGCAAAAAAGGTATCGCGCAGTTGAATTTCTTGGGTTTCGAGTTCGGCGAGCTTTTCGATACTGGCGAGGTTATCCAGTTCTTCTTGCAGCTTCTCATGCAGCTCGATGAGTTCGGTTGGGTGCACGCGATGTTTTCGCGCACATTGATAAATATCCGAAAGGCGCTGTTCGATTTCTTCGAGCTTTGCCGGATCAACACCGGTGGCATCGACAAAATGCGATACCGCGTGTGACGCTTCTTGGATTTGAATTTCGGCGCTGGTGAGTAGCTCAACCGCTTCTTTGATAGCAGTGTGGTCGATATCAATCTTGTTGAGCTGCGTAAGTGCGTGGTGAATTTGGGTCTCTAAGCCTTGCTCGTCACCGCTGCACAACTCCATCACCTGTTGGCAGGTGAGAAGATGCGACTCGGCATTGGCGAGTTGCTTTTGTTGCTGTTCTAATTCTTTAAGCTCACCGCTTTTCAGGTCAATAAGATCCAGCTCTTCAACCTGAAATTGCAGCAGTTGTTGTCGGTTAGCGATTTCTTCGCTGGCTTGTAACAGTTGATCGAGCTTGGCGCGCAGAGCTTTCCAGCGACCAAACGCTTCTTGGGTTTGGTCGGCTAGAGCGATGTGACCGCCGTAGGCGTCGAGCAAAAGTCGGTGAGTATCTTTTCGCAGTAGCGATTGGTGCTCATGCTGGCTGTGAATGTCGATCAGCATATCGCCCAGTTCACGCAGCTGGCTCATGGTGGCCGGTTGACCGTTGATGTAGCCGCGAGAACGCCCTTCGCTGGTGATAACACGACGAAAAATACACTCGTTGTCGCTGTCGATATCCAGCTCTTTTAGCCACGCTTTAGCATCCGGCGTTTTGCTCACATCAAACGTTGCGGTGATCTCAGCTTTAGCAGAACCTTCGCGTACTTTTTCGCCGTCGCCTCTGTCGCCCAGAGCCAAGCCTAGGGCGTCGAGCATAATGGATTTACCTGCACCGGTTTCGCCGGTTAATGCCGTCATCCCTTCGTGCAGCTCTAAATCGAGCTTATCGACGAGGGTGAAGTTTTGGATGCTCAAGTGCGTTAACACAAAACAACCTTCCTTTAAGAATTGAACTCGGAAAATCCCGAAAAACGATGAGCGTTTTATACCTTAATTGCTGATTTGCTACTAGCGATTGACCCCGCTATTAAACGTAGCGCAAAGACTTAAAAGGTTTTAACAATATTTCTGCATTGAAGAACATCGATGTACAAGACTGCAAATTTTCGCAAAACAAATCCATTTTGCGTGGCTATTTGCCCTTGAAGCGGCAAGCCCTGTCCCCATATTAGGGGCATTCATCGATTAAAACTTTAATCCTCTCAGATATCGGAGTGTCAGGTGTCTAACGAAGAAAAAACCACTTCTCAAGAACAAGAAGAAATCTTAAACCCAGAAGTTGAACTCGCCTCTGAGCAAACCGAAGAGAGCGCAGCACAATCTTCAGGTGACGAAATGCAAGCGCGTGTCGAAGAACTTGAAGCGCAATTGGCAATGGCAAAAGACGACGTATTGCGTGCGCAGGCAGAAATTCTCAATGTTCGCCGTCGCAGTGAGCAAGATGTTGAAAAAGCCCATAAATTTGCCGTTGAGAAATTTGCTAAAGACATGCTCAACGTTGCAGATAATTTAGAGCGTGCGGTGCAGTCGTTTGAATCCAACGATGAAGCATCAAAGCCGTTGTTAGAAGGTGTTGAGTTAACGCTTAAAACACTAACCGATGCTTTGGCAAATAATAACCTTGAGATCGTTGATCCGCACGGTCAGCCGTTCGATCCGAATCTTCACCAGGCAATGGCGATGGTTGAAAACCCAGACGTCGAGCCAAATACCGTTATTAATGTCTTCCAAAAGGGTTACACCCTGCATGGTCGTTTGGTGCGCCCGGCCATGGTTGTAGTTTCTAAAGCATAACTGTGTACAGAACCCTCTCATCAACTCAATCTCGATTGAGCGAGAGGGTAGAAATTGATACCGATACTGCGATTTTTAATTTCTTCACAATTTCAGTCACTTATCGTTATTGAAGTTGGCGGCAGCTATGAGCGCCGCTAAAAACTCTGGGTTGATTGGAGTTTTCTGTAAATAAACACAAACTTCTTGGCGCTTTTAGTCTTGAAATAAATTTGCCCGCGCCAATATAGACAACAAGCAAAAATGCCCGAGCGCAAACACAAGCTCAACCAACAAATACTGTAAAAGTTAAAGTAAAAAATTTTTTGGAGATAACAGATGGCCAAAATTATTGGTATCGACCTGGGTACAACCAACTCTTGTGTGTGTGTGCTTGAAGGTGACAAGGCAAAAGTAATTGAAAACTCCGAGGGTGATCGCACTACACCATCGATCGTTGCATTTACCGATGATAACGAAGTTTTAGTAGGACAAAGCGCTAAGCGCCAAGCCGTAACCAACCCAACCAATACCTTGTTTGCGGTAAAACGTTTGATCGGTCGTAAATTTATCGATGGCGTTGTGCAAAAAGATATTTCCATGGTGCCTTACAAAATTGTTGCGGCAGACAATGGCGATGCGTGGGTAGAAGTAAAAGGCGATAAAAAAGCACCCCCACAAATTTCGGCTGAAGTTTTGAAAAAAATGAAAAAAACCGCCGAAGACTATTTGGGTGAGACTGTAACTGAAGCGGTAATTACCGTTCCTGCTTACTTTAACGATAGCCAACGTCAAGCCACTAAAGACGCCGGTAGAATTGCTGGCCTTGAAGTAAAACGTATCATCAACGAACCAACCGCGGCAGCACTTGCTTATGGTATGGACAAAGCCAAAGGTGATCGCACCATTGCGGTTTACGACTTGGGTGGCGGTACCTTCGATATTTCGATCATTGAAATTGCCGACGTAGACGGCGAGCATCAATTCGAAGTATTGGCGACTAACGGTGATACTTTCTTAGGTGGTGAAGATTTCGACCTACGCTTGATCGAATATTTGGCCGCAGAGTTTAAAAAGTCTAACGGCATTGATCTGCACAACGATCCGCTTGCGCTACAACGTTTAAAAGAAGCGGCTGAGAAAGCTAAGATCGAATTGTCTTCTAGTCAACAAACCGAAGTGAACCTACCGTACATCACTGCTGATGCAACCGGTCCAAAACACTTGGTGGTTAAGTTGACTCGCGCCAAGCTTGAGTCTTTGGTAGAAGATCTTGTGATCAATTCTCTTGCGCCGGTAAAACAAGCGCTTGAAGACGCAGACCTTTCAACCTCTCAGATTGACGACGTTATTCTGGTGGGTGGTCAAACTCGTATGCCATTGGTGCAAGCGAAAGTTGCTGAGTTCTTTGGTAAAGAAGCGCGTCGTGACGTCAACCCAGACGAAGCCGTTGCAATGGGTGCGGCAATTCAAGGTGCGGTACTGTCTGGCGATGTTAAAGACGTATTGTTGCTTGACGTAACTCCGTTGACTCTTGGTATCGAAACCATGGGTGGCGTTGCTACACCGTTGATTGAGAAAAACACCACGATTCCTACCAAGAAATCACAAGTGTTCTCAACAGCGGATGACAACCAAACTGCGGTAACCATTCACGTCGTTCAAGGTGAGCGTAAGCAAGCGGCACAGAACAAATCCTTGGGTCGTTTCGACTTGGCCGACATTCCGCCTGCGCCACGTGGTATGCCGCAAATCGAAGTAACTTTCGATATCGACGCTAACGGTATTTTGAACGTAAGCGCGAAAGACAAGGCAACCGGTAAAGAGCAATCGATCGTTATTAAAGCGTCTTCTGGCTTGAGCGATGATGAAATCGAAAAAATGGTACGCGACGCTGAAGCTAACGCCGAAGCTGATAAAGCCTTCGAAGCTTTGGTCACCGCTCGCAACCAATTGGATGGTTTGATCAGTGCAACGCGTAAGACTTTGACCGAAGCCGGTGATAAAGCGACCGCAGACGAAAAATCTGCCATCGAAGCAGCCATCGCTGAAGCAGAAACCGCAGTTAAAGGTGATGACAAAGCGGCAATGGAAGCGGCGACGGCCAAGCTTACCGAGGCCTCTGGTTCTCTTGCTCAAAAAATGTACGCAGAGCAGACGGCGCAGCAGGGTGGTCAGTCAGGTTCTGGCACCACTGACAACAAAGCCGACGATGGCGTTGTTGACGCTGAGTTCGAAGAAGTTAAAGACGACAAAAAGTAAGTCGTTTGGCGACAGCCAACTTCGACGCAGCAGTTATTCACCAACGCGGGCATGCCCGCGTTTGGTGTTTGTAAAAGACCTCTATTTTTTACTCAAAGCCAGCCTATGCTAATCGTTGGTTTTGATAGGTTCTGATAGAACCTAATATTTAGCGCCTCAACGACGTAATCTGAGTGAGATCACTGGTTGCTGAGGTATCTACCAACCCAAACACCACGCAGAATACAAACTCCATGTCTAAACGTGATTATTACGAAATTCTTGGCGTAGACAAAAGCGTCTCTGAAAAAGATCTGAAAAAAGCTTACCGCCGCGTGGCAATGAAATACCACCCGGACCGCAATCCCGACGACGCTGCTGCTGAAGACAAGTTCAAAGAAGCTTCCGAAGCATACGAAGTGCTTTCGGATGCGCAAAAACGTGCTGCTTACGATCAATACGGACACGCCGGTGTGGATAATAGCGCTGGCGGCGCCGGTGGTGGTTACAGTAACTTCAGTGACATCTTTGGCGATGTTTTTGGCGATATCTTTGGTGGCGGGCGCGGTGGTCGTGGAGGTCCAGCGCGAGGCTCAGACCTTCGCTATACCCTAGATCTCGATTTGGAAGATGCCGTGCGCGGTACTACGGTGAAGATCAAAGTGCCAACTTTGGTTTCTTGTAGTACTTGTGATGGTTCCGGTGCCAAAAAAGGTTCTTCGCCTAAAACCTGTACCACCTGTGGTGGTCATGGTCAGGTGAGAATGCAGCAAGGCTTTTTCTCGGTTCAGCAAACCTGTCCGAACTGTCGCGGCAGCGGCAAAATCATTTCAGATCCTTGTAATAGCTGTCACGGTCAGGGACGCGTTGAAGAAACCAAAACTCTCTCGGTAAAAGTGCCTGCTGGCGTTGATTCTGGCGATCGAATTCGTCTCGCCGGTGAAGGCGAAGCGGGCGCTGATGGTGGTCCATCCGGCGATTTGTACGTACAAATGTCGATTCGCCAACATCCAATCTTCGAGCGTGAAGGAAACAATCTATACTGTGAAGTACCGATTGGTTTTGTGGATGCGGCATTGGGTGGTGAGATTGAAGTTCCTACTCTGGATGGGCGCGTAAAATTGAAGATACCCGAAGGCACTCAAACCGGAAAATTATTCCGTTTGCGTGGCAAAGGTGTTGTTCCGGTGCGCGGTGGTGCAACCGGAGATTTGATGTGCCGAGTGTTGGTTGAAACCCCCGTAAACCTTTCGAGCAAACAAAAAGAGCTACTGCGTGAGTTTCAGGGCCTAGTCGAAGGCGACAAACACAGCCCAAAACAAAGTAGCTGGTTTGAAGGAATGAAAAATTTCTTCGGCGATATGAAGCTGTAAGTACGCGGAGGGTTTATGACAACAAATATCGCAATTACCGGTGCAACCGGGCGCATGGGTAAAATGCTGGTACAGGCTGTACATTCAGACAAAACCGTTAATTTGTCCGCGGCAATTGTTCGTCCGGGTTCATCGGATATGGGCAAAGATGCAGGTGAAATAGCCGGTTTGGGTCGGTTGGGTGTACCTCTGTTGAGCGAGCTGATTTCGGTCATGGGCAGAGCCAATGCCTTAATTGATTTCTCCACGCCAAGCGCCACCATTGCCAATGCAGAAGTTTGTGCCGATCTTGGTAAAGCCATGGTGATTGGTACTACCGGATTTAGTGATGCCGATCGCGAAGTATTAAAAGAGCTTTCCACGAGAGCGCCTATTTGCTTGTCGGCCAACTACAGTACCGGACTCAATATTACGCTGAAGTTGCTAGAAATGGCTTCTAAGTCGATGGGCGAAGACATTGATATCGAAATAGTCGAAGCCCATCACCGCCACAAGGTAGATGCGCCTTCGGGAACGGCGTTGGCTATGGGGCAAGTAGTCGCCAAAGCGCGTAATTTAGAGTTTAGCGAGTTCGCGGTATTTGCCCGTGAAGGTATTACCGGAGCTAGACGAAAAGATACCATCGGTTTTTCGACCATTCGTGGCGGCGACATTATTGGTGATCACACCGTCATGTTTTTAGCCGATGGTGAACGTGTTGAAATTACGCATAAGGCATCGAGCCGAATGGCGTTTGCGCACGGCGCCGTACGAGCGGCTGTTTGGCTTGCCAAGCAACCTCCCGGTCTTTACAACATGCAGGATGTTTTAGGCATAAGAAACTCTAATTAATCCTCCAATTAATTTAGAGTCTCCTGTTACTCAAGGATGAGTTGTTCATTTCAAAGGCTGTCAACAATAGAAATTGTTAAGAAGCTGGAAGTTGTATGATCCATTTCTGTCTTCTGATTAAGTTATGGATGAGTTAATCAGAAGTTCCTAGACAAGAATCATTTGTAATTTGGCAAAGTACTTATTTTTAGCAATAAGTTTTTTTAGTAATAAGTGCTTTGCTTTATGCGCTCGATTTTTTTCTTAGATTCTTTTTATATTTTTTACTCTTCATTTTGTTTGTCGCTAGCTGTTTTATATCGCTAACTGAAAAGTGACTTCAACACCGATGTAACCGCGTTTAAGCCTTTAAATCGTCAGAACTTGCTTTAATCATCGTTTTTAAATCGTCGATGTCTGTCTGATCCCAGTAAATAACTCATCAAATTTTTAATGAGAGAAAACTTTAATTAAACCAGAGTTTATTGCAATCTAAGGAAGCGTCGCTAATTTCAAGAACATTAAGTGATTGAAATGGTGAAGAAATTGGCCATCGAGTTTTCTATTTCTGTGCTCTGATTAAATCATCAGCGTGTTAATCAGGGTTTCCTAAAGTTTTCTTGGTCACTCAAATTTCTGTCATGGAATTTTTGAGATTCTCTATTTCACGACTAATCTAAAGTGTGCAATCACTCAAGTAATTACGTTTGTAGGCGATACATATTGCATAAACCAGTTACTTGTATTGCTTGATTAGAGCTCAAGATAAATTTCTTGAGTATTTGGCATGTTAGAGGCGCATCGTTATATGGGAAATCTCTCACTAAAATTAAAAATCACTCTTGGTATTACACTCACCAGCGTGCTCGCAGTCATTGTCTCCGCGTGGTTACAAGTTCAGTCTCATAATGCTGTGTTGGAAAAAGCGATTATTTCCGACAGTGAGTCTTTATTCGAAATATTGAATGATGCACTCTCTCTTGAGGTAGCTGAAGGAGACATTGACGGTATTAAACAGGAATTCGTTGCTGCGACAAATAGTCCAACGGTTAACGCGGTGGTTTTATACGATACCTCTGGTAAGCCGGTCCACTGGTCAACTAAGAATGGGTTCGGGGCGCAAATGCCTCCAGGCGCGTCCAACGAGCTTGGTGTGTTCCAGCGTAATAGCGAGTATGTGATTAATCGATCGATCTTGAATGGCGGTAATGTCGTTGGCAGCCTGTATGTTGCGTTCGATCATTCTGAGTTAGGAGAGTTGTTGTCTGAGTCAGTTACTCAAGGTTTTATCTTGGTGGCGGTAATCGCTGCAATTTCCGTGGGTGTGGCGATGTTTGTCAGTAACTCGGTGGCGGGGACTCTCTCTCAGGTGGTTGATGCCTTGCGTGATATGGCCGAGGGGCAAGGTGATCTTACTAAACGCATTGAGATTAATTCCAACGATCAGATTGGTGAAATTGGTCATTGGTTTAATATTTTTATCCAGCGTATTCACAGTATCGTTAGCGATTTTTCGTCTACCGCAAACCGATTAGAGTCAGCTTCGCAAATGTTAATGAGCTCTACCGCAGAAACTGAACGTGGTGTTGGGCGTCAGCAGTCTGAAGTGCAACAGGTGGCAAATGCCATTCGAGAAATGGCTAGCGTAGTCGCCGACGTTTCGCAAAATGTGGCTGAGACTGCCGAAAATGCTGAACAGGCCGATAGAGAAGCCTCAAACGGTCGGCAAGTGGTATTTAACGCCATGCGCCAAATTGAAAGTCTTGCCAGTGATATTAACAACGCTTCCGATGTGATTGATCGGTTGCGTCAAGAGACCGATAACATAGGTTCAGTACTTGATGTTATTCGTGGTATTGCCGAGCAGACCAATCTTTTGGCACTAAACGCGGCCATCGAGGCAGCCCGCGCTGGTGAGCAAGGACGAGGTTTTGCCGTTGTAGCCGATGAGGTCAGAACCTTAGCATCACGCACACAAAGTTCTACCCAAGAAATTCAAGAAATGATTGAACGCTTGCAAACAGGAGCTCGTGAAGCGGTTTCTATGATGAGCAAGGGTACTAACCAAGCGAAGGAATCTGTTTCACAGGCCGACGCCGCCGGACGTTCACTGGAAGCCATTACCGCCGGGGTTAGTTCTATCAAATCGAAGACCGAGCAGGTCGCCAGTGCCGCAGAAGAACAAAGTGCCGCAACGCGCGAAATTGAATCTAATATGCAAAATATATCTTCAGTGATTAAATCGGCGGCAGGGGGTGCGCGACAAATTTCGGAAAGTTCGGCGGAATTGGCCAGCTTGTCTTCAAGCATGACTAAGATCGTTCAACAGTTTCGAATTTAGTGTTTGAATTTACGTTTTACGTAAAATTAGCACAGTAAGTCAAAAAATAGCCGTCCACTAACATGGACAACCCGCGGGTGATTCAATAAAATGCGCCGTTAATTGAGATGCGTTGAATGCTGTGGCTTGTTACCGTGAGTGTATCGCTTATCAAAAAGTTGTTATTGAATGCTGGAGTTAACGAATTTAGGTAGAAATACCTCCAACAAACTCCTTCAAAACACGGTTGATAAGCTGGAGTCAGTAAAAGTTGGCAGCTTAAAGGTTAGTTGAAGTGATATCGCCCTGAATATCAAAAGCGAGGTGGAGCAAATGGCTTTATCTCGCTTTTTTGTAAGTGCTTTTCACATTCTGCGAAACTTCAGTTTGTGCAGCACAATGGGACCTGAGGCAACGGCATCAACTTCCAGCTAAGATTTCCCAGACATTTTGCGATCACCGTGCTTTTGCGTGGCGGTATTGCTCGGCAAAAAAATAGACATCTAAAATTTTGGTAAATAAACGGTTGTTACAAAGCTGTTTAGACCATTGCACATGAGAGAAATACGCGGTGCTAATTCTGTATTGGTGGCACCATGTTTAACAGGCTTCAATACAGTTCAGTAAGTTAGGAGGCAGCTTTGTTTTTTGGGGAATTAAAACCCGCCCTTCTTGTTCTCGAAGATGGCAGTATTTTTCGTGGTAGATCCATCGGTGCAGAAGGTGTTTCTGTAGGGGAAGTGGTTTTCAACACTTCGATTACTGGATATCAAGAGATTCTTACTGATCCATCCTATGCTCGCCAAATTGTCACTTTGACTTATCCACACATCGGCAACGTGGGTACCAACAGTGAAGACGAAGAGTGTGAGCAGATTTGGTGTTCTGGTTTAGTGATTCGTGACTTGCCCTTGTTGGCTAGCAATTTTCGAAACCAAACCAACCTCGATACCTACCTAAAAGAACGTAATATTCTTGGTATTTGTGATATAGATACTCGCAGACTTACCCGTATTTTACGCGACAAAGGCGCCCAAAATGGCTGCTTAATGGCTGGTGATATCGATGCAGACCACGCTTTAGCGCAAGCGCGTGAATTTGCCGGTCTTAAAGGAATGGATTTGGCAAAAGAAGTCACCACCAAGAACGCTTATCCGTGGCGTGAAGGTGTGTGGACTCTCGGTGAAGGACACAACCAAAATACAGAATCGACCTTTAAAGTTGTTGCCTACGATTTTGGTGTGAAGCGCAATATTCTGCGCATGTTGGCAGAGCGCGGTTGTGATATCACCGTAGTGCCTGCCAAAACTTCTGCTGAAGATGTGTTGGCCTTAAATCCAGACGGCATTTTTCTTTCCAACGGCCCCGGTGATCCAGAACCCTGCGATTACGCCATTGAAGCGATCAAAACCTTATTGACCAAAAATGTTCCAATTTTTGGTATTTGTTTAGGCCATCAATTATTAGGTCTTGCCTGCGGCGCTAAAACCGTAAAAATGAAATTCGGCCACCACGGCGGTAACCATCCAGTTCAAGATCTAAAAACTGGGCGCGTGATGATTACCTCGCAAAACCATGGTTTTGCTGTGGACGAGTCCAGTTTGCCCGCCAATGTGACGGTAACGCATAAGTCGTTATTCGATGGCACTTTACAGGGTATTGCCAGCACTGAATTTCCCGCATTCAGTTTCCAGGGTCATCCAGAAGCCAGTCCAGGCCCACACGATTTAGCACCGTTGTTCGATCAGTTCATCGACAAGATGAACGCTGCAAAGGGTTGAGGCATAGACTGCCAAGACTTGAGCTAAGTAGACAATGAGTCTGCTTGTATTTTCTGAGACTAGAATTCCAAGCTGCCCACCTTGTGGGCGGCGCTAAGAGACACAAGACGTTTGCCATGCCAAAAAGATCAGACCTCCAAAGTATTCTCATCATTGGTGCCGGACCTATCGTAATCGGTCAGGCCTGTGAATTTGACTATTCCGGTGCTCAAGCCTGTAAAGCGCTGCGTGAAGAAGGCTACCGCGTTATTTTGGTCAACTCTAATCCTGCGACCATCATGACCGATCCATCCATGGCCGACGCCACCTATATTGAGCCGATTGAGTGGCAAACGGTTGCGAAAATCGTCGAAAAAGAGCGCCCAGATGCGATTCTGCCAACCATGGGTGGCCAAACTGCGTTGAACTGTGCGCTAGATCTACATGAAAACGGCGTACTGAAAGAGTTTGGCGTGGAGCTCATTGGCGCTAACTACGAAGCCATTCATAAGGCCGAAGACCGCAATCTATTCGACCAAGCCATGAAGCGAATTGGTTTGGAGTGTGCCAAAGCAGAGATTGTGCACACCTTAGAAGAAGCCATGCACGTACCAAAGCGCTTAGGCTTTCCGGTGATTATTCGCCCGTCTTTCACCATGGGTGGTTCCGGCGGCGGTATCGCTTACAACTGGGAAGAGTTCGAGCAGATTTGTGTGCGTGGTCTGGACCTATCGCCCACCAACGAGCTTTTGATCGATGAATCATTGCTCGGTTGGAAAGAATATGAAATGGAAGTTGTGCGTGATAAGAACGACAACTGCATTATCGTTTGCTCCATCGAAAACTTCGATCCAATGGGTGTGCACACCGGTGACTCCATTACCGTAGCACCCGCGCAAACCCTGACCGACAAAGAATTACAAATCATGCGTGACGCCTCTCTGGCGGTACTGCGTGAGATTGGTGTTGAAACCGGCGGCTCTAACGTTCAGTTTGCGGTGAACCCAGAAAACGGCCGCTTGGTGGTTATCGAGATGAACCCTCGTGTATCTCGATCTTCAGCACTGGCGTCTAAGGCGACCGGTTTCCCAATCGCTAAGATCGCCGCTAAATTGGCGGTGGGTTACACCCTAGATGAGTTGAAAAACGACATCACCGGCGGTGCGACTCCAGCATCGTTCGAGCCTTCTATTGATTATGTTGTTACTAAGATTCCACGTTTTACCTTCGAGAAATTTGGCGAGGCCGACGCGCGTTTAACCACTCAGATGAAGTCTGTGGGTGAGGTTATGGCGATTGGTCGTACCTTCCAAGAATCTTTACAAAAAGCCTTACGCGGTCTTGAAGTTGGTTCAGCGGGGTTTGAGCCGCGTGTCGATTTAGAAGCCGATGATGCGCAAGAGCAAATCAACCGTGATTTAAGTTCACCGGGCGCAAACCGAATTTGGGTAGTGGCTGATGCCTTCCGTGCGGGCATGAGTGTTGATGAGGTTTATCAAGCATCTAAGATTGATCCTTGGTTCTTAGTGCAAATCGAAGAATTAGTACAAATTGAAGCGCAGCTTGCCAGCAAGCCTTTTGCGGAAATCGACGCCCAAGCCATGCTTTATTTAAAGCGTAAAGGTTTCTCCGATAAACGTTTGGCAGGATTGCTTGGCGTCACCGAAAAAGCCATTCGTGGTCAACGTCGTAAATTAGGCGTAATGCCAACCTACAAACGTGTTGATACCTGCGCGGCCGAGTTCAGTACTTCTACCGCTTACATGTATTCCACCTACGAAGAAGAGTGTGAATCGAACCCAAGTGATCGTGACAAGATCATGGTTCTTGGGGGCGGTCCAAACCGCATTGGTCAGGGTATCGAATTTGACTATTGTTGTGTTCACGCAGCTCTGGCCATGCGCGATGATGGTTACGAAACCATTATGGTTAACTGTAATCCAGAAACCGTTTCTACCGATTACGACACTTCTGATCGCTTGTATTTCGAGCCGGTGACTTTGGAAGATGTTCTCGAAATCGTTCACAAAGAGAAGCCAAAAGGCGTTATCGTTCAGTTTGGTGGTCAAACACCGTTGAAGTTAGCCTGCGCACTTGAAGCGGAAGGTGTACCTATTATCGGTACGCCACCAGAGGCCATCGATCGCGCCGAAGATCGTGAGCGATTCCAACAAATGATCGAACGTTTAGGCTTAAAACAGCCCTCCAACGCAATTGTGCGCACTCTTGATGAAGCATTGCGCAAAGCAGACGCTGTGGGTTATCCGTTGGTGGTTCGCCCTTCTTACGTGTTGGGCGGACGTGCGATGGAAATTGTTTACAAAGAATCCGAACTGAAAACCTACATGCGCGAAGCGGTGCAGGTTTCCGATGATGCGCCAGTACTCTTAGATCACTTCTTAAATGCAGCCATTGAAGTAGATATCGATGCGGTATCTGATGGCGAAGTCGTCGTTATTGGAGCCATTATGCAGCACATTGAGCAATGCGGCGTTCACTCCGGTGATTCTGCGTGCTCATTGCCACCTTATTCATTGCCAAGCGATGTACAAGATCAAATGCGCGAACAGGTTCGTCGCATGGCGCTAGAGTTGGGCGTTGTTGGTTTGATGAACGTGCAGCTTGCGTATCAAGGTGGTGAGATTTATGTCATCGAGGTGAACCCTCGCGCGTCTAGAACCGTACCGTTTGTTTCTAAGTGTATTGGTGTTTCGTTAGCGAAGGTTGCCGCTCGTTGTCAGGCGGGCCAAAGTTTGGAATCGCAAGGTTTTACCGAGGAAATTATTCCTCCGTATTACAGCGTTAAAGAAGCGGTATTCCCGTTCAACAAATTCCCGGCGGTAGACCCAATCTTGGGTCCAGAAATGAAATCCACCGGTGAAGTTATGGGTGTGGGTGATACCTTCGCTGAAGCCTACGCAAAAGCGCAAAAGGGCGCTGGCGATGCCATTCCAAGCAGCGGTACCGCATTTTTGAGTGTGCGTGATTTCGACAAACCAAGAATTGCACAGGTTGCTAAAGAGCTGTCTGAGCTTGGTTTTAAATTGGTTGCTACGCCCGGAACTGCAAGCTTAATTGAAGCAGAGGGCTTAGAAGTAACCAAAGTTAATAAGGTTAATCAAGCGCGTCCTAACATTGTTGATCTTATTAAAAACGACGAAATAGATCTGATTGTGAATACCACCGAAGGCAAACAAGCCATCCGTGATTCGGCCGATATACGCCGCAACGCTGAGGCTCATTCGGTGTATTACACCACGACCTTAGCGGGTGCTTTGGCCGTATGTAATGCGTTGCGTAACACTCGTGAAACCGTTGTTCGCCGCCTTCAAGATCTCCACGCACAAATATAAGTGGCTATTGGGTGTAACCTAAATTTCACACAGAATTATTTGCAAGGAAAACAATGATTAAAATTCCAATGACTGTCGAGGGTGCAAAAGCCCTCGAAGTCGAGCTTGAGCAGTTAAAGAAAGTTGACCGCCCACGAATTGTCGCTGCAATCGCAGAAGCGCGTGAACACGGTGATTTAAAAGAAAATGCCGAATATCATGCTGCTCGCGAACAGCAAGGTTTTTGTGAAGGTCGTATTCAAGAAATCGAAGCGAAATTAAGTAACGCGCAAATTATTGATATCAGCAAGCTACCGGCAAGCGATAAGGTCATTTTTGGTGTAACGGTAGACATCATCAATACCGATAACGACGCAGTAACAACCTATAAAATTGTTGGTGACGACGAAGCCGACGTAAAAGCGAATAAGATTTCGGTAAATTCACCCATTGCGCGTGGTTTAATTGGTAAAGAGGTTGGCGATATCGTTGCCATTCGCACACCTGGTGGTATCGTTGAATACGAAATTGAAGACGTACGTTATATATAAATAATTGTATGTAACCTAAAAAAACCAGCGTTTAGCTGGTTTTTTTGTTTTAGGCTATTTAACTCATAACCGCGTTGCAAACTTATTCAGATTGCAAATTTTCAAATCCGAATTTTTTACTGTCTCTTGAGAGAGATCTTTAAGTCTACTGAACTTTGAAGCGTAAATTGGTTAGTTTTGGATTCGGTTTGCTGGCTTTTTTGAATAACAGCACAACCTTGCCAATTTCTTGCACAATTTCAGCAGAGGTTTGTGCAATGATTTCTTGGGCGACGGCCTTGCGAACCTCTCGGTCTTCAATGGCAATTTTCACCTTAATCAATTCGTGGTCGCGAAGTGCGCGAAAGAGTTCATCAAGAACACCTTCACTGATGCCGTTTCCAGCAATAATAACAACCGGTTTTAATGAGTGACCAATACTACGGTATTGTTTTTTTGTATCTGTGTCTAAGGACATGAAATTTTCCAAACTGACGGTATCAACGCCGGAAGTTTAGCCGAAAATGCGCGATAAATCGATCAAAGTCTGTTTGCCAAATGCTATCTCAGAAGAAAAAGTCTGCGACATTTAAACGTGTATGAATCCCTTCGACGAATGCCGCAGTGTGTAATGAAAAGACACTAAGCTTGGGATCAAATGTGAATTTAGATTAAATGCCCAGCCATCGCTGGTAGAGCTGGATAGCCCTTGTTTCTAATATGTTGCTATCCAGATCTAATACGCCGTGCAACTCTAAAATAGTGAGCGATTAACGCTCTTCAGAATACTCACCTTCTTCGTCTTCACCGTGCTTAAACTTATGATGAGACTTGCGGAATTCGTGCATTTTTTCGCGTTTCAATTCATGCATGGCCTGTTGAAGCTGGTCTTTTTGCTCTTCGGTCAATAGTGCATCCAAATCTGCGTCGTATTGATTACGAAGATTTTTCATGGCCGCATGATGTTCTGTCATTAACGTAGAGAACTGTTGGTCATGGTTTTCAATAAGCGTCTTTAATGCCGTTTTGGTTGAATCATCAACGGCTAGACCATCCACTAGGGCTTGTCTTTCCGCGGTAAATTCTTCACCCATTGGTTTTTTGAAGAAATGATCTTTTCCGCTGGCAAAAACCGTTGCGGTCATAGCGATGGTTACAGAAGCAACTAGAACTTTAAGCGATGTTTTCATAGTAGGTTCCTCATGGATTTGCTCTTAAGTTGTAGGATGCAGTATCAAGAACAAATGAGGACTAAATATGGACACAATGTGCAATCTGCCTTCATCTATAAAAAAGTGTCATGAGCGGTTACGCGATTTTTTTGCACACGAGAAATTCACAGCTTTTGGATAAATGCACAAGAAATTAGCATGAAAGATGGGTACTGTTCGTCTAGCTTTACAGTATAACTGTATTCGAGCAGTAAAAATTCCGGTGCTATTTGTAAACACACTGTTTTTGTTGCGCAGTTAGTAAAAAATAAATGCTTTAAATGTTTGTAATTAGCAATCCAAAAAATTGATTATTTTGACAGCGGTAAAATCCGTAATCGCTTTAAAATACAGCAATTTTTAAGTATTTATTGGCTAGAAAAACGCAACCTTAAAAAAACAGTTAGTTTAAATCACCCAATGAATTTTCGAATAATTACTTAATTTTACACAAGGTTAATTAATTTTAAGGCTGCGGTGCTTTGTCGCAGTCATTCATAATTTATGCGGACTGTTATTTGCTTGAGACCGCGCTCAGAATAATCGTAAGTAAATGGATAGGTAGCGGTAGTATGAAAAACTTGTCTCGGCGGAAATTACTGCTTTTGATGGCATCAATTGGCGGCACTACGGCAGTTTATAACACGGCGTATGCGCTTGGCTTGGTGGCTGCTCCTGCGCAAGGCGCGCCACTTAATTTAAAACCGGCTACCGGGAATAAAAAGAAAGTATTGATTTTGGGCGGCGGTATTGCGGGTTTATGTTGTGCCTACGAACTCGAAAAAGCCGGTTATGAGTGCACAATTTTAGACGCCTCTCACCGTGTTGGCGGTCGTAATTTAACGCTTCGTTCCGGCGATCTTATTGATGAATTGGGTCGTCCCAATTACTGTAAGTTTGATAAAGACCCTAATCTGTATTTCAACACCGGTCCCGCTAGGATTCCTGGGCATCACCGACGCCTTTTAGGTTACTGTAAAACGCTGGGTGTGCCTCTTCATGTTCGTGCCAACGAAAGCCGTTTGGCCTACTGCCACGACACCAACGCCTTCGGCGGTAAGCCTATTCGTATTGGGCAAATTATTTCCGATACTCGCGGCTTTATGTCAGAGCTCGTTGAAAAAGGCGTTAAAGCAGGTGCGTTCGATAAAGAATTATCGAAAGAAGATATAGAACGCCTTTCTGGCTTTTCAAAAATGTACGGTGATCTAGCGGATACCGGCATTTATCAAGGTACCGAGCGTGCCGGCTCTAAGCGCGATCGAATGCTTGAACATGTTGAAACCAACGATGTTTTAGACTTCAAAGAAATGCTCCAATCTGAGACGTGGCGCTCGGCTGTGATGGCAAGTGAGCCCTATGATTGGGCGGCACCTGTTATGGAGCCCATTGGCGGTATGGATCAAGTGGTGGAAGGTTTCAAACGAGCCATCAAATCGCCAATTTTATTGAAAGCACAAGTACAGTCTGTGCAGACTACCGATAGCGGCGTAAAAATTAGCTTCCAACATGAAGGCCAAATTAAAACCTTAGAAGCCGATTATTGTTTCAATAATATTCCTGCTCACCTGATGAATGGTATCGACAACAATTTGCCGTCTGAATACGCGCAGGCTCTAGGCAGTATTGGTCGAGGTCATTTGTTTAAGATTGCTTTCCAAATGAAGAAACGTTTCTGGGAAGATGAAGGCATTTACGGTGGGATCAGCTACACCAACCAAAAAGTTCGCCAGCTTTGGTATCCGTCGCACGATATCAATACCGAAAAAGGTGTGATGCTGGGTGCTTACTCTTGGGTAGATTCTGAGGCCATGGAAATCGAAGCCATGGATCTAGAAGATCGTTTGTCTATGGCAGCCGCAGCTGGTGACAAGATCCATAAAAATTACTCCAGCTACATTGAAGCCGGTGCAAGCGTTATGTGGGCACGAATGAATCACATGATGGGATGCAGCGCGCGTTTACCTGAAGGTAAAGAAGACGAGGTATTAGCCATTTTGGGCAAGCCAGTTGGTCGCCACTTTATGATTGGTGATCAGGTGTCTCGACATTCTGGTTGGCAAGAGGGCGCCTTGGCCTCTGCACACAATGCCCTAGCGCATTTCAGTAATTTGGTTACCGAACTAAACGCTTAAGAGAGTCGATTCAATGAAGTTTGTAATGAAATTAGTATCTGGCGCGGTATTGGTAGCGGCATCGACAATGGCAGGCGCAGAAAAATTAGAAGTTATTCCTGAACAGTATCAAGTTTGTACGGTCTGTCACGGTACCATGTTGCGTGGTAACAGTAGCACCAAGGCTCCAGCAATTGCAGGTTTGCAATCTTGGTATGTGAGTAAACAGCTCACTAGCTTTAAAAAAGAATGGCGTGGTAAACATCCGCAAGACGTACCGGGTACCGAAATGTATCCCGTTGCAGCGGGAATGTCTGAAAAAGAAATCAGTGCAGCCGCAAAATTTGTTGCATCGTTACCAGTGCCAACATCTACCAGCGCTACGGTTACCGGAGATGTTGAAGCTGGCGAAAAGCTTTATTCTGCATGCAAGGCTTGTCATGGCGGCAAAGCCGATGGCAATAAATTGCTGGGAGCGCCAAGTTTGGCAATCCAAAATGATTGGTATTTAAAGCAGCAATTAATTAACTATCGAAACGGTATTCGCGGTAGCCATCCCGAAGATTCAAAAGGGGCGTCAATGGCACAAGCAGCAAAAGGACTTAGTGGCGAACACGATATCGATAATATTGTTGCGTACATTTCCACCTTATAAATTCAATAATGTAGGAATCTATTCTATGAACCTTAAGAAGACTCTAGTACTTTCTGCGGCACTGTTGTCGTTTGCGCAATTAAGCTCGGCGGAAGTCACTCGTCATCCGTTACCAAACAACAGCACTTTTCCCATTGCGCGTGCGGTAGAAGTCACCGCTGACACCACATTGATTTATCACAGTGGTCAAGTACCCGCTGCGGCAAAGCCAGACGCTGAAAAAGGCAGTCGTGAGTATTACGGTGATACCTATACTCAAGCGATGAGTGTTTTCGGTAAATTCGAGCAATCACTCGCTGATTTAGGTTTAGGTTTTGGCGATGCTGTAAAACTCACCGTGTTTTTAGTGGGTGATCCAGAGATGGACGGCAAAATGGATTTCCAAGGTTTTATGAAAGCCTACACTCAATTCTTTGGCACTAAAGAACAGCCAAACCTTCCTGCACGCTCTGCTATTCAAATTGCTGGATTAGCCGGTGGCCCTGGTATGTTGGTTGAAATCGAAATGGTTTTAGCAAAACCCAGCAAATAATTGGCGAACTATTTTTTGCTAAAACGGCGACTTTTCAGTCGCCGTTTTTGTTTCAAGATTAGCAAACTGATAAAAATCTAGTGTTTTGATAAATACTTATTCTTCTGATTGATCTCAGCACAAATTGTTGTCACTGAGTTCACTATTCGCCATCGGGTTCAAATTTATAACCTAAGCCATAAACCGAATGAACATAGCTGTGATCGGGGTTAGCTTGATCGAGTTTTTTGCGTAATTTTTTAATATGACTGTCGATAGTTCTTTCGCTAACAATTCGATAATCGGAATAGATGTTATCCATAATCTGGTTACGCGAATAAATTCTTCCAGGGCTTTGCATTAATAATTTAAGCAACGCCAACTCTGTGGCCGTTAAATCGATCTCTTGATCTTTAATACGAACTCGACAACGATCGGTTAATAATTCAATGTTTGCAGGTTTGCTCTGTGTATTTGCGTCTGGATTGGTTCTGCGTAAAACGGTTTTTACTCGTGCAACAACTTCTCTTGGGCTGTAAGGCTTGCAGATATAATCATCTGCGCCCAGTTCTAATCCTAATAGACGATCAATTTCTTCAATTTTTGCGGTGGTTATTAAAATAGGCAATTGACTCTTGGAGCGAATGCGTTTGCAAACTTCCAATCCATCAAGGCCTGGTAGCATTAAATCAAGAATAACCGCATTGGTTTTGTTGTGTTCAAGCCATGCTAATACTTCATCGCCTCGCGCAATCGTATCAGTATTAAATCCAGAGGCTTTAAAATAGTCTTGCAAAAGACCAGACAAACTTTTTTCGTCTTCCACAATTAAAATATGTTGCGCGTTTATCTCATCCATAAATTACTGGCCAGGAGTAGAAGGTAATTCAATGATAATTTTTAAACCGCCAAGCGGGCTTACCTCAGCTTTGATCGTACCGTCGTGAGCAATAACAATATTTTTCACAATGGCCAGACCAATACCTGCACCGCCTGAATTTCGATTGCGAGAATTCTCTGCTCGATAAAGCGGATCGAATAATTTACCCAGATGGATGGCGTCAACACTTGGAGCACTGTCTTGGATAACCAGCATGAGTTTTCGACCATTCCTTTCTAGTAATAGCTCAACTTGTCCGGGTGCGTCGGTATAATTCAAACTGTTATTCAAAAGATTTAGCAACAGTTGCTCGAAACGTTGACGGTCAATTAACATTGAAACGCAGTCGACGTTACTGCTAAAACGCAAATTAAGTCCTTTTTCTATAAAGGCGGGTTCAACCGTCGTTCGAACTTGATCAACCAAGGCTTTTAAATCGGTCTCGTGTTTTTGATAATTTAATGCGCCTAGCTCGGAGACAGAAAGCTGGTACAAATCATTAATTAATTGTGTGAGCTGATTAATATGGGTATTGAGCGCTTCTAGATTGTCTTTATTCGGCTTGCGAATGCCGTCGATAAAGGCTTCAATTTGGCCTTTTAAAAATGTAACCGGAGTTCTTAATTCGTGGGAAATATCGGCCACCCAGCGTTTACGTTGCTCCCGATTTGCCTCTAGGGTTTGCGCTAACTCGTTAAAATATTTTCCAAGTGTGGCGATTTCATCTTGGCCGCGAATTTCTACACGCGCGTCGTATTTGCCATCGATTAATCGCGCAGTTGCTCTTTGCAGTTTTTGAACAGGTTTTACCAAAATGGCAGCCAACGGAAATGCAAAGGCCGCAGAGGCAATTAACGCTAATAAGCCAATGACAACAAAATTATTGGTTTGATTGCGTAAAAAATGCAGCTCTGATTGTGATTTCAATCGCTTGGGAATTTCGAAGCCAACGAAACCAATGGTCTTGCCATCGATGCTGAGGTTTTGCCAAGTAATATTATCTTTGTCATCACTATCGCCGCGAATTTTACCGACCAAAATATTGTGGTGTTTATCCGCTAACACCAAATTACCTAAAGGCAAAGGTGGCTTCTTGCGTTGATCGTGATCTTTGTGAGAGCGGGGAAGGTGCCTTTCTTCGAGCTCTTCCAGCTCGTCTTCACTGGCTAAACCCGATGCTTGAAACCAAGTGATGCGTTGTAGATTCCACCAACGCCTTGGATTTTCAATCAGTGTCTGCCAGCTATCGTCATACTTATACATCTTCTCAAGCTTGGGTTTAATAAGCTGGATTTGCGCTTCTGAAACTCGGGCAACATAGTGCTTAAAACCGTGATCGAGGCTGTACTGAACCCAAAACAATAGTCCGGTAACCAGCGTGGTTGAGCTAAAAAACAGCACCAGCCAGAGTTTTAACGCTAGGTTGAATTTTGGTATTTGCATATACTTTACGATCACAGAAACAATTACAGCATCATACAAGAATCGTGATCTGCGCCAATGGATTAGGTGTGAGTCCTTATTTTTTTCTCATTTAGGGCAATAACGCAAAAATTGAGTAGTTCGATGATTGGTTGTAGTATTGGCTAATAAATATACAGAGTTGACAATGGCACGTTCAAAAAGTAGTGGTCAGTGGCTACAAGAGCACTTTAACGATCAGTTTGTAAAGCAGTCTAAAGAAGACGGCTACCGATCTAGGGCCAGTTACAAACTGCTCGAACTGCACGGCAAAGACAAATTGTTCAAACCTGGAATGTGCGTACTCGATTTAGGCGCGGCCCCCGGCGGTTGGTCACAGGTAGCGGTCGAGTTAGTCGGTGAAAGCGGCGTTGTTTTTGCCTCAGATATCTTAGAGATGGATTCGATAGCGGGTGTTGAGTTCTTACAAGGTGATTTTACCGAGCAATCTGTGTACGACGAGCTTATGGAGCGTCTTGGTGAATATGGTCACGAAGGTGTAGACCTTGTAATTTCGGATATGGCGCCCAATATGAGTGGTATGCCCGAAATTGATCAGCCCAGAGCCATGCATTTGGTCGAGCTTGCCCTTGAAATGGCACTACAAGTTCTCAAACCCAATGGCTCTTTCGCGGTAAAAGTGTTTCAGGGCGAAGGTTTTGATCAGTATTTAAAAGAGTTACGTGACGCTTTTAAGACCGTAGTCACTCGCAAACCAGAATCGTCTCGGGCGCGTTCTCGGGAATGTTATCTGGTGGCTAAAGGTAGAAAGTCTTAGAACTGATAGTAATTACGTGTGCTCGGGAGCTTTTTCTTTATTAGAGTGGTCATAAATACTGGAAAGTGTAACAGGCCTTGAATATGGCTTCGATGGAAGTGTAGAACTCAAACGCTATAAACCTATTGAAAACATAATCTGCCGAACAGACTGTTTTAGTGAACTAACTTTGCTCGTTTTCACTGAAATAGCGATCATAAAATACTCTAATTTGAATATCTAATTAGAGTATCAACCTACACCGCCTTAGTGTGTTTACTGTTTCCCTTATAGCTTTTTATTTCAAAAAACGTCGGGAAACCGCTGGTATTAACCGCTTTAGTTATGCCATGCTTATAATCTTGCGCTACGGCACTAGCTCAGCTGGAACCTCATACAGTGAGGCTATTAGTATTCTTATAATGAGGGCTAATCCTTGAACGACATGGCTAAAAATCTGATTTTATGGCTTGTTATTGCGGCCGTTCTGCTTTTTACATTCAATAGCTTTCAAAGCTCCACCGATAGTTCGGAAATCGACTACTCGCAATTCATTAATGAAGTGCAGACAGATCGAATCAGATCCGTAACTTTTGATGGTGCAATCATCGTTGGTGAAAGAACCAATGGCGAGCCTTTTAAGGTTGTTCGCCCAGCGGCTCAAGATCCAAAATTGATGGACGATCTGCTCAAGCATGACGTGATTGTGAAAGGCCGTGAACCGGACTCTCCAAGTTTGCTTCAGCAATTGCTAGTTGCCAGCTTCCCAATTCTTATCATCATCGCTGTGTTCATGTTCTTTATGCGCCAAATGCAGGGCGGAGCAGGCGGTCGTGGTAGCCCAATGAGCTTTGGTAAGAGTAAAGCTCGCTTATTGGGTGAAGACCAAATTAAAACCACCTTTGCCGATGTTGCCGGTGTGGATGAAGCCAAAGAAGATGTGCAAGAACTGGTTGAGTTTTTACGCGATCCTTCTAAATTCCAGCGTCTAGGCGGCATGATTCCGCGCGGTGTGCTGATGGCAGGTCCTCCAGGAACCGGTAAGACTTTGCTTGCCAAAGCCATCGCTGGTGAAGCCAAAGTGCCCTTCTTCTCGATATCAGGTTCGGATTTTGTCGAGATGTTCGTAGGTGTTGGTGCTTCGCGTGTTCGCGATATGTTTGACCAAGCCAAAAAACAAGCGCCGTGTATTATTTTCATCGATGAGATCGATGCGGTAGGTCGTCATCGTGGCGGCGGCCACGGCGGTGGTCACGACGAGCGTGAACAAACTTTGAACCAATTATTGGTTGAAATGGACGGTTTCGAAGGCAGTGAAGGCGTTATTGTTATCGCCGCAACCAACCGTCCTGATGTACTCGATAAAGCACTGTTGCGCCCGGGTCGTTTCGACCGTCAAGTATTCGTAGGCTTGCCAGATATTCGTGGTCGTGAACAAGTACTTAAAGTGCATATGCGCAAAGTACCTATCGATGAAAGCGTTCAAGCCAGTGTTGTTGCGCGAGGTACTCCAGGTTTCTCTGGTGCCGATCTTGCCAACCTTGTTAACGAAGCGGCTCTTTTTGCTGCTCGTGCTAACAAGCGTGTTGTTACCATGGAAGAATTCGAAAATGCTCGCGACAAGATCCTTATGGGTGCCGAGCGTAAGTCTATGGTGATGAGTGAAAAAGAGAAAGAAAATACGGCCTATCACGAAGCAGGCCATGCCATTGTTGGTCGTTTAGTTCCAGAACATGATCCTGTGCATAAAGTGACCATTATTCCTCGCGGTCGTGCGTTGGGTGTGACTCAATTCTTGCCAGAGTCAGATAAATACAGCTATAGCAAGCGTGCCATCGAGAGCCAAATTTGCTCTTTGTTTGGTGGTCGAATTGCCGAAGAAATCACTCTTGGTTTTGAAGGTGTTACCACTGGTGCATCGAACGATATCGAACGAGCTACCAGCCTAGCGCAGAACATGGTAACCAAATGGGGCCTGTCTGAAAAATTAGGTCCGCTACACTATGGTGAAGACGAAGCCGGAATGCCTGGCGCGGGTAATACCCACTATTCTGGCTGGACTCAAAGAACCATCGACGAAGAAATTCGTGACATTATCGATAGATGTTACAAACGTGCTGAGCAAATTCTTACCGATAACCGCGATATTTTAGAAGCCATGAAAGACGCTTTGATGGAATATGAAACCATCGATGCCGAACAAGTTGATGACTTGATGGCACGTCGAAAAATGCGTCCTCCACGTGATTGGCGTGACGGCGGCGGTTTTACGCCACCACCCAAAGAAAGTGCCTCTAAAGGTGGTTCGTCGGATTCCATTGGTGATCCTGCCGACATCTAATCGACTCTCTCATAACGAGTAAGAGTCTCTAAAAGCCGACGAGTTAACAGCCGTCGGCTTTTCATTTTTAATCCAGTCAACTTTCTGCATAACTGAGAAACTGATTTGAAGGCGAACCTTTCAATCCTCTGCGGCGATAAATTATTAGATTTATCATGTCCGCGTGTCATGGGAATTTTGAACGTCACCCCAGATTCTTTTTACGATGGTGGTACTCTATTTGTAGGCCAATCTGTAGATAAATCTAAGTTGCTTAAGCGCGTAGAAGCGATGCTTGACGCCGGAGCTGATCTGATTGACGTCGGTGGTGAGTCCACCCGTCCGGGATCGGATGTGGTAACCACTGAGCAAGAATTGGATCGTGTGGTTACGGCGGTTGATTGGATTCGACAGCACTTTGATACCATTATTTCCGTGGATACCAGTACACCTGAAGTTATGATCGAATCGCAAAAAGCGGGTGCTGGTTTAATCAACGATGTACGTGCACTCCAACGACCGGGTGCAGTAGTGGCAGCAAAAGCTACCGGATTGGCGGTTTGTTTGATGCATATGCAAGGCGAGCCACAATCTATGCAGGCTAATCCTCAATACTTTGATTTATTAGCCGAAGTCGAAACTTTTCTTTTAAAAAGAGTCGATGTTTGCGCAGAGGCAGGAATACCCAAGAGCCAGATTATTTTAGATGTCGGCTTCGGCTTTGGAAAAACCTTAGACGACAACCTGCGATTGATGCGAAATCTAAAAAGGTATTGTGATCTACCGTTTGCTCATTTAGTTGGGGTTTCACGAAAATCCATGATCGGTACAATCACCGGTTGTGAGGTGGGTGAGCGTTTGAATGGCAGCTTGGCGTTGGCTTACGAGTCTTTATGCCAAGGCGCAAAAATATTGCGTGTGCACGATGTTAAAGAAACGGTAGATATCGTTAAAATTTATACTGCTCTGCATTCTGGCTAGTTTCACTGGTTTTGATTAGGTTCATTAACTAAGTTTTATGCTTGCTGTGACAACTCCTGAACACAGCGTTAATCCTACTGATTTATTATGGCAAGAAAATATTTTGGTACCGACGGTATCCGTGGTCGTGTTGGTGAGGGTGCAATTACGCCCGAGTTTGTGCTGCGCCTTGGTTGGGCTGCCGGTCAAGTTCTGGTAGAGCAAAGTGCGAAGACCGGCGGTTCTCGCCAGATTCTTATCGGCAAAGACACTCGAATCTCCGGCTACATGTTTGAGTCTGCTTTACAGGCAGGGCTGATCAGTGCAGGTATCGACGTTGGGTTACTTGGGCCAATGCCAACCCCGGCAATCGCGTATCTCACTCGTACATTGCAAGCGCAAGCAGGTATTGTTATCAGTGCCTCGCATAATCCTTTCTACGATAACGGTATTAAGTTTTTCAATAGCGAAGGCACCAAGCTTGATGACGAAATTGAACAGGCCATTGAAGACAAGCTGAGCGAAACCATGGTGACCGCATCGGGCCTAGGTAAAGCTCGACGTATCAATGATGCCGCAGGACGTTATATTGAATATTGCAAAAGTACTGTGCCTTGGGGTTTCAGCCTCATGGGCCTACAAATCGTTCTAGATTGTGCCAACGGTGCTACCTACCACGTTGCCCCAAAGGTATTTACCGAGCTCGGCGCTAAGGTCATCTCACTGGCAGTAGAGCCGGATGGTTTGAATATTAACGCCGATTGTGGATCTACGCACCCGCAGCGATTACAAGCTGAAGTGCTCAATCGCGGCGCAGATTTAGGTATTGCGCTGGATGGCGATGGAGACCGAGTACTCATGGTCGATCATAAGGGCGAGTTGGTTGATGGTGATGAACTGCTCTTTATCATTGCTGAACATCGATTATCACAAAATAGCCATTGTCAGGGCGTGGTAGGTACTTTAATGAGTAACCTAGGGCTCGAACTTGCGCTAAAAGAAAAAAACATAGAGTTGGTGCGCGCCAAGGTTGGCGATCGTTACGTCATCGAAGCCATGAAAGATAAAAATTGGATGCTCGGTGGCGAGTCTTCTGGTCATATCATTTGCAACGACGTAACTACCACAGGCGACGGAATTATCGCCGCTCTGCAAGTATTAAAAGCTTTGGTACATCAGGAAAAAAGCTTGCATCAGGCCAAGCTCGGCATGAAAAAATTCCCGCAAACGATGATCAACGTGCGAACGCCATCGCGTGAAAAGTTGCACACCAGCGAAAACATAAAACTCGCCGTCGCCAATGCCGAAACCGAATTGGCGGGTTCTGGCCGAGTCCTCTTGAGGCCATCTGGCACTGAGCCGTTAGTTCGGGTAATGGTTGAAGGCGAAAACCAAATGTTAGTTCGCGAGGTTGCACAAAAACTCGCCAAGGTGGTTGAATCCGAACTCGCGTGAGGCTCACACGCAAGTCTCAATGATTGTAAGTTCACCTTATCTCATATAGTATTGGCGCCCGCTTTATGCCGGCCCTGGATGATCCATAAGCAATTTTAAGGAACCATAAAAATGCGAAGATCTCTTGTTGTGGGCAATTGGAAGATGAACGGCAGCTTAGTGCAAAACAAAGATCTTGTTGGTGCACTCAAGCAAAAATCGTTTCCTTCAAATGTGGAAGTTGTTGTTTGTCCACCTACGGTGTACCTGCCACAAGTGGCTGATCTCGTTAATGAAGACAGTATTTGTGTGGGAGCTCAGGATGTGAGTCACCAAGCAAATGGTGCTTACACTGGTGATACCGCGGCTGAGATGCTCAAAGAATTTGCCTGCCAATACGTTATCGTTGGTCATTCTGAGCGTCGCGAATATCAACGCGAAAGTAATACAACTGTGGCTGAAAAATGCCTACAGGCTTTGAAGAATAACATTACACCAATAGCGTGTGTGGGTGAGTCTTTGGTGCAGCGAGAACAAGGCGCGACCTTATCGGTAATTTCCGAACAAATTCAAGCCTTGATTGAGCGACTCAGTGAAGACCAGCTTAAAAGCATCGTTATTGCCTACGAGCCTATCTGGGCTATTGGTACAGGTTTAACGGCGACCCCAGAGCAAGCACAAGAAGTGCACGCAGCCATTCGTGAACAACTGGCCGATGCTGGTTCAAGTGTATCGCTGTTGTATGGTGGAAGCGTAAAAGCTGCGAATGCAGCAGAACTATTTACACAAAAAGATATAGACGGAGCTTTAGTCGGCGGCGCCTCTCTAGATGCTGACGACTTTTGCGCAATTGCTAACTCATTTTAACTGAATAACCATCGTGACTTTAAGTCATGGGCTGAGTTGATCGTTTAATACAGATGATATGGTAATTTCGCAGTTGGCTTGGTTGTAGAATTGTATGGGAATATTATGCAAACCTTAGTTTTAGTTGTTTATCTCCTAATTTGCTTGGCGATTATCGGCCTAATTATGCTGCAACAAGGCAAGGGTGCCGAAGCAGGCGCTTCTTTTGGTGGCGGTGCTTCGCAAACCGTGTTCGGTAGCCAGGGCGGTGGTAATTTCTTTTCGCGCCTTACCACTTGGTTGGCAGCAGTATTTTTCGTATTGGCATTTGGCTTAACCTATTTAGCCAAGCAGCAATCTACAGCAGATCTTATTGATCCAAGTCTTTTAGAGGCCGGTTCTAGCTTAGAAGCAATCCCACAATCCGATATTCCAAGCGTAGAGTTAGAAGAAGAGTCTTCTGATATTCCTGTTGTTGAAGATGCGGCGAATGATGCTGAAAACACAGCCTCTGAATCCGATATTCCAACGGTAATTGAAGACGAGACTTCTACCGAGTCTACGCCAAACAACTGATATGTAGTTGTATAGTTTGCCGAAAAAGCAGGTTAATACCTGCTTTTTTTATGTCTAAAATTTACAAAAGAATTCCAAGCTGCCGACTTTTTGTAAATGAAAGCGAGTATAGAGATTAAAGAGCGCTCAGAGTAGTTCACTTGCTTTAGGTACACTGTTTTCAGCAGCTTACTTCAGTCGATATTGTTCAAACAGTTTTAGTTCGTTAAAAACTCTCGGAGTTTTCCGAAAAGTTTTGCGCTCTGGCATTACACCTTGTATAAAAGTTGGTATCTCATTTGTATTATTAAGCATGAATTTAAAATCAATGGACTGCCCGCCCCAACATCAATGGATCAATAAGAGTACTCCAACGTGAAGATTTGTTATTTTGTTAATCAATACCCCAAAGTCAGTCACACGTTTATTCGTCGAGAAATTTTAGCGCTAGAAACCCTCGGTGCCAGCGTAGTTCGTATTGCAGCGCGTAATTCCCCAGAAGAGCTGGTAGACGAGACCGACAAAAGAGAACTCGCCAAAACCCGTTGCATCGCCATGGGCAACAAAAAATCATTACTGAAGTCCGGTTTCAAACAACTTGTTAAAGATCCTGTTGGTTTTTTTAAAGCTGCCATAGAAGCAATCAAGCTTGGTTTTAATGATCAAAGTCGCTACCTCTATAACTTCGTTTATTTACTCGAAGCCTGCGAACTCTTAAGAATTTGCGAAGAGCAACAAGTCGATCATGTTCACGCCCATTTTGGAACCAATTCCACATCGGTTGTAATGTTGTGTCGCTTATTGGGCGGCCCCAAGTACAGTTTTACCGTGCATGGCCCGGAAGAGTTTGATAAACCCATTCAGCTGTCTTTGGGTAAAAAAATAGAAAATTCAGCGTTCGTTGTTGCCATTACCTCTTTTTGCCGCAGCCAGCTTATGCGTTGGTGCAGTTTTGAACACTGGAAAAAAATAACCATCGTTCACTGTGCCGTTGATGATGAGCTACTTACAAAACCTCATAAGCCTATCACCTCGACAAACCGTTTTATTAATATCGGCCGGTTGAGTGAACAAAAAGGCCAACTGTTATTGGTTGAAGCCATGGCGCTTTTAAAAGAGCGGGGCGTGTCGGCACATATTTCATTAATTGGTGATGGTGACTTAAGAGCCGAAATTGAACGTACTATTGCTGTTCACGGTTTGGAAGAATACGTGAGCTTGTTAGGTTGGCGCTCAACAGCGCAAATTATCGAAGAGCTTGATAACGGTTCTGCCTTGGTGTTACCCAGTTTTGCCGAGGGTTTACCGGTTTCGATTATGGAAGCCTGTGCACGTAAACGGCCCATCTTAACCACCTATATTGCGGGCATACCCGAATTAATTGATGAAAACAGTGGTTGGTTAATTCCTGCGGGTGATGCAAACGCAATCGCCGACGCTATCGAAAACATCACTCAGCATTCTCTAGAGCAGCTTACAGCGTTAGGTGAATACGGTTTTCAGCGAGTTAGTGAAGAGCATGACAGTGTTCGAGAAGCGCAAAAATTATTGGATGCAATAAAATCATTGGAGGATTAGCGGTGTTAACACTTATATGCTGGTTGATTTTTATTGTTGTCGCCATACCGCTCGGGATTTTCGTCATCGAGTGTATTTGCTCTGTCTTTTATAAAGCACCCATCGTTCATGAAGAGCAATTTCACACAAATTCGAGTGTGATCTTAATTCCCGCTCATAATGAAGAGCAGGTGATTCGAAATACGTTAAACACCATTATTCCTCAGTTGGCCGATTCCGATCGAGTTTTGGTGATTGCTGATAATTGCAGTGATTCAACGGCCGACATTGTTCGTGAACTGGGATGCGATGTTACCGAACGATTCCATGAAACCGACCGAGGTAAAGGTTTTGCGTTATCACACGGATTAGAGGTATTAACGCCCAACCCGCCCGACGTAGTGATTATTGTCGATGCCGACTGCCAAGTTCAGCCTAGAGCAATCGCTCGAATCAAAGCTGCAACCTTACAATTTCAAAAACCGGTGCAGGCACGGTATTTATTGCAAAGCCCAGAGGGTGCAGGCATTAAAACCAAGGTCTCTGAATTTGCTGTTTTTATTAAGAATAAAATTCGCACCAAAGGTTTAAGTGTTTTAGGTGCGCCAATTCCTTTGCTGGGGTCAGGCATGGGTTTTTTGTGGCGAGATGTAACCTCAGTATCTTTAGCGTCTGGTGAAATTGTTGAAGACATGAAGTTGGGTATTGAATTGGCCGACCAAGGTCAGGGTTCTCTATACGACGACGGCGCGGTTGTATTAAGTGAATTGCCGGTAACCGAAGCGGCTCTTGCGAAACAGCGAGAGCGTTGGGAACACGGTCATATGGGTATGATTCAAAAATTTGCGCTGCCATTAATTAAAAATAGTCTTGCGCGAACCAACCCAAAACTATTACTTTTCGGCCTAGATTTAGCCGTGCCGCCGTTATCATTACTGTTAATGTTTGCCGTTGGCGTGTTTTTATTTTTCGCCTTTATGCAAATATTTATCGATTTACACGGATTATTATCAGCGGTGGCATGGCTGGTATTTGCTGTAATTTCTAGCGTATTTATTGTTTGGTTGCTCGCTGCACAACATATTTTAAAACCTTCGGAATTAATTCATATTCCTCTTTATGTATTATCCAAGCTTGGAGTGTACAAAGGTTTTGTTGAGAAAAAACAAACCACGTGGAATCGAACCGATAGACACTGAACGACGTTTTAGAATTATTATCTGAGGTGTATTTGTGATCCAGCTTATTCAAGGTGACATCACTAAAGCTCACGTTGATGCTATCGTGAATGCTGCTAACGGAGGCTTATTGGGCGGTGGCGGTGTTGATGGTGCAATTCACAAAGCCGCCGGCCCATCGTTACTAGAAGCCTGTCGGCAATTTCCTAAGCGCAATGGTGTTCGTTGCGAAACTGGCCAAGCCAAGATTACACCTGCTGGTGATTTATTGGCAAAATTCGTAATTCACACCGTTGGTCCAATTTATTCCAGCTGCGCAAATCCTGTGGAATTATTGCGAAGTTGTTATATCAACTCTCTGAACCTAGCGATAGAAAACGGTTGCCAATCAATTGCGTTTCCTGCGGTATCGTGTGGTGTTTATGGCTATCCCTTACAAGAAGCAGCAGACATCGCACTTGATGTTTGCAACTCGACGCCATTCATAGTGTTAGACATTCAATTCTATTTGTACGACAAAAAAACACTGTTGATTTGGCAACAAGCGTTTGAAGCTCTCGGTTAATAGTGGATTTATTCAACCTGATCCAATTTAGAAGACAAATGTTAGCGAATAGTGTTTTTAACCTTTTCTAGATCCAGCTGTTGACTGATTTCTCAATAAGTCGCTTTTCTTTACCTTATATTCTTTTAAAGGCTATTGCTCGCTGAGACAATAAGGCGCTTACTCGTTTCATAAAAGACTATTTTTAGGAGTTGGAATATGAAAACCGTGCTGATCTGTATAAAATTTATTACCCTTTTAATCGCTTTTTCCTCCAGTATCGTCTTCGCGCAAGCGCCCGCAAATCCTGCCAGCGAGGTTAAAATTATTGGTTTGGCCGAGCGTCAACAAACTCCTGAAAAAACCGAATTTTCAAAGACCTCCGCTATCTACCCTGAAGGCGCACCGTTTTCCGAGCTGGTACGTGTTGATAATACTTTGTATCTTGCGGGCATGATTCCGGTAAAACCAGGAACCCTAGAGTTGGTTGAAGGTGGAATTGTTGAACAGAGTCATCAGACACTTAACAATATAAAAGCTGTTTTAGAAGCAAACGGTTATTCAATGAAAAATATCGTTAAATGTACGGTAATGTTGTCTGATATTTCTCAGTGGTCGAAGTTTAATTCTATTTATAAAGAATATTTTTCCGCGCCTTATCCTGCACGCAGTGCTATGGGTGTTAAAGACTTGGCCCTAGGCGCTTTGTTAGAAGTGGAATGTATTGGTGCCGCGGTTTTGTAATTGCCGTCAATATTTAAACGCCTCTGATTGACGTATCTACGCGTTAATCAGAAAGCGGAAATTGACAGTGATTTCTACCAAATCACAATGGTAGTTATCAGTCTTTATTCAGATTGATGAATTATCTTAGCGTTGCTTAAATTAATGAATGGAATTACGTTTCTACTTGTACGTTCACAAGCTCAGCCAAAAAATTCCTGAGGCTAACAGATTCATTCGTATGACCTTACAAATATTCTAAACTTATTTTTCAACCATGTGCTTACTGTGTACAAGCTTTTCGAATTAAACCATTCGCAATGGGTGCATTGCCTCTCTGCAATTATCGTTTTAGGGTTTATACCCAGTTACACGGTTTCTTTTAGTTTTGTCCCCGTTCTTTATCATGTACATGCCGTAACCGCTTTTGCATGGTTAGCATTCGTCAATGTTCAGGCATATTCTGCACAACGAAACATGTTTAGATTTCATCGGTTTTTTGGCTATGCGACACTGGTTGCAGGATTAGCCTTTACAATTTCTACCGTTGCGGTATTTCTTAGCCGACTCAATGAAAAATTCGATAAACCCGCTATTTTTCACTTAGTGTATTGGTTGGATTTATTTTTAATACCAATGTTTATCGTGCTTTTTACGAGAGTCTTTTTATTCAGAAAAGCACCGCTAAAACATCGCGATATGGTAGTGTCGATGATGATGGTATTGCTGCCTCCAGGGTTGGGGCGTTTAATTTACACATTGTTTTTACATCCATTCAATTTTAATGTTCGATATTTTTACGAACTTATGTTATTGCTAACTCTGTTGATCATGTGTTTTTATGCAAAGACTTTTGGATGGTCGAGATCTATAAAATACGTTTTTAGTTTATTGGTTGTAGCATCTATAACATCGTATCCGGCAGTTTATAGTGGTTATTTTTAGGAAAAATAATGAAGCTGACTTTTATTGAAGGTAATTTAACAAATCCCGACGTTATTAAATTACTGCAAGAACACTTACACGATATGGAAATTACATCGCCGCCAGAAAGTCGGCATGCGCTTAATTTAGACGGACTAAAAGCCACCGGCGTTACCTTTTGGAGTGCTTGGTACGACGCAGAATTAAAAGGATGTTGTGCCATGAAAGAGTTAGATGCGCAGCATGGTGAATTAAAATCCATGCGAACGGCAACCTCAGCTCGTAAAGCTGGAATTGGTTCTATTATGTTGGAGTTTTTAATTGAGCAAGCAAAGTCTCGTGGCTATAAAAAGCTGAGTTTAGAGACCGGCACGCAACCGTTATTTTTTCCCGCACATGGGCTTTATGAAAAATACGGTTTTAACGAATGCGAGCCCTTTGCCGATTATGTGCTAGACCTGTATAGTCGGTTTTACACCAAAGAGCTTGATTAATTGTTTGATGGCGAGTGTGACAATCGCTGCTGTTAAGCTATTTTTAAATCTGTTATCGATTCAGCGGTGAGCATTAATTAGGTGTTATTAAAGCAACAAACACTGAGAAGCTCTGATTAATCTAGAGTCTCCAGCGAAGCATGGATATTTCGCCTATTTTAAAACGGTAAGTGATTTACTCAGGGGTCACTCTACTTTGTGTCGATGACAATGTTACGGAACGAGCTGCTATAACCGGTTCCGTAAAAGATCAATGGCGCTTACCGCTGCGTTTTTGTTTTTCTAGGGCTTTCTTTTCGGCCAGCGCCGCGGCTTTCTCTGCTCGGACTCTTGCAACTTCAATTTCTTCGGCTATTTTCATTTCCGGGGTTTCCAAGGTTAAATTACCAAGGCCACCGCTTCTGTAATCGTGTATTAATATTTCTGCGGCCTTATGAAAGTTAACTCGTCCACCGGCTGCTTTTGCGCCGCGCTTTTTACCAATGGCTTCTAATAAGGCAATATCCCAATCGGGATTTTCAAGATCAACCTGAACCTCCATTTGGTAGCGTTTAGCCAATACATCGGGCATTGCTTGGGCAAAAAATCGAATGGCATAAAGCGCAATGTCTTCATACTCAATGGCTGTGTCTCTGATGGCACCAGTTACCGCCAGACGATAACCACTGTTGGGATTTTCTACCTTTGGCCACAAAATTCCGGGCGTATCGTTAAGCACTATGTCATCGGCAATATGAATTTGCTGCTGAGCTTTGGTAACCGCGGGTTCGTTGCCAACCTTTGCCGCAGATCTTCCGGCAAGAGCGTTAATCAGAGTCGATTTACCTACATTGGGAATACCAATAACCAGTACCTGAATTTTGCGGGTTTTCGCAATGGTATTTGGCGCTAATTTGCGAATCAGGTCGAAAACCTGCTTGGTTTCTCCGGCATTGCGTGAGTTTATGGCAAGAGATTGAATGTTCTTTTCGGTGTTCAGGTGTGTCTTCCAGGCTTGCGTCATTTCTGGATCAGCCAGATCTGCCTTGCTCAATAACTTAATACACGGTTTTGAGCCTTTTAATTCGGCAATAACGGGGTTTTCGCTGCTGTAGGGGATACGAGCGTCGACGATTTCGATAATAACGTCGATCTTGGGCAGAACTTCTAGGATTTCTTTGCGGGCCTTATGCATATGGCCCGGGTACCAATTGATACTCATGGATTGCTCTAATCTTGTGGATTTACCTATTTAGGGCGATTGTAGCATTATTGTTAGGGCAATGATTAACGGCAGCTTCATTCTGGCAAATCACAACTTGGGTTGTGTGGTGTCAGACGGTACAATTTGCGCTTGCTATGTACTCCGGTTTTCCTGTATGAAAAAAGCCTTACCGTGGATCACGCTAACGTTAACAATCGTAGCAACCGTTCTCTTTCTGGTTGTAGACTTTGATGATCCTTTATATCAATCACTGTTGCTCTCCCGAAGTAATGGCTTTGATGGTTTTAGTTGGCTCAGTGGGCAGTTTCTGCATACGGATTGGAATCATTTTATTTTTGATGTTTTCGCCTTTTTAATTTTGGGGTATTGCATCGAATCCCATTCACGCATCATGTGGATGGTGACTTTGATTTTGGGCTTTTCTTCAATGGGTATTTGGTTTTGGTATCAAACCGAATTTAATTATTATGCAGGTCTGTCGGGTGCTTTAAATTGCTTTTTAGTGGTTGCACTTTATTCGTTGCGCGATACGCAATCGCTATTTCGCGGTAACGGATTATTGTGGTTATTATTTATTGGTGCATTAATTAAAAATTTGGTTGAGTTTAAAACCGGTGGTGCATTATTTTCATCAACGCGTTGGCGCAGTACACCCAGTTTTCACCTGGTTGGTCAATTAGTGGGTGTGTTTATTGTTTTAGTATTAACTGCTAGAAACCTTGTTCCCAAGCGTTCTTTATCGTCTGAATAACAGCGTTATTTTTAATGCTGAATTTTTTTAGCAACAAAACCATTTTGTCATGCCAAAATGAAAGGCGCCTCTGAACACCTTATTTATGATTTAAGTCGGCAGCTTATCCGTGTGTTGCCGAAAAGTCTTGGTTAATAAGACTTTTGTATTTTTATCTATATATCCTCATAAAAGAGGCGCTGATTAAATCGAAGTTACTTTAGCTAAAAGCCGTTAAAGTATATAACCAACGTATTGGGCGCCGTATAATTTCTTATTTCAACTTAAACTTGCCTTCTATGATGCTCAGGTTGGTGTCATCCATCTTATAGTTTTTAATCCTTGCTATGCTTAATTATTAGAGAAAACTTCTGATTAATGCGTTCTTGATTTAATTGGATGATAAAAATTGAAAATAAGATTTCCAGATTCTTCACAATTTCAATTACTTACAGTTTTGGTAATTAGCGATACATTCATGTATCGCAGGAAGCTCCGAGTGAATTAGGGTTTCTTAGAATTTAAGGCTCAAATTTTTCGATTCGATCAAGCTCACTTTTTTCGATGGCAGCTGTAAACAAATAAAAGACTGGGTCGATATATATTGAGTTAATGTTTTTTGTGAGTATGTACATTCGGTATTGCAACTTTGTACGGTAAGTTTCTATGAGAAAAACGGGTCCTGTTACAGGTCGTCAGATTACCCTGAATTCGGACGATCAACTGGTCACATCCACCACAACAAAAGGTGTTATTACCTTTTGTAACGACCGCTTTTGTGATGTTGCTGGCTATTCTAGAGAGCAACTTCTCGGCCAAGCGCACAATATTGTTCGTCATCCCGATATGCCGCCAGAAGCATTTTCTAAAATGTGGTCAGATCTTAAGGCCGGAAATCCGTGGATGGGGCTCGTTAAAAATCGCTGCTCCAACGGCGATCATTACTGGGTAGATGCTTATGTCACGCCAGTCAGTGATCAAGGTGAAATCCTAGGGTATGAATCGGTGCGTGTGGCGCCAACGCAAGAACAAATAGATCGCGCAGAATTAGCTTATGCTCGCCTTCGTTCGGGTAAGCCTGCTGTACCTATGATCACCAGTTTATGGGGCAAATTACGCAATTATATTTTGGTTTCATTGAGTATTTTCGTGGTTCTCATTTGCGGATTTCTTATTATTCACGACGTAGAATTTCTCACAGGTTTGATGGCGTTAGTGGCCAGTATTATTGCGGGCACGATATCCGTTAAGCTGTTGTCGGTGCCGCTTAAACGAACGCTGAAACAATCTCGTGAAACCATTTACGATCCATTGGCTGCGTATATTTATACCGGCAGAAGTGATATTTACGGCGAAATACTGTTAGCAACAGCCGCGCAAAAAGCTCGATTACGCACAGCGCTAGGCCGTTTTAACGAGGCCGCGCGGGAGCTTTTGGATAAATCCACTGCGGCGCAGACCGAAGTAGAAGCCAGTTTAGAAAATATGAATGCGCAGCAAAAAGAATCGTCTCAGGTTGCCGAATCAATGGGTCAAATGGCCGAGGCCGTTCAAGAAGTTGCCAGCGGGGTTAGTCAAACCAGTAATGCCACCGTTGACGCCATGAAAGAAGTGAAAAATGGCGAACAAGTATTAGTGGAGGCTAATCGAGAGATCGGCCAGCTTTCTAGCACGGTTACTGCTCTGTCTTCTGTGCTGGAAAACCTATCCGGCGGCAGCGCTAAAATCGCCAGTGTTATCGACGTAATTCGTGCCATTGCAGATCAAACCAATTTATTGGCGTTAAACGCCGCGATCGAAGCCGCTCGTGCTGGCGAGCAGGGACGAGGTTTCTCCGTGGTTGCCGATGAGGTTCGCTCGTTGGCGCAACGCACTCAAGAATCCACCCAAGATATTCAAATAATCATCGAAGAGTTAGGGAAAGCCACCACGGCCGCCGTATCGAGTATGGATTCCTGCCAAGAGTCTTCAAGCCGCAGTGTTGATCGTATCGAAAATGTGAATAACGCCTTAAAACGAATTGCCGAATCAGTAATGGGTATTGAAAAAATGTCCCATCAAATCGCTGCTGCCGCCGAAGAGCAATCCGCAGCGGCCAGTGAGGTCAACACAAATACTCGTAATATTTCCGATATTGCCAAAGTAACGCAGGACAAAGCGGCCGTGGCCGCGAGTTTGAGCGGACAGATGTCGGAATTAGCCGAGCGACAATTTTTATTGGTTGAGCGATTTAAATAAAAAAATTACTCTGTGTGGACGAATTTCGGATTAAATCACCGAAGAATTAATCTGAGCTTCTCGTTCTTTTCATAGGTGCTAATGGTGCCATGTACGTAATTGCTGCAAAGTTATTAATGATATTTTTGGTACTGTTACTCAAAGAAAATGAAGATGCGTTTAGTCTCTATAGGAATCCCTCATGAACTCAGCCATGGTCTCATCAGAGAGTAACAATAGACGATGAGGCTGCTAATTTTTTCACAATTTCAATTAATTGCTGTTCTTGAAATTGTTGATACGTTTCTGTATCACTGGAAATTTCAGCCAATCAGAGTTTCTTATGCGTAAAACTACCTTTAAAATAAGGTTTAAACGCATAAGTTCACACAGAATAAGTGGAATCAATGAGCTGCGAGCACTCTCAATCCTATCAAAAAGGAATTTTGGCACCGGTGCCGAACTTCGCTAAATTTATCACCTATACCCTAACCAGCGTCGATAACCTAGGTCAGTGTTTAGCTCAACTCGCTTTGCGTTGTGATGGCGAATCCGTGGTCTTAGCATTGAGCGCTAATCTCGTTGCGAAAATTAGCGCTGGTGCGAACATTCCGGGTTTAAAGGCAATGCCCGAGTTTTCTCACAATGGTTTATCGCTAACCCAAGATCAGGCCGATTTATTGATTTGGTTGCGCAGTAATGGTGACGGGGCAAGTATTGGCGATCTTGCTCAAAAAGCCTTGTCTATCGACTTATTACTGCAACCCAATTTTGCACTACACAGCAGTGTTGATTGCTTTAATTATAACAATCGAGATTTAAGCGGTTATGAAGATGGTACCGAAAACCCCGAAGGCGACAAAGCCATCGAAACCGCGTTTTTACAGCACGAAAACCCAGAATTAAATGGCAGCAGTTTTTTGGTCATACAAAATTGGCTGCACAATTTGAAAGAATTTAAGCAGCGTAGCCAAGCCGAGCAAGACGATACCATCGGTAGACGATTAAGCGATAACGAAGAGTTTGATGAAGCGCCAGAATCGGCCCATGTAAAGCGGACTGCCCAAGAAAGCTTTGATCCAGAAGCATTTATACTGCGCCGCTCCATGCCTTGGGTAAATGGTAATGAAAACGGCCTAATATTCGCCGCCTTTGCCGCCAGCTTCGACCCTTTTGAAGCCATTGTGCAACGAATGATAGGCGTCGAAGACGGACTTGTGGACAATCTATTTAGCTTCACCAAACCGCAAGGTGGTGGTTATTACTGGTGTCCACCGGTGAGTGAGGGTAGAGTAAACTTATCTGCAATTATTGCGCGTTAATAATTTCGATTGCATTAGTGTTTTTTAGAACTCGTTAATTAAATAAAAACGCTTAAACTTTCGAGGTTTTTTATTTGAGGGGCTCTCTGATTAAATCTTCCTTATTTAATCAGAGAATAAAGCTGAAAGTGCGAATTTCAGTGGGTGATACGCAATCAAGCGGTCGCTAATAAACGTATCAACACGTCCTTGTTTACAGAAAAGTCCCTTTTTCAGCGATTCCTAATGTTGCGGTAAATAATTCAGAGATCATTATGTTAAGAATCTACCTAATTATTTACCTAAACGTTTGAACGTGTTCACGTTCAAACGCCACTGTTTTTATCATAAATACCTAAGACTATTTAATCTATTACAGATGGTTACATGCTGTATTTGTGTTCAGAAAAATTTTGGTATTTCGAGATCGCTAGTTTGACGTTTACGCTAAGAATTTCTAAACAATAAGAAACTGATTTAATCAGGTTAATCGTTTAAATAAGATTTGAATAATGTACCAACTTCTTTATACGCTATACAAAAAATATTGTTTATCAGCGAGTTAACAGTGCAGAATTATTTTTTGTGAAAAACAGTTAAAGTGGAGAAGAATGTATTGAGCGGGAGATTTTACAGAGGAATGTAAGAAAAATAATTGCTGAGCTTATTTTTTTCAAGAACAAAAAAAGGCAAACCATTATGATTTGCCTTTTATAAAGCATTCAGTAATATTTATTAAAAACTCCAGCTTATTCTGTGTTTTTAATACGTTAACAACGTTTTATTAACTTCTGCTTTTTAAATTAATCGCGAACTGATCAAAGCTTATTATAAAGCAACGATGTTCTCGGCCTGTGGGCCTTTTTTGCCTTGAGTAACAGTGAACTGAACTTGTTGGCCTTCGGCCAAAGTTTTAAATCCTGAACTGGCAATAGCGCTGAAGTGCGCAAATACATCTGGGCCAGACTTTTGTTCGATAAAACCAAAGCCTTTAGATTCGTTAAACCATTTTACGGTGCCAGTAGTTGTATTAGACATAATAAATATCCTGTAAGGAAAAATAAAAGAGTACCCTAAATGGGCGTATATAAGCGGGAAATATAAATTGAAATTTACACGCTACAGGACGAAGAACTACAAAGACACGACGAAATGGAGGTAATAAAAACAGACTTACTTTCAAGCTGTGATGACTATATAGACCTCTATGTATAAAGTCAAACAATTTCTGAAATGTATGATAGCTAAGTTCCTCCAACTCTTTAACGCCGTACAAAATTAACCCTGTACAAATTAGTTTGTACAACAAGACTATGCACAGCAACAGCGGAATGATTGTTTGTTCAAAATTCCCAAAATCCTGTGAGACAGGTCATCGGAACTTCTAGATGAACCAGATAGATGAATCTGAATTTCGTTACTTGAGATGAGGTGAAATCATCAGCAAAAATATCATTAGCCGCAAACACTGAGCGTTACTGACTAATACGCTCTGGTAGGGCGAGAATTTATTGCAATACGAAGATATCTCGTTAATGTCTTAAACATTAGAACTGCTTTTATTGAAACACGAAAAACCAATACTGTTCAGACCTGTGTTTAAACAGATTTTCTGCGTTATTTCTATATAACTGTTTTAAGTGAATTTTTTCATAAGTTGATCACAAACTTTTAAGAAACACTTATAGATATTAGGCTTTTCCTAGCATCTGTTTATAAGGCCGATTTTTTAAAATCATTGTGATCTGGTTAACGCTTTTGGGAGGGTTTTACATGAAAAAGTGTTAAGCAAGTCATGCTCAGCCACAGATATGGCGGCTAGTATCTATTAAAAATAGAACGTGGTTGATTGGCTGCTGAGATGAATGTGATTAATAGACTTTGTTATTTGGTTTTAATCTGGTTTGGATTATTTTTATCCGGCTGTGCCGTCAATGTTCCTATTGATGCTTACAACGAATCAACCGGTGACGAACCCACGCATCAGTCGCACAGCAAAGTCGTTATCTTTGTGCCTTCGGAAGTCGCCGAAGAATCATTCGGTCAGGTTGGTGTTTTGGCGGTTGGCGTCTTATTGGATTGGAAATTAGCGGCGGGTGATGCCATTGCTGAGTCCTCCAAAAATTTCTTTGAAAATTATTTTTCTAATGTAGAAGTGCGACAAGAAAATTATAAACGTGGTGCTTGCGCTGACTGTGCATTAGCAGTTGTGCCACGTATCGATGCCGTTGATATCAATAAAATTACCATGCAAAGCAAGGTTGCTTTAAATTTTGAAATTTTCGATGGCGAAGGTGCAGAGGTTTTAAGTTTGCCCATTGCGGGTCATTCTAAGGTTATGACTTTGGAGCGTTTTGGTGTTGGTGTTGTCGCCGCAAGTGTTCCGGTCGTGAGTAGCTTTGCTGCAAACCGAGTTTTGTCTCATTCCGTTGAAGACGCCTTTGAAGATGCCTTTTGGAAATTGCATCAAGAAATGAAAAAACACACCGAAACCGGTGCTCTTGCACGCAACTGGTTGCCCAAAGAGTTGCGCAATAAAACCGAATACGGCCGTTATGAATTTTCTGCCGAACGAGCCATTATCGATGCGGGTTGCGAATTTCCTAACGACGGTTTGCGTCTAGTACAAACCGGCTTTGAAGAATTATACGAAGCCTACTGCTGGAAACGCGATCCGTTTTTGGTAAGTTGTAACGGCTCTAGCTGCAACCTAGTTTATCCAGAGCCGGATTTAAAAGACGTAAAAGGTTATGCGGTGGATTAGCAGCTTTGTGAACTAATACTATTATAATTGGTATTTTTCATGGTTTACCACGTTCTATTAATTCATAAGGTGCCCAATAAAGAGGATTTTTATTGCGAACTGTTGATCCGTTACTATTAATCCATGAAAGTTGGGTCATTCTTAATGCTTTATAAGGTTGGATTGGGTTTTCTGAGAATAAATTCCGGTAAAATTCAACTATAAACTCCTTTGCTATGTAATCGTTTAATGACCATAAACTAATAAGAACATCTTTTGCGCCTGCAATTTGAAAAGATCTAACCAAACCATAAACACTTTCGGTGTTATCTAGCTCTCCCTTGCCTGTATCGCAGGCGGAAAGTACCACCAGTGTGGTGTCTTCAAGATTAATGCCTTGTATTTCGAACGAGTATAAAATTCCGTCTTCGCCAGTAGTGCTGAGCTTTCCATTCGATCCTAAATTTGCTCCCGCGAGAGCAAGTCCAGACAGAGTTAATGGGTTTTCTGTTTTGTTTTGATTAGGCTCCTTGAAAAAGCCGTGAGTTGCAAAGTGTAATATTTCAGGACTTGTTACGAGTGATTTAACCGAGTGTTCTTCAGTTAAAATATTTTTCTCTCTGTAGCTCAAGTGATTTTCGGAAGTTAGGCTATTTTCATAATAATTATAAATTTCATTTATTTCACTGCCGCTAAAGTTTAGAGCTTTATATGGTTCATAATCATACTCAAAAATTGATGCGTCTATATTTTCGTTTGAGTCTGTTACGGTGCTCTCGCTATAAGTATTAAAATTGATGCCACCTACTGCCACAATACCTTTCCCTGCTTTTTCTCCATGTGAATCGAGAAGATGTCTTCCTGTACGAACTCTACGGATTTCCTGTCGTTGAATCCAATATGTTGAATTCGGTAAAATTAATGCTGTTAGTGGTATAAGGTTTAAAATTCCATCTGTTGCAATATATAGAGCTTCCTGGTCGGCCAGCTCTTCATCAATGGACTGAAATAATACATTATATATTTCCTTACTAATCTGCTTGTTATTAGGAGCCTTACGGAATTCTTCTATTAATAACTTTGTATTTTCCACAGGGCCTAGATCGGTAATTTTCAGGCATTCTTCCTCGTTGCAATTATTTTTTATTATTAATGCAGCCCAGCGCTGTTCGGCTTCTTCACCTGTAGAGAAATCTATTCTGTTGTATGTCCTAATTTCGACTAAAGCGGATTTTAGAGGAAGTCTTTTTTTAACGTCCAGCCAATGTGTCTCTTTTGTACTTAGGTATTTGTGTTGATCAAAGCTAGTCTTTGACAATTCAACGTACGCTCTATCACGTTCACGTATTTTTTTATTTAGTAGCACTGCTTCCGGTTCATTTAAAGCTAGTAAGTAGCTTATGTCCGATTGAAGTAGGGAGATCTCATCCAGCAGCTGATTTGTTTTTAAATCATAATTATTGCGGGCATTCTTTGCGATGTGCGATTCAAGTTCGTTGGTAACTTCTCGCCAGTGCAATATTGTATTTGCGGCGAGCTGCTTTATGTCAAAGTTTGTTTGGTTTAAAGATGTGGCGAGCGTAAATATAATGTTTTGTGTTTTTAAATTTGTTGAAAGTAGTTCTCTTTTGCTTTTTTCTTTTAGCGTGCCTGGTAGTTCAATATCTATGTAAGTTAGTAAATCTGATTCCAATAATTTTAGATTGGTTGTAGCTTTTTTAATTTGATTGTTTTTTATAAGTTCGACAGCTAATTCCTGACGAACAGATAGTGTGAAGGGGTGCGTTTCTCCAAACAAATTCGAGGCATCTTCAGATAGATCATTGAACTGTTGGGTGAAGATTTGATCTGGGCTTGATTTTTTTTGTAAATTGAATAAATCCCGTTTTTCGTACAATATAAAAGGATCGTTTTCAGGCAATTGTAGATTTTTTAATATTTCTAGATTTCTTTGATGGATTTTTTCTGCCTCATCATTCTTTCCTTCTAATATGTAGACTGATGCGAGTTTGGAGTTACAAAGTACCTCGTGTACAACATTGTTCGAATACTTGCTATTCGTTATAGTCTCCCGAGCAGTAAGATAAAATGACTTGGCTTCTTCAAAATTGCCATTTTTAGCATCAAGCAAACCCATATTGAAATTACAAGCTTGTATTGGTTGCAGAGATATATTCTTTGTATTTTTGATCTCAGTGTATAAAATATTTGCTTCTTTTGATCTGTTTTGTTCGAAATAAATGTCAGCCAATATCAATTTATTAAAGTATTGCGCATTACTTATTTCAGCCGTACTTAAATGGTTTTTTTGTTTAAGTAGATCAGAAAGTTTTAATGCTAATAGTTCTGCTTCACCATAGCGCCCCATTTCTTTATAAAGGTGAATGCGAGAGTCATATAGTAAAATATTATTTCTTGATAGGGGGGCTGATTTTTTTTCAATTAAATCTAATATCTGATTGTATCTAGCCTCTGCTAATGAATAATGTCCTCCTGAAACATAAATAGTTAACACATTTTGTAAACTTATTAAAGTGTTTGGGTGGAGTAGTCCGTGGTGATATTCGGAGTAGTCAAATAATTTCTCCCCTAATTTTGCTGCCAAATCTAAGTTTCTGTTTTCATATAGTGCTTGTCCAAATACGAGATAAATTTCTGATAACAAACCAATGTTTTCATTTGGCTTTTTATTAAAATTCAAATCTAGTTTTGCCATTAGGCGTTCTATGGAATTATTTGAGTTATTTGAGTTATTTGAGTTATTTGAGTTATTTGAGTTATTTGAGTTATTTGAGTTATTTGAGTTATTTGAGTTATCTGAGTTATTTGAGTTATTTGAGTTGTGTATTCTGACACTTAAAGAAATAGCTTGACCATACATGTCCTTAAGATTACTTGGTGTTGGATTTGCGTCGAATATTCCCGCAATTCCATTTAATGCTATTAAATTGGTTTGCTTGTATTTTCCTTCATGATGTTGAAAATATTGAATTAATGCTTCACTTAGTTGTATCGCTGATGTGAAGTCTTTTTTATCTCTAAGAAGACTTCCAAAGTGAATGTATACAGTCATCAAGAAAAGAAAATTTTCATCAGGATTCTTTTCGAATTTGCTGTTTAAATCTTTAATTAGGTTGGTCGTATCGTTCCCATTTGTATAGTTTATGTGTTTGATTAATTCTGAGTGCTTATTCTTTAATGTGGTATATTTTTCATTGTGGTGTTCTTGATAGCTTGAGTACGCTTCTTCTAGTTCATTTAATAGATCGGAGTTATTCTCTATTAATAATTGACCATATTTTTGTTCTATTTTAAAAAGTAATAAAAAGTTTTCTCTAGGATTCTTATCGAAATTTTTGTTGAGTTTGTCAAGCAATTCTTCGGTGGTAATATCTTTCGAAAAGTACTCAGGATGTTTATCGATGGGTATTTTGTTTTGCGCATGGGACTTTAATGATAGTAGTGCAATAAAAACAATAACGAAATAGTTTTTCATTTTGATTTTTCCCAAAATTGCCAATATGGATCTAGCCCAGATTTTTTATATGGTTTGCGTGCGGTTTGTTGCATAAATTAATACCAATTCTCGATTTTAAATGGACTATAATTTATAAATATTTCTATACGCAGGATTGCGAGGTATAATTCTTGATAGTTCTACTGCTGAAACAGGTATTATCGTTACCGGTATGCTGCCTAGATTTTCTGTGTTAATTAAATATATGTGCTCAGAGTTTTTAAATAGAAGTCTATATTTTGCATCTTTTAAGTTTGATGAAATTGATTCTGGTATTGATTCAGAAGTATCTTTTTTTAACCAAATTCTTATATTTGGAAATGCGCCAAATGACTCTTTTTTTTGTTTGTATAAATCGTTGTTCGCGGCATTGGCGCCTAACACGTAAGCACCGATGTAGGACGTTGAAAATAAAAACAACGAAGCAACAAATAAAATGTCTTTATTTTTTTTCCATAAAAAGAAAAGAGGAGCTGAATATAAAAATATGCAGAATACAATCGCCGGCCAATAATTTATTAATGAATGCAGTCCGTAAATTATGTAAAAATCCACCGATATGTTTAACTCTATAGCGCTCAGGCCAAAATATCTGAAATAATTCGAAGCGTAGGACCAACCAATAAGATAGACAAAGGCACCTGCGAGAGCGGCTAAGGTTGCAAAATGAGTAAAAGCTGTCTTGACTAATGTTTGAGCTGTCATTTCTATAACTGCTGACTGAAGGCCGGTCTGCTTAAAAATAGAGTTCGTAGGTTTAATATGTTGGATGCCTGTATATTCAGCTTTGGGTGCTGATAAATATTTTATTGTTTGTCATTCTCTCCTCTAATTCCTGATTGTGCAGGTGGCGATTTTAGGCTACAAGGTTGGCAAAGCCCAGTTCCCTCTGAAAGCTGTTTAAATTGAGGTTCATTTATTTTTTCTCTATGATTCTCTAAATCGCTTTTACACATTGTAAATTTATCATTTAGAGTTGTTTGAATTACGCAGTCATACCATATTTGGTCTTCGTTATTTATCAGGCAAAAACATTTTTCAGAATTAAATATTTCATCAGCCTTTGAAGTTTGGTAAATGAAGAAAATAAAAAATGCTAACAATAATCGTTGTGATTTTTCTACGAAAGATAAATAGCTTTGTGTGTGGAATGATGTAGGTTGTTGAATGTTTTTTTTTACGATAATACCCTGCGTGACTTTATTAGTATTAACTAGGGTAATAACTTTAAAAAATAATCTATTGTAGTCCACTGTTGCTCCCTAAAAAGGTTGAGTTATCTTAATTTTCTTGGCTTTTGTGAGTGTCAAATAATTATTTAGGTTGTTGTTAATTTATTCTGCTGTTTCGACCGAATACTATTGAAAACTCTAAAGAGCTATACCTGTTTGATGCTTACAGTATGGAGCTATGAACTGTCTTAATGGGCTAGATTTTGAGACTACACTCGCAATATTTGTTTGTAAATGGATTTTGAACGAAGTTATAAAGTGTATTGAGCATGCAAATAATGATCTGCCTGCTCTTCCTTTTCGGTTTTGGATGAGGTTATTCCGTTACGGATTAATTCCGTGTGACATTCTTAGAATTTTGTAAATTATACTTGCCTCAACCGCTCAATTCTCATACAATTCGCGCCCCTAAATGACCGTCGATTTTTTGGGTTGTCGGTCCTCCTTGCTTCACCATTTTTTTTGGGAAGCTTAACCCGTAAGGAGCATTCATGCGTCACTACGAAATTATCTTTTTGGTTCACCCGGACCAAAGCGAGCAAGTACCTGGTATGGTAGAGCGCTACACCGCGTCTATCAACGAGTCTGGCGGTCAAGTTCACCGCATGGAAGACTGGGGTCGTCGTCAACTTGCTTACTCAATCAACAAGATTCACAAAGCACACTACATTCTTATGAATGTTGAGTGTTCACAAGACATCTTGGATGAGTTAACCACTACTTTCCGTTACAACGATGCAGTATTGCGTCACATGGTTGTTCGCTGTGATGAAGCTATCACTGGCGAGTCTCCAATCATGAAGGCTGAGCAAGAAGGCCGTGAGCGCAAAGCGCGTCGTGAAGAGCGTCAAGCTCGCGAAGAAGCTGCTTCTGAAGAAGATGATTCTGATGAAGTTGATGACAACCTTTCTAGCGATGATGACGAATAAGGAGATATCCCATGGCACGTTTTTTCCGTCGTCGTAAGTTCTGCCGCTTCACCGCTGAAGGCGTAGATCAAATCGATTACAAAGATTTGGAAACTTTAAAAGCCTATGTTACTGAAACAGGCAAAATTGTTCCAAGTCGCATCACCGGTACACAAGCTAAGTATCAGCGTCAGCTTTCTACTGCTATTAAGCGCGCTCGTTACCTTGCTTTGTTGCCTTACACTGACAGTCACGAATAAGAGAGGATTAACGAGATGGAAGTTATTCTACTCGATAAAGTAGGCAAACTTGGTGGTATTGGTGATAAAGTTAACGTCAAGCCTGGCTTTGGTCGTAACTTCTTAATTCCACAAGGTAAAGCTCTAGCAGCTACTGCTAAAAACGTTGCAGATTTTGAAGCTCGCCGCGCTGAACTTGAAGCTGTTGCTGCTGAGAAAACCGCTTCTGCACAAGCGCGTGCAGCGAAATTGGTAGAGCTTGATACCGTTACTATCACTGCAATTGCTGGTGATGAAGGCAGATTGTTTGGTTCTATCGGTACTCGCGACATCGCTGATGCAATTACTGCTGCTGGCGTTGAAGTAAGCAAATCTGAAGTGAAGTTACCTGAAGGTGCTTTACGTGAAGTTGGTACTTTCGAAATCGATATCCAATTGCACACAGAAGTTACTCAAGTAATCAAAGTAGCAATTAGCGCAGAATAATGCGTGAAGTCTCTCAAACACGGTTTGAGAGTCTCGAAAAAGCGAGCACCGGTTGCTCGCTTTTTTTATGTCTGTAATTTACCAACCATGGAAGTTCTTGGCGCATCGTCGCTGAGCGTTTATATTCGACAGCAACAAAAATGCCCTGACCCGAAAGTTCATGTCCGATTCTGATTACCCTTACGACGACTCGATTCCAGATTCCGCCTACGATGAAGCGCCGAGATCTGCAAACGATTTGCAAGTTCTGCCCCACGCCATAGAGGCAGAGCAGGCGGTTTTGGGCGCTTTGATGCTCGACAATCAGAAGTTTGATGCAGTCGCCGAGGTGTTAAGAGTTGAAGATTTTTATTCGGCTAACCACAGAACCATCTATGAGTTGATGTGGAGCTTGCAAGAGCGCGACATGCCTTTGGATGTGATTACTCTTGCCGAGGAGCTGGATAATCATAATCAGCTCCATCAAGTGGGTGGCTTGGCCTATTTAACGGCACTGGCCGCCAATACGCCGGGGCCGTCAAACATTGTCGCCTATTCAAAAATCATTGCCGAGCGCGCCACACTCAGAAAACTGATTGCCACCGCCAGTGAGATCAGCCGAACCAGTTTTAACCCGGCGGGATTGGGTGCGGATGATCTTTTACAGCTTGCTGAAAAACGCGTTGCTGAAATTGTTGAAGATCGACCCAAAGAGGGCGGTTTTCAACAGATGAATTCTTTGTTGAAGCAAACCGTTGAAAAAATTGACGAGCTGTTTCGCTCTGAAAAAGAAATCACAGGCCTATCCACGGGTTTAAGAGACCTTAATACGCGTACATCGGGCTGGCAAAACGGAGAAATGATCATTCTGGCGGCGCGTCCTTCTATGGGTAAAACCGCGCTGGCGCTCAACTTTGTCGAAGCTGCCTTATTCACGCAGACACGTCCTGTTTTGGTGTTTAGTCTGGAAATGCCGGCCAACGCTTTGATGATGCGGATGCTGTCATCGGTGGGTCGAATTGATCAGGGTAAAATTCGTAACGGCTCGTTGACCGAAGAAGATTGGCCAAAACTGTCTGCGGCTATGGGCAAGCTTAAAGATAAGCCCTTATTTATTGATGATACCGCCGGTTTAACGCCGCAAGAAGTTCGTGCCCGTACACGACGCATTGCCCGTGAACACGGTGATCCGGGCATGATTATGATCGACTATTTACAGTTGATGCAGGTGGCCGGTAAAAGTGAAGGGCGAACCCAAGAAATCTCGGAGATTTCGCGCTCATTAAAAGCCATTGCTAAAGAGTTTAATTGCCCGGTTGTGGCTCTTTCTCAGCTTAACCGTGGTGTAGAACAACGCCCCAACAAGCGGCCCATGAACTCGGATCTTCGTGAATCTGGAGCCATCGAGCAGGACGCCGACGTAATCTTGTTTATTTATCGCGACGAATACTACAACGAAGACAGTCCCGATAAGGGCGTAGCCGAATTGATTGTTGGTAAACAGCGTAACGGTGAAATTGGTACCTGCCGCGCCGCCTTTGTGGGTAAATTTACGCGCTTTGAAGATTTAGCCGCCGACTACATGGCATCGTCTGATTATTAATTTTTAAGCAAACAACCATTCGGTTTACCAAGTCAACTCTGATTTCAACAATTCGAATCGTTGTAACAATTCGAGTTATTCTAGCTTTAACAAGGAATTTACCATGCAATTATGGGTGGGCGTCGGTTCTACTTGGTCGATTCGCGCGCTTTTGTGCGCAAAAATTGCCGGTATTTCTGTCGATATTAAAGTCATAAATTTATCGTCAGAAGCATCAAAAACCGAGCTTTTGCATGTGTCAGAAACTGGTTTGGTACCGGTATTAATAGCATCTGACGATCATTCTGTTGTTGTCCACGATTCCTTGGCGATTGCGGAATACTTTAATGAATTGTCCAATGGCGCGCTTTATCCAGCCGATTTAAATACACGTGCAAAGGCGCGTAGCCTCTCCGCAGAAATTCACAGCGGATTTAGCGCAATACGCAGTTGTTATCCGTTTTCATGCGATGCAAGTTTAGAATCAGGATTATTAACCGCGCGCGAGCAAAAAGAACTGGATCGCTTAAACACAATTTTTAGCGCCGCCGAAGGTGCTTTTTATTTTCAAAAGGCCAGTATTGTTGACGCGTTTTTAGCGGTAATGGCGTGGCGTCTTGATCAGTACGGTATTAAGCTCGCACCTAAGGCCGAGCGTTACGCCAAGAGTTTATTAACATGGGAACTTTTTCAAGAAGTTGCCGCCGAGGTGCGCCAATGGTAAATCTATTACTGCCGAAAATAAGCGTATTAACAGGTACAATAAGCAGCCAATAAAATCATAAGATACCGATCCGTAAATTACCCCAAAATCACCTCTGTAGACGCAAATCCAAGGTCGTAAGTCACTGCTACTTTTGACTAAAGTCCAATGCTTTTGCGTGTACAGAATTCCCGTTCCTGTGTATTATCCAGCGCACAGTTGTGGTTTTTCAGGCAAATTTGAAAACCACAGGTGCAAAGCTAGGATCAGTTTGCCAGAGAGAAGTAAAATCCTATTATGCAGATTTTTCACCATGTTGAGTCGGTTCGCGCCGCGTTAAAAACCGAGCGCGCCGCAGGTAAGACAATTGGCTTTGTGCCTACCATGGGAAACCTGCACGATGCGCACATCGAGCTGGTAAAAATTGCCCAGCAACATTGCGATATTGCCGTCGTGAGTATCTTCGTAAACCCTCTGCAATTTGGCCTGAACGAAGACTGGGATAAGTATCCTCGCACCTTCGAAGCCGATACCGCAAAGCTTCGTGCCGTAGACTGTAATTATCTGTTTTATCCAGATGAAAAAGAGATCTACCCCAATGGCATGGCCGAACAAACTCGTGTAATCGTGCCAACCATGACCGACGTTTTATGTGGCGCCAGTCGCCCGGGACACTTTGAGGGTGTCACCACGGTAGTCTCTAAGCTCTTTAACATTATTCAGCCCGACGTCGCAGTTTTTGGGAAAAAAGATTTCCAACAACTTGCGATCATCCGTCGCATGGTCGAAGACCTCTGCATTCCTGTAGAGATCATTGGCGGTGAAATTTACCGCGAGACCGACGGACTCGCCATGAGCTCACGCAACAGCTTTATTACCCAAGAAGAAAGACCTAAGGTCAATGTGCTAAATCGCGCTTTAAACGACGCGAAATCTGCCATACAAGCCGGTGATAGAGACTTTTTTGCGTTAGAAGATACGGCGAAACAAACCATCGTTAAGGCCGGTTTTAAGGTTGATTACTTCAACATTTGCAACAGCAAAACCCTTGAGCCCGCCGCCAACGACGATACAAATATTACGATTTTAGGTGCGATGTACACCGCCGGTGCTAGGTTAATTGATAACCTAACATTTACATTGAGTAGCGAAAAAAAGTAGAGTTACGCCCTTTTTCAACTCAACCCACGGCGACACTACCGCTCTTAAGAGGTAATTTGGTAATGAATGTAACCTTGCTCAAAGGCAAGCTACACATGGCTTGCGTCACTCAGGCCGAACTTTGGTACGACGGCTCCTGCGCAATCGATGCTGATTTAGTAAGGCTTGCGGGTCTTCGTGAGTTCGAACAGATCGACATCTACAACGTAAACAACGGTGAGCGTTTTACCACCTATGTCATCTTGGCCGAGCCTGGTTCTGGAACCATTTCCATGAATGGTGCAGCAGCGCGTAAAGTTCAAGTCGGTGATCGCGTAATCATTGGTGCTTACGTTCAAATGACCGAAGCCGAAGCCGATAGCTTTAAGCCAAAGCTTGTCTACCTAACAGAAACCAACAAGGTAGAGCGCAGCACTAACACCATTCCAATGCAGGTCGCCTAAATCGTGGGCAGCCGTAACAACATTGTTTCAACGGCTGCCAACTTTGTCGCCAAATCACATTTTTGTTTTCTAGGGCATGCGCTTAAGCCCAGAATTTTAATCGAAAAGCCAACCAAGATTGGTCTCGATTGCGGTTCTAACAGCTTAGGAAAATTTCCATCGAAAGTCGCAAATATCGGTGAACGTGCAGCTAAAACAGCTGTTTTTGTCACTTCTGCGTGCTTGATCTTTTCCAATCAATTTGCGATTTTCTTTAATTAGCGCTCGGCAATATCAACTTATAACAACTATCGATCCTGGAGTTAAATAATCATGACTGAATCCACTACACGGCCGGTATTTCCGTATATTGCGGAGAAATGCCATATAGACGCAGAAACCTACGAAAAAGACTATCAGCGCTCTGTAGACGACCCTAACGGATTCTGGGCCGAACAAGCGGAAAAATACCTAACCTTCTACAGCCCTTGGAAAACCGTGTGTGAATTCGATTTCCTCAAAGGTGACGCAAGCTGGTTTGAAGGCGCAACCCTAAACGTATCCTACAACTGTATCGATCGTCACTTGCCAGAGCGCGCTGACCAAGTAGCGTTTTTGTGGGAAGGCGACCACCCAAGTTCAAGCAAACAAGTCACATATTCTGAACTTCATACTGAAGTATGTAAGTTAGCGAACTTGCTACGTGCAAAAGGCGTTAAAAAAGGCGACCGCGTTTGTATTTACCTACCGATGATTTTAGAAGCCGCCTACGCTATGTTGGCGTGTGCTCGTATCGGTGCTGTTCACTCAATCGTATTTGGTGGCTTCTCACCAGACGCACTAAAAGATCGCATCAGCGACAGTGATTGCCAAGTGGTTATTACCTCTAACGAAGGTCTTCGTGGCGGTAAAAAAGTCCCTCTTAAAGTTAACGTTGATACCGCTCTAAAAAGCTGTCCTAGCGTTCACACCGTTGTTGTTGTTAAACATACCGATACCGACACCCTTATGGTTGAAGGTCGCGACATTGATTACCGCACCGCTGTAGCCGAGCAACCAGATACCTGTGAACCAGAAGTTATGGGTGCAGAAGATCCGTTGTTTATCCTGTATACCTCGGGTTCTACTGGCAAGCCAAAAGGCGTATTGCACACCACCGCAGGTTACCTTCTACAAGCAGCGTTTACGCACAAGGTTGTATTCGATTACCAAGAAGGTGAAGTTTACTGGTGTACCGCTGACGTGGGTTGGGTTACCGGCCACAGCTACATCGTTTACGGCCCATTGTGTAACGGTGCTACCTCGGTTATGTACGAAGGCGTACCAACCTACCCAGACGTAAGCCGCTGCTGGGAAATCATCGACAAATACAACGTTGCCAGTTTCTACACTGCACCCACCTTAATTCGTGCATTGATGGGCTCTGGTGAAGAACCGGTGAAAAAATGTTCACGCGCAAGCCTACGTATTTTAGGTACCGTGGGCGAGCCAATTAACCCAGAAGCTTGGGAATGGTACTTCCGCGTAGTTGGTGACGAGCGTTGCCCAATTGTTGATACCTGGTGGCAAACCGAAACCGGTGCGCACATGCTTACCCCATTACCGGGTGCGACCGCACTTAAACCAGGCTCTGCAACCAAGCCATTCTTTGGTGTACAACCTGTATTGCTTGATGCAGAAGGCAAAGAAGTTGAAGGCCCAGGCGAAGGTAGTCTTTGTATTAAAGCGTCTTGGCCGAGCCAAATCCGTACCGTATACGGCGATCACCAACGTTTGGTAGACACCTACTTCTCTACCTACCCAGGTTACTACTTCACAGGTGACGGTGCGCGTCGCGACGAAGACGGTTACTACTGGATCACCGGCCGTGTAGACGACGTGCTTAACGTTTCTGGTCACCGTTTAGGTACCGCAGAAATCGAAAGCGCGCTTGTATTACACGAGAAGGTTACCGAAGCAGCCGTTGTGGGTTACCCACACGACATCAAAGGTCAAGGCGTTTACTGTTACGTAACCCTTATCGATGGTGCCGAGCCAAGCGACGAACTGAAGAAAGAATTGGTGGCATTGTGTAACCGCGAAATCGGCCCGATCGCTAAACCAGATCTTATTCAATGGGCGCCGGGTCTACCAAAAACTCGCTCTGGTAAAATTATGCGTCGTATTCTGCGTAAAGTGGCTGCGAACGAAATTGATGCCTTGGGCGATACCTCAACCTTGGCTGATCCAAGCGTTGTTGACGATCTAATCGACTCACGCCTAAACAAGTAAGATCACCTCTTACTGGTTTAAAGCAAAAAAAGCCCGCAATAGCGGGCTTTTTTATGTCTGCTGCACACAAATCAATAAAGCTAATCGCGAATAAATCCCGGCCAAGCACATTCGCGTACAAAAACACTTGCCATGACCGCAGGCCGTGTTAAAACTTGCAACTATCGGATAAAAAAGACCATGGCGCTTGTCGCCACACGCAGTAAATTTGCTAAAAAATGCCTAAAAAGCATTCATATCATTGGTAAGAGGTGCCACATGTCAGACAAATCACCTAACTCAAACTTTGTTCACCCAGCCGGTAACGGCAACATGGATTTTGACGCCTTTAAAAAGGCCATGTCTGACGTAAAGCGCAACACCAAAACCAACCACAAGGTTGCCCTCACCAAAACTCTCGCGCCCAACAACGTAGAAGCGCGCCGCAAGGCCGCCGTTGCCGAAGAAATTAGCGAGCGCAGCGGCCTAACCGGCAGCGAAGAGCATATCGAAATGCTCGACCCCATGGATATTCTCGAATTTAAACGCCCAGGCATACAAAACGGCGTGTACCGCAATTTGCGCCTAGGCAAATACAACATCGAAGCACGCCTAGACCTGCACCGCCACACCGTAGAATCCGCCCGCCGCGAACTGTACCAGTTTATTCAAGACTGCCTGCAACACGAAGTACGCTGCGCACTTGTCACCCACGGCAAAGGCGAAGGCCGCGCCCAACCGCCCATGCTAAAAAGCTGCGTCGCCCACTGGCTACCACAACTCGCCGAAGTACAAGCCTTTCACACCGCCCAAAAACACCACGGCGGCACCGGCGCTACCTACATCATGCTTAAAAAATCCGACCGCAAACGCCAAGATGATTTAGAAAGACATCAAAAAAGGCGAGGGTGATATTGGCTGATTTGAAATAAATTACGGATGAGTTAGTCAGAAATTCCCAATTAATTTAAAAAGGACTATTTAAGTGGCAATCGTTAGAGAATTACCAGTAAGCCTAAATGATTGGGAAACACGTTATATTTTAGAATCTCTTTCAAAAGAAATGGCTAGATTAAAAGCGATTAATGCAGAGTCAAACGATGAAGACGAAGCAGCAGACGCGGGCAATGATTACATTGAAATATCGGGTCCTTACGATAGTTTGTCACAAAAAGCCGTATATGTATTTGGCGAACAAATTCTGAATTTTAGCAAAGAATATTTGTAGGTTATTGGCAGGCTTTTAAAAAATAAAAACAGTGAAATCGTAATTTAAACATAAAAATAGGGATGTTTTTTGTGACTGCAGAAGCTGAAGAAAAGAAAGGATTAATACAAACATTACTGGAAGCTATGGGCGTCCCCGAAGGAGTTTTAGAACACGGCCTTGTGGGTGTTTTGCCATTGGTTTTAATAGTAATGATTTTTTTGTTGCTCAAAGAGTACTATAAAGAGTCGAAAGAAATTTTTCTAAAAGGCCGTTATTTAGAGCTGGATGAACGCGCACCATTAAATGAAATAAATAATGATGATCAATTTCAACACGAGCTTAACCTTAAATATACCGATTATGTTGAGCAGTTCCAAGATGGAACATTTCGGGAGCTATACCACCAAAGCCTGAGTCGTTTTTTAAAGCTTATTACATATCTCACAAAAGAAAAAATTCATTTTTCTGCTGCCATACAAAATCCAAACCCATTCATCGGGATTTTTTCTAGGTCCGCTTTTACCTCAAAAAGCTTCGAGTTGTGCCTTAAATTGGCATTGGTTTACCCACTCTTGTTTCTAATGATTTCATGGTTATTCGGTGGTTCAGGTCAGCTGGCAGGGAAAAATATATTAGATCAACAGGTTCAATTAATTGACCGTTGGTTGATTCTTGTCATAATATTTTTTTGTGGGATTATTTTTTATAAAAACAATATCAATCATGGCGTTAAATCAAAAATATATATATTTGGTGCTCTTTTTTTATTAGAAGCTATTTTCTATTTTACTATGACAGATGTAAGTAGTTCTTTCGTTACAAATATTTCAATTTCCGCATTTATAGTTCTATTTTTATTAATTTCAGCTTATGTGATTAAATATCCGTTGCAAGGGATATTTAATGTATTGGCTTTTGTAGCCCCTATTTTATATGTTGGTGTATTTGCTGGAGAGATTGTCGGCCCTATATTTTTCGTGGGTGCTATATCTATAGTTATTTTTTTATAGGTCGGGTTGGATTTGTTGGATCAATTTTTTTAGTGGGACTATCGCTATAGTAAATTCTTTCTGGGGTCACGGTTTTTCTACTTTGTTATTGACGTTTTTGGGTGCGGTGGTTATTACATTCATAGTTGATAGCGTATATAGAAAAAGATATAAATTCTTCTGGGTTGGTTTGTACAGCTTTCTTGCTATTTTTTCTATTGCTGCTGTAGTCCTGTCAGCACAAGTTCATGGTGCCGAAGTTAATTCTAAATGGGCTGGTATTGCCCTTTTTTTTGGAGTCCTACCAGTAGTTAATAGTTTTTTTGACTGGATTTCTCTCGTTTTTACCCGTGTATTTTTATTTAAACTCTATAACGGCTCTGATTCTTGTTGGCAAACTGTGGCCCTTGCCGTTATAGACTTGTTGTTAGCATTGTTTTTTATGTTGGTGTTAATTGCTGGTGTGGTAACAGTGATTGCTTTGATCAATGAGTTAAGCTTTAATTTTACCGGTGGGTCTGTTTTTGATCTAACGGCTATTTTTAAAAACTTACACAGCGGTGAAAGCTGGCAAGATAATCTCTGGATACATTTCATGATGCTATCCACCTTAGTGCCTACTTTTTTACATTTTATTTTTGCCTTAATTGGCTTATTAATGCCGCTATTAAGCCCGTTAACGAAAGATAAATTAATCGAACTAAAACAATTCAAACCAAAAAAGTTAAACGACAAAATATTCTGGGCCACCACTTATCGTAAGCCCATTGTTGTGTTTGCTTCTTTAGCGATTGTTGTCGGTATTTGTTCTCCAATTTATTACCACGGCGATGTTGCTTTTGATTTTTTTATTAAATCACGCGGTGAATATTGCCGAATTTATTCATCCTGAAGGCATAGATCGCTCGGTTATTTTTCCCGCTTCTTAAATTTTTTATTTAGCTCCGTTATACAGTGAGCCTTTAACGCGATTTAAATTGTGCAGAAATAGGAGCCCGTCTCTCCGATTTCTGCACAGTGTTAAAAAGGTTGCTGTATTGTATTATTAATTTCTAATAATACGATCGTCTTTTGATAAAGGTTTAGAGAAAAATTCTTCAACATTTGGATGATCGAGAAAATCCACCTGCCAATCGTTTGTTGGAAAGCTTAATACAATTGATAACGGTGTTTTGCCAAGGTTCGCAAACGCGTGTGGTACTAACGCTGGAATGTTAATAACAAATGGGCCGCGCACCACGAATTCTTCATCGCGAATACGGTAGCGAACAAAGTGATTGGTGGTTACTGTGTGGCTGGTTTCAACATTGTGGGTGTGTAACGGTGCACCACTGCCGGGTTGGGTTACAGTTAGCGCAACCGTCATTTCAGAAAAACCGTGGCGTTTCCCTTCTACAACCCTTACATATTCACCGGGCACGGGATTAATAATCACCATTTCACTTTGGGTAATTACCGAGTCTTCAATATTATCAGTGTCTGGTAGATCGTAGTAAGGCGGTAACAAGCTTCGAACAATAGGTGTAAAATCGTGATTTGCTTGATGCAGGTTGTAGGCTTCCCGTCCGGGTAAAATTTCTTGAAATAATTGCCCGGTTTCGGTAATAAATTCACCATCTAACGCGTCTTCTGGTCCATAGGTTACCTCTAAGCCATTGTCTGCCATTGCAAACGACGATAACAAAGAGGCCGTAGTTAACGCGAGTAGAGTACGTTTTGAGATTTTCATGCTTTCCGTTTCCTTTTTTTGTTGTTTTATTTTTTTACGTGAATTTTTCTAGGGCCTTTTCTAGGAAATTCTCTAGGAACTTCTCATTAATTTATTGGGGATTTTGTCTGAGATTTTTATAACGTATTTTTTATAAATTTCAGAATGGCTCAGGCCTTTTTCGTTGTATTCATCGTAATCCAGAAGTTGGCAATGCGATTTCTAATTTCTTTACAATTTCAATCACTTGTCGTTCCTGAATTTAGTGTTATTTTTTATTGCCGTAAACTCTAGGTAAATGAGAGCTTCTTTAGTTCTTTAAATGTATTCGGCAAATTTTAGTTAATAGCGATCCTGCCAGTGTTTGTTGGCATATAGTTGTGGCGTATCTTTTAACGTTCTATAAGTTTGTTATCTTGGCGCGTTAATATCTCGTAGGTCCTACGACATAAAAGCGTGCTTTAAAAATTTAAGTGTGACTGGTTTTGCTTATATCTATTTAGGGAACCTCTGATTAACTCATCCATGATTTAATCAGAGTACAGAAATTGAAAATGCGATTTTCAATTTCTTCACAATTTCAATTACTTACAGTTCTTGAAATTGGCGACACATCCTTGTGTCGCGAGAAATTCTAAGTTAATCAGAGTTTCCTTAGGTTAATTGATGCTTTGTATTAAATAATTTTAAAAATGCGACGTGTGATTTTAACGGTTTAACATAAAAAGCTGAGCCGTATTTGGGCTTATCTTAGATTTTTGCGCATGACAAATATTATTAAAATTGCTGGCATTTTCTAGCAGCGCAGAAAATCCTAGGTGTTCGAAATTCCCCGTTGCTGTTTTATTTGCACTATTTTGTTTTATGTTTGTTCAGTTAGTGCATTTGGTAACCTTTATATCTCAGCAAAGAAGGTTACGCAATAAGTTTGAGTTTTAGTTTTTGGTTAATAAATTATTAAACAGATTTGCCAGTTTTTGTTCTGTGTTTATTAGATTAACAAAAAGAGTTCTTGTTGTTGTCTCGTGGATAAATTTTTTACCGTTAAGATGCTGATTTTATAAGGAATTAAGTTGGTCTATTTTTAGTGTGGATTTTATTAGCTTAACAAAATAATTTTGATTATAAGCCCTGCGTAGTTCATTTATACGCTATTGATGTTAATTAAAATTAACATTTTTTGAGCCAAAAATAAAAAATAACTGAGTACTTTTTTGCGAATTTTTTTATGTTTTATATTGCTAATCTCTTCTACTATATTTTTTTGTGACTGAGTTAACGATTTTTTTTGGTTTGTAAAGTTGTCACCAAATATTCTATAGCGTGAGATTGTTTAGAATTTTATTAGAAATAAGTTTGGTCGCATTTATATTACGCGCGTAAGTATTTATATTTTAAATGTAGTGGTCGCTTACTTTAAACTTAGTAAAGATGTGGCTGTGAGGTTTTGGTGTTATCGATGACCAATGAGTTTGTTGAATAATTTACCTTTAATTGATGGTTTTTTTGTATAGCGTTTTTGTTTAATTACGCCGCTAGAGTCTCGTTTTTCAGAAAATTTGAATAATATCGTTTTACGATGGTATTAATGTACTGACAAACATTGTGGAATTCTCAGTTTAAATCCAAAATGGCCGTTAAATCAGTTATAGGAAACTCTGATTAACCTAGAGTTTCTCGCGACACAAGGATGTGTCGCCAATTTCAAGAACGGTAAGTGATTGAAATTGTGAAGAAATTGGAAATCGCATTTTCAATTTCTGTCCTCTGATTAAATCATGGATGAGTTAATCAGAGGTTCCTATAGATTGTTATCGTTTCATTAATGATCTGTAATTGTCTGTTTCTAGATTTTGATAGACAAAGGCTGTTTTAATATCGAGCTTTTTCTGTCATCGTTTCTATTGATATATAGTCGATAAAAATATTGAAGATTGTGTGATGATTTGTTCTTTAGCTGAAATATTTAAGCAAGTTCGCAATTGCAAAGAGTGTGAATCTCATTTACCGCTTGGCTGTAATCCAGTGGTTCGCGGTGCCGAGTCTGCCAAAATTGTTATTATCGGTCAGGCTCCCGGCACTAAGGTTCATGCCAGTGGTGTTCCGTGGGACGATGCCAGTGGTGATCGCCTGCGATTTTGGTTGGGGTTGGATAAATCTGATTTTTACGACGAATCGAAAATTGCACTGATTCCAATGGGTTTTTGTTATCCGGGTCGCGGTAAATCTGGCGATCTACCACCTCGTAAAGAATGCGCGCCGCTGTGGCACGAGCGGATTTTTTCGGCATTACCTAACCTACAATTAAAAATATTGGTAGGCAGCTACGCGCAAAAATATTATTTAAAAAATCATTCTCATTATTCTAAAAATGCGACCTTGACTCAGACCGTTCAAAATTGGCGACAATTCCAACCGAACTATTTCCCATTGGTACATCCTTCACCTCGTAACCAGCTTTGGTTGCAAAAAAATCCTTGGTTTGAACAGGAATTACTCGAACCTTTACGCGCCCAAGTCTTGGATGTTTTAGGTTAAAGTTGGAACGGATATTAGGTTAAATTTTATCCGTATTCCGCCCTTGCTTTAAACTGAGCGCTAGTGCTCAGCTTGAGTTACACTGCTTATTATCAGTGGTTGATATAAAAAGGCGACGCACATGGCAGATAAACCCGAGGCCAAGATTGGCGGCTGGCAAGAGAAGTCTCGTAAAGAGGTCTATTCAAATCCCTGGATCACCGTCACCCACAGTGAGGTTATAACCCCTGCGGGCACCGACGGCATATACGGTCTGGTTCACTTTCACAACGCCGCGGTTGGCGTTGTTGCTATCGACGACGAAGGCTACACCTGGTTGGTGCGCCAAAGTCGTTATCCATTACAAGAATTCACTTGGGAAATTCCCGAAGGAGGCTCTCCCAAAGGCGAAGACCCGCTCGATACCGCGAAACGCGAGCTAAAAGAAGAAGTTGGTCTTACGGCAACCGATTGGCAGCCGCTGATGCGTATGCACTTGTCTAATTCAGTCACCAATGAAGAAGGTTTTCTGTTTGTTGCGCGAGGCATTACCGTTGGCGAAACGGCGCTGGAAGACAGTGAAGATATCACCAGTATCCGTATACCTTTAAAAGAAGCCATTCAAAAAGTGTTGGATGGAGAAATTACGGATTCTTTAAGTGTTGCTGCTTTGCTTAAAATTGCGCTGTTAGAAAAACAAGAACTTAACAACTAGAATTGTAAGAGATATTAAAAAAAGAAATGTTCGAGTAACTTAGCTCTTATATGTTGTATCTATTAAATAGAATAATTCTGACTAAATAGAAGCATTTTGAAAAATGATATATTTATAAGCTTTTTTGACGTTATTAAATGTTAATAAAAAAGCAACCAGTTGTAGAGTAGGCAAGATTATGGCAGAAAAAGTTAACACCAGTATTTCACCCAAACGCAGTTTGGAATTATTAAGTCAGCGCGAAGTTGAACAATTACAAAGAAGTAGCACGGCAGATCATAATTTATACGCATTATTTCGCCAGTGTGCACTAGCCATCTTGCATTCGGGCAGCAACAGCGATGATGCGAATTCATTATTTGAAACCTTTAAAGATTTTGATATTGACCTTATTCAACAAGATCGTGGCATTCGTTTATTGTTAAAAAATGCGCCTGGCAATGCTTTTGTTGATGGCGAAATGATTGCCTCAAGTCGTGAAATGATTTTTAGCGCCTTGCGCGATATTCTTTATTCTGAAACCGAGCGCAACAGCAAGTGGATGGATTTAGAGACCAGCTCTGGTATTACCGATTACACTTTTCATTTGTTACGCAATGCTCGGGCTTTGCACGCTGGTGAAAAACCGAATTTGGTGGTGTGTTGGGGCGGTCATTCCATTCCCGAATACGAATACGACTACAGCAAAGATGTGGGTCACGAATTGGGTTTGCGCAAGTTAAACGTCTGTACCGGTTGCGGCCCCGGTGCTATGAAAGGGCCAATGAAAGGTGCAACCATTGCGCACTCTAAACAGCGTATTCAAAATGGTCGTTATTTGGGAATTACCGAGCCCGGAATTATTGCCGCCGAAGCGCCGAATCCAATCGTTAACGAATTGGTTATTTTACCGGATATCGAAAAACGTTTAGAGGCGTTTGTTCGTGTGGGTCACGGTATTATTGTTTTTCCCGGAGGTGCAGGTACCGCCGAAGAAATTCTGTATTTATTGGGTATTTTATTACATCCCAACAATCGTGATATTCCATTCCCATTAATTTTTACTGGTCCCAAAGAATCCGAGTCTTATTTTACCCAGCTGCATGAATTTATTGGTCAAACGCTAGGAATTGAAGCTCAGCAAAAATATCGGGTTATTATTGGTGATTCCGAACAAGCGGCTCGTGAAATGGCCAGGGGCATTGAAGAAGTTCGTGATTTTCGCGTTAAACAAAATGATGCGTTTTATTTTAACTGGGCGTTAACGATTGATTACAATTTTCAAATTCCCTTTGAAGCTAATCACGAAAATATGGCGACATTAAATTTACACGCCGATTTGCCTAAGCATGAGCTGGCTGCCAATTTGCGACGCGCGTTTTCTGGTATTGTTGCCGGAAATGTTAAGCCTTCGGGCGTGAAAGCCATTAAAGATTTTGGACCGTTTAAAATATCCGGTGATAAAACCATTATGGCACCGCTGGATAAACTATTACGCGGTTTTGTGGATAATAAACGCATGAAATTACCGGGCAGCCAATATGTTCCCTGTTACGAAATTGTTGATTGATGATATTCAATGAGTTAATCAGATTTTGAGGATGTTCTTGCAAACTCTACTGAATAATAATCAGTAGAGAAACTTCTTTGGTTGTGTGTTTTAAATAGAATGTAATACACGGTTGTTTGTATGGGAAACTCTGATTAATTCCTCCAGGTTTTACTCAGATTTTCCCGTACAAGAACGCGTTTAATGGATGCAATTATGGCAGCGCAAGAAACTGCGAAAACTTATCTTGAAACAATAGAAATTGAAACTAACGCGCCTGTTACCACCAGTGTGATTTGGTTACACGGTTTAGGCGCTAGTGGTCACGACTTTGAGCCAATTGTTCCGGTGCTTAATTTACCCAAAGATTTAGGCGTGCGTTTTATTTTTCCTCACGCGCCGAAAATTCCGGTGACCATTAACAATGGTCTTGTAATACCGGCGTGGTACGATATTTTAGCCATGACGCTCAATCGTAAGGTCGATGTTGATCAGCTGCGTGCGTCGGCTGCGGCAACACACGATTTAATCGAGCGCGAAATTGCGCGCGGTGTGGATTCTAAAAATATTGTTTTAGCGGGTTTTTCTCAAGGTGGTGCGGTCGTTTACGAGGCGGCGTTGAGTTACGGAAAGCCTTTGGCGGGTTTGATGATTTTATCGAGCTATTTTGCAACAGTGGATTCAATTACGATTAACGATGCTAATCGTAATTTACCGATACATGTTTTTCACGGTGTTTACGATAACGTTGTGCCTGAATCTCTTGCGCAAAAAGCGTTAAAAGACTTGGCGGAGCTCGGTTTTAAACCCGAATACCAGAGTTATCCTATTGATCACTCGGTATCTCCACCAGAAGTCGTTGATATTGCTAATTGGTTGCGTCGCGTTTTGCAAAGTTAATTATTCGACCGAGCTTAAAGCCGACTCTGCTATTTTTGTTTGTGTTGCCGCGTATTCGCAGCAGATATCAAGCCAGCGAGAAACACCGGCGCTGCGATATTTATTTTTGTGCAAAATCCAATAGAACTTGCGTGACCAATCTCTTTGCGGCGCGCTTAAAGGTACCAAATCACCACGGCGGAAGGCGTCGCGCAAGGTAATTTCAGATAAACAACCTACACCAAGGCCAGCCTCAACGGCACGTTTAATGGCTTCGGTGTGTTGCAACTCTAACACTACGTTAATTTCACTCAGCAAACCGTGCATGGCACGTTCAAAACCTTGGCGAGTACCAGATCCGGTTTCGCGAACAATCCAAGGTAAATTTACTAGCTGTTCGTCGGTTAAAGTACCCAGTTGGGCGGCGGGATGTTTGGGCGAAGTGAAGATAACAAGGTCATCGTCCATCCATTCCACAACTTCAAGATCACTGTGTGTTAACTCACCTTCAATCAAGCCAAGATCCAGTTCAAAATGTAAGACCTGTTCAACAATTCGCTTGGTATTGGCAACTTCAAGTTCAACTTTAACGCTGGGTTCTTCGGCCATATATTTGGCCATTAGGCCAACAGCCAAATAGTTACCAATGGTGAGTGTTGCCCCAACTTTTAGGGCGCCAGGCTGCTGATGCCGAGCCAATGCGGTACTCATCTCTTGGGCTTGAGCGAGTAACGCTTCGGCCTTAGGGCGAAGAATACGACCGAGTTCATTGAGTTTTAGTCGTTTACCGGCGCGATCGAACAGTTGAATGTCGTATTGCGATTCAAGTTCTTTTAAGGCGCTGCTCGCGGCCGACTGTGACATCGACAAACTTTCGGCGGCGCGCGTAATATTTTCGAGCTTTGCAGTTGCTAAAAATACCTGCAGTTGGCGAAGAGTGAAATGCATTGGTCGTCCTTGTTGAATTTAAAACGATAACATTACGGCAGTTACTGCCAATAGCCGTGTTTTAGACAAACTAATCAACCTCAAATAGAAGAGGCCTTCTCGCGTCTCATTCTCTCTGCCTGTTTTCTTTCTTAAAAAAACGTATAAAACAATATTGCCTTTTTTTGAGGACGAAGATTCTTAATTTATTTAAAAAATAAAATTCAGAAGAATACACAGCTAAATCGATGAGGCTGTTAGTCTTCGAATTGATCTTTTTCTCTAAAAAAGAAGAGTTACATACAATCTTTTTTATCAGATTAATAACACAAGCAAAAACTGTTGATCATATTTTAAATTTTTATATTACCGCCAAATCAAAAAAACGATTTTGAATGTACTGCGTAGCCTCGATTAGCAACTCAAATGTGGTTCTCATCGATATCTAGGAATATTTCCTTAAAACTAACAATAATCATCCGATCTCAGTGTAATCGTTTTGAACGCTTAGTAGATGTCTTTCTATTAGCGAAATCGATTTAATATCTGGCTAGAACAGCAAAAAATATATAAACGGTAATGTACCAATCAGTTTAGTAATAGCTTATCAAGAATTAATGGTGAAGAAAGCTAAAATCTATTAAAAATTCATGGAATATTATTCAAATTAATTGAATGAAATAAAGGCGTTTCGTGAATATTTTTTCAGTTTTGGGGCTGTTTTTTTAAATAAGTTATTGTTCGTATTTGTATATAAACATGATAGTGCCGTAGTGAGGTTTAGTCCCGTAAATTACCTCATAAATTTCGAGGTGAATTTGCGTGACGTGCCTCTCATTTTTAAAATAGTTATCAGAGCTATAGCATTACTTGTTGTTTTGATTTTATAGCGGCAAAAAGCTTGAATTTTTGCTCAAGAATATCGCTGTTTCACAGGCTTTGTCTAAATTTTTGAATTTGCTAAATCTATTTTCATCGCTAATGTTGTCAACCGAAAATAGGTGCTTACAAGGTTATTTGAATTTTGTTCGTCTCTGTTTGTTGATGCTTGGCGTTTCAGTAAATCAAACAATGATTTTGAACTCGAAAAAAATAACGCCGAACTTAACGCTGTTTAAATGTACTAATCTTCGATCAATATATTTGACGAAGAAATTAAGCCAAACGACGAACAAACTTTGACAAATTGCACAATTGTCTTTGGTGACCTTGTCTATACATTAACGGGAAAACCATTACAGAAGAATTTCTTTTACAGATCTTTAACGACGTAGAGAAAGTTTAATTATTTGAATTCTTAGAGAGCTTACCTATCAAACGGGCGAGTTCTTTAATCTGCATTACAACACTATAAATTTTGGAGATGAACATGAAAAAATTATTCGCTACAGCTGCACTTTTAGCCGCATCGATTCCTGCATTTGCCGCAGACTACAAAATTGACGCTTCTCACACCATGGTATTTTTCTCTGTAAGTCACCTTGGTTTCAGTAACTCAACTGGCCAGTTCACCGATTTCGACGGTAGCTTCTCTTTTGACGAGAAAAATATTGAAAAGTCTAAAGTAGATGTAACCATCAAAACCGACAGCATCGACTTTGCTAACAACCCAAAGTGGAACGAGCACATGAAGAGCGCAGATTTCTTCAATGCTGAAAAATTCCCAACCGCAACCTTCAAAAGCACCAAAGTAACCAAAACTGGCGACAAAACCATGGACGTTACCGGTGACTTCACTTTGTTAGGTACCACCAAGCCCGTTACTTTGAAAGTAACCTTTAACAAAGCAGGCGAAGCGTTCGGCGGTAAAGAGAAAGCTGGTTTCTCTGCCACTGGTGTGTTCGACCGTACTGAGTTTGGTATGGACACCTATGCACCTGGTGTAAGTGCTGAGGTTGATCTACGCATTGAAGTTGAAGGCGACAAGCTATAATCCGTAGTAGATTTTCCAAAGCAACCTAAGCTTATAGCCGCCTTAAAAAGGCGGCTTTTTTATTTCTTCAGTCGATCGCCGATTTGCTGATTGAAGTTTTAATCGAAACATAGAAATTGAAAATGTCATTTCCAATTTCGTCATAATTTCAATTGGTTATCGTAATTGTCCTAGACCGGGCCTTAGGGTGTCGATGGCAATTTTGATCAATCAGTCTGGCTTTTACGGTCATTAAATTCTTTGCGGCGGTCTCTATGTTCGCTGATTCTTAGTTTTTTTCGCTTTTTTCAACCTTTAAAACTTGATTAAAAACAATTTTTCTTCAAGCTAAATCGCAAAAAAGTAATTCGGTAATTAATTATTCAAATACACTTTTTATAAAACCTGGCAACAAAAAGCCTGTGAGTTTATGGGTTCAAAACGGTCTTTATTTAGTTGAGGTTTTGATGTTGTTTGATTTCCGCGGTTGTTGAGCTTCTCAGGTGCAGTTGTTCGGAGAAATCTTTCGTATTTGTGTCGCAAGCGTAGTTAAGAAACGTCTCTGGTTAAGTCATTCTTGTATCGCTGGTAATTCTAGGTTAATCACGGCTTCTTTTACGATAACGATTCTCAATGTCTCTGCTCGAACGATGTTTAAGTGCGTTTATGGAAAGTTTCACTTTGATACTGCCGACTAACGTAGTAAATTTTAGCAAAATTAAATTTAGAAAAATGTGATTTTTCGAAACAGGTGGTAGTTTAATGCAAATTAAAAACACAAATTACAGTTATGGCCTTGTTGCACAAATTCTCCATTGGTTGATTGCAATTTTAATCTTCTTGGCCATTGTGATGGGTAAAATGGCGGAAGAAATGGGTATGTCTTCGGCTAAGATTTCTATGTTTGTTTTTCATAAGTCGGTTGGTATAACCGTTCTGGTTTTGGTGATTTTGCGCTTACTGTGGAAGCTGACCAATCCCAAAGTAGAAGATGGCTTAACCGAAAAACAAGCTAAGGCAGCAAGTCACGGCCATTGGTTAATCTATGTTGTGATGATTTTGGTTCCGCTTTCGGGATGGGCTTTAACGTCTGCGGCTAATTATCCTTTTGCTTGGATGAATTTATTCTCTGTTCCTTTGTTACCACTCGGTGAAGCTTTAAAAGAACCCGCAGAGGCGGCTCATGGCTTTTTCTTTTATGCATTAGCCGTATTGATTGTGGGCCATGTGGCCATGATTGGTATTCACAAGCGTAAACACAATCTAAATGTTTTACCGAGAATTTTACCGGGTAAATCGTTGCTGAGCTTGGTAGTGGTTGTGGTAATTTTTGCAGCGCTCTTAGTGCCTACGGTTAAACTTGCGTTATCCGGTGGTGGTGAAGATGATTTCGAAGATGACGCAGCCGTGACTGCACCTGAGATTCGTGAAGCTACCGTGGTAAACAGTGCATTGCCTGCGTGGGTAAATGTTGCCGACAGCAGCAAGTTAGAATTTGTGGGTGCTTATTCTGGTGAGCCTTTTAACGGTGAATTTAAAACCTTTACCGCTAACCTGTATTTTGATCCTAATAATCTACAGGAATCGTCGTTTGATGTGGTGATTGATGCTACTTCGGTAACAACGTTTAACAGTGATTGGGACGGTTCTTTAGCGGGTTTGCAGTGGTTTGGTTACAAAAAATATGCGTACGCCTACTACACGGCATCTAACTTTGAGAAAACCGAAAACGGTTTTGTTGCCAAAGGTGAGTTGGATTTAAAAGGTATGAAGCAACCTGTGGATCTTAACTTTACATGGCAGCCCGTCAATGAGAATCAAGTTGCTTTGAAAGGTGATGCGGTTGTTGATCGTACGCAGTTTGGCATTGGCTCGGGATCTTGGGCAGAAGATGAAACCATTGGCTTTGCGGTAAACGTGAATGTTGATTTGGTATTAACGCCAAAGGCCGAATAGCTTTTTACAAACTTTGATTAACTTATTGGAACCTCTGATTAACTCACCCATGATTTAATCAGAGGACAGAAATTGAAAATGCGATTTCCAATTTCTTCACAATTTCAATCACTTACCGTTCTTGAAATTGGCGACACATCCTTGTGTCGCGAGAAACTCTAGGTTAATCAGAGTTTCCTATTGTTTATTTAAAAACCCAAGTGCGTGAGTACTTGGGTTTTTTGTAGGAGCTTCTGATTAACTTATCCTTGAATTAATCGCAGTGACAAAATTGACGTTTCTAATTTTTTCACACGCTCAATCACTCACAGCTCTTGAAATTAGCGATCCTTGCTGCGTCTTAGCAGATTCTAGGTTAATCAGAGTTTTCACTTCGTTTCTGTACTTCAACTTCTATGCTTTTATAATTCGTGGCGAACAAAGATCAGTTCATCCGTTTTAAATCCCAATTCTTTACCGCGACTGATAAGTGATTTTAGTTTTGCATCATCGATATTCGGTGTTCTCGATAGAATCCAAAAATAGTTTTTTTTCGACCCAGAAATCAATGCGGTTTGGTAGTCATCGTCTAAATACGCAATGATGTACGAACTGTAAAAAGGCCCGAAAAAAGATACTTTTAAAAAACCTATGTTGCTGTCTTTAACAAAATAGGCTTTGCCTAAGGCTTCGTCCCACTCTTGATCTTTAACATTAAAACCGCGATTGGTGACATTAATGCCGCCGTCGTCGCGAAGACTGTATTGGGCGTGGATCTTTTCTAAGCCTCGTTCGAAGGGATGATCAAGTCGGGCGATTTCGTACCATTTTCCGAGATATCGATCGACGTTAAAGTTTTTAACCGGAACAACATTTTCAGGAACGTTGGTACAGCTACTGAGTAATGCTGCCAGCAGTGCGGTGAATAAAAAGCGTGATAATCGTGTTTTCATGAAAAAATCCTTGCTTGCATGACCTCAAATAGAGAAGTGCTTGCCTGTGTACGCTAAAGCCTAGCCCTTGAGATCATTATAGGAAATTAATCAGAAGTTCCTATATTCACTGGGGTGCTGGTAGAAATCTAGGAAGTGTACAAAGTAGGGTATTTAAGACGAGATATTTAGCGAGGCAAAAAGACTCCAAACGATTACTCGTTGAAGTCTTTGAGGAGGGATTGTGTTAACCGATATAGCGTTTGCGTTTCGCTTCTTTTAGCGTGTGTAGATCGGCGATAAACAAGCCATCAATGCAATCAGAGAAATCTGGGTCCACATTAAACGCTAGCAGCTTAAAGCCGCCGTCTTCGTACAAAGAGGCGTATTGTCGAAACAGCACTGGCATTTTGCAGTTTTGGTCGCTAAAAGCCTGCTGAAGTAATTTAATGCCAGATTCTTTGTCGTGGCCTTGGTATTTTTTAAGCAACTGAGTTTTGGTTGCAGGGCGAATAATAAACGGCATTTTTCCTGTCGCCAAAACTTGTTCGCTGCCGTAATAGTGCTCGTAATAAAACACCAATTCTTCGGTTAATTCCTTAGAATAGGTGGCGCTCATGGTAACCGGGCCAAATACGTAGCGAATATCTGGGTTGTGGCGAATGTAAGCGCCAATGCCTTGCCACAAGTAATCTAAGCTATTTTTGCCCCAGTATTTGGGGTGCACAAAGCTGCGTCCTAATTCCATGGATTGCGACAGTAATTTTTCAAAGTGCTCACTAAATTCAAACAACGAGGATGTGTATAAGCCTTTGCTGCCTTTGTGTTCGCTAATTTCTTTGGTGTTACCAATTCGGTAACTGCCAGCAATTTCGAGCTGATCGTGATTCCACAGAATCAAATGATCGTAGTCGCAGTCGAATTTATCGAGATCTCTGCGTGAACCCGTGCCTTCGCCCACTTTGCGAAAGGTGAATTCCCGTAACCGACCAATTTCACGCATTAAGGCTTGTTGTTCGTAGTTGGCTAAGAAAATCGAGTTCTGATCACGGGTTTCGCCTAATAACAGCGCTTTTTTCAACTCGGCTTTTAGATCGCTGCGATCTTCGGGATGAGCGATGGTTTTTACGGTTTCAAATTGCGGCTTGTAATCACGCTTTAACTTGTACAGATGTTTACGCAACCGAGTGAGAAGCGCTCGGTCGTTAAGCTGTGGGCTGTGCAGCGCATGGCTATCGATAGCTTCACCGATACGAAATTCAATAACACTTGGGCGCTTATCGTAAATTTTGCGCGTAACTAAAATTTCTGCCAAGGGTTTTAACAACAGTTGGGCCGACTTTAAGAGCAGCGAATTTTTGGCTTGCATAAACACCGGCAGAATGGGCGCTTCGGCAGTGCGAGCGTAATTCAATAACGACGGTTTCCAACGAGAATCTTTAACACCGGGTCTTGATTTAGACACGCGATGAGCAGGGAATAAAATCACCGCTTGATCTTGTTCCAGCGCTTTTTTGATTTGTACTGAAGACTCTTTTTGATTGTTCGAGATTATTACGTAAGAGGCGATGTTCTCGATTCCCGCTAAAAAATCATCGGCGACAATTTTCACATCGCGGCGCACTTCTAATATTAAGCTTAAAATGGCCAAGCCATCCATGGAGCCGATTGGGTGATTGGCGATAATCAGCACTCGTCCTTGAGCCGGAATGTTACGTCGATCTCTCGCAGAAACTCGGTAGGTAATGTTGAAATAGTCAAAGACTTGGTCGATAAAATCAATCGCCCCCAGCTCTTTATGGCTGAGCAGAAATTGATTGACCTCTTGTTCGTGGGTGAGCTTGCGAAGCAGCGATAAAGCAGGCTTTTTCAAAATCTCGGGTTGCTGGGCAAACATCGGAATTTGGTTGTTGGCGGCTCTTTCTATATCGATCATGTTCTGCTCGGTCATTCGTTAATTGACGGAGAATAGAACCGGTTCGTGACACTAACGTGAATAGAGTGTGTCAGTTGTGTGACTAAAAATGATTCAAAAATAAATCATCAAACGCTCTGATTAAGCACTCAGATTGTTTGAATTTACGGTCGATAAGCGTGACTTATGTCGAGGCGTATTTTGGTTAAGTTGTATTGCAACTAGAATGGATGAGAAATCTGTAAATTTTAAGACGTTTCTTCGGTAGTGGCTTGCGGCTCGGGTGCGGTTTTTTTGTTGCGTGCTATTAAAAGCTGATCGAGTTGGTTATCAAGCAGTTTTTGTAAGCCTGCATCAAAATCATCGGCTTCACGCCAATAATTTTCGCTGTCTTTAAAATGCACCTTGCCGTCGAGTACTGGCAAAAGATTCTGGTTCACAAATAAGTAACCACCGGGGTTTTGGTCGCGTGTTCTCGATACAGTGTCGGCAAGCACAGGACTTTTAAAAGCATAATCGACTTGTGCGCGCAGGTTCAGCTCGCTCTGGTGGCGAAAGGCTAAGGACAGTAACAATTGTCCGCAACACAGTGCCGAAAAGCTGTTGTCTTCGAGGCTCGCGTGGCAAAACAGCAGCGACGGCAACGACGAGCCGTAATACAGCACATCGGCATTATAAAGCTTTGCCACCGAGTCGATTTGTTCGCACAGATTCTCAATCATGGCTTGGTAACTGGTTTCGCTCAATACGCTGGCAAGGGTATCGAGTTCGGCAGATTTTAATGACAGGGCCACGGCGTGTTGGTTACTGAGCTGTTTTTGCGGCTCGATATACTCTTCGGAATCGTCATCAAGAATGGCTTCAACTTCGGATTTTGGATCGTAGGTTAAAACCTCTAAAAAGTCTGACGGTGCCTGTTTGATGAGAATAATCACCAAGGGTACGCACACCAAACACAAAAATACCGCCATCCAAATATTGAGGTGCTGAGTGGATTTAATGGGTAGAGCGTATACCGATAAGTAGCCCGCAATATTGCTGTTTTGGGTGATTTCGGTGGTGGCAATAATCGAGTGTGGATGAGGTTCGACATCGCCCACTTGAGTTAACAGGCGATTCTCCACATCGTGAACGGTAATTCCATGAATGGATTTTAATTCGGCGATTTTTGCAAGCGTGACTCTAAGACTTAAGAGGTCGTTATTAAACAGTGGCCCGGAGCTTTCTTTGGCGGCTAATGAAGCGATTTCATTGGTGACGTCTTGAGCCGATTGGCTGCGCTCTGAGGTTACAGATTGAAATAAAAGCAGATAGCAAATGGCCGATCCAATAAGAATGCCTAACACGGTCGCGACGGCGGCGACCCGCAAGTTGTGAAGCCTGGAGTGATGTAAAATATTAGCAAATGAATTGGACAGAAAAGCTTGCATGCACGAACGTCTAAACACCGGTTACTTTAGGGGTATTGTAGAGTAATCCCATTGAGAAGCTATAATAGCGCTCGGTTTTATTGCTCAGTATTTCTGTCAACTGCGAAAACTCAGCGCCCCAACCCCGTTTAATCACTCCAAGTTAAGAGGCTGCCGTGTCTGCTTTACGTTTGTTTTCTTTTGTCGGAAAAGACAATCCCTCCGCTTTGCCAAAAATTCTTGCAGAAATGGCTAACCTTACCTCGAAGATATTGGATGTCGATCATTCGGTGACCCTCGACCAGCTGCAACTGGCCATTGTTGCTTTGCACGACGATTCGAAAAACCTAGATTCGCTGGTGAAGACCTGTCTAGGAATGAGTATCACCGTGAACACCAGTGAACTGGCTTCTGGCGACTACGAAAACTGGGTTGCCGAAGCGGGCCGTCCTAAGTTTGTCGTTACCGTTTTGGCCAGCGAAATCACCGCTCAGCAACTGAGCCAAGTGTGTGTTGTTCTGCAAGGTCATAATCTCAGCGTCGAAAACATGCAGCGTTTAAGTGGACGTATTTCGTTGCAGGAGCCTGCTGCGGACGCTTTTGAATCCCTTGAAATCCTTGCCTCTGGCGATGTTAGTGATCTAGCAACGCTGCGTTCAGATTTGTTGTCGTTGGCCAATGAACAAGCGATTGATATTGCCGTGCAAGCCGAAGATATTTATCGCCGTACCCGCAAGCTCGTGTGTTTTGATATGGACTCAACCCTAATCAAGGTTGAGGTCATTGATGAGCTCGCAAAAGCCGCCGGTGTTGGTGAACAGGTTGCCGCAATCACCGAAGCGGCAATGCGTGGCGAGCTGGATTTCAACGAAAGCTTTGCCAATCGCCTGGGTACCTTAAAGGGTCTTGATGAATCCGTTTTAGCCGAAATCGCTGCAAACTTACCCATTACCGAAGGCGCTGAAAGACTGGTTAGCACACTGAAGAAAATGGGTTACAAAACCGCGATTCTCTCGGGTGGATTCAACTATTTCGCTCGTTATCTTCAGCAAAAAATGGGTTTCGATTACGTTTATGCTAACGAGCTTGAAATTGAAGATGGCAAGGTTACCGGTCGTGTGGTGGGCGAAGTGGTTAACGGCGAGCGCAAAGAGTTTTTGTTGCGCCAGATGGCTCAACAAGAAGGAATTCTGCCTGAGCAAGTGATTGCTGTTGGCGATGGGGCTAATGATATTCCTATGTTATCGGCAGCCGGTTTGGGGGTGGCATTTAGAGCCAAACCCATTGTGCGCGAGAAAGCTAAGCAGTCGATTTCAACGCTCGGCTTAGATGCGATCCTGTATTTGATTGGTTATCGTGATTAGTCTTTGCGAAGCGAAATTTGAAGACGTAAAAAAGGGCGAATTAATCGCCCTTTTTTTATTGGTATCACGTTTATTGGCATCGCGACTTAGATTTCGTGAAGGATGGTATCAAGCACTTTACTGGCTGAGTCATTACGTTAATTAGGATCAGCGTTAAAGTCGTAGTTCATCATGGCGTGAGGTTCTTGCAGATAGTGGCCCTGAATGTAGTGCACACCGGCCTGCCAAAGCTTAGATAGCGCCGAGGCATTTTCAATAAACGGCACGATGGTAATCTTTTTCACACTGTGCAGCTCACGTACTAAGTTGGTTAGGCTTGTTGATTCAGGATTTTCTTGCAGCTCCTGGGTATAGGAGCGATCCAACTTAATATAATCGGCGTGAACATGTTTGAGCGTATTCAACGGATTTAACACACAGCCAAAGTTAGTGAGCGAAATAGGAGTGCCATTAGCAGCAACCGATTCGGTAAACAGCTTGGCTTTGGAAATGTGCGTGGTTACATCGACCTCGCGCAATTGGAAAATAATTGCGTCTGGTGGTAGCTCGGCGGCTTTGAGTGCAATTTTTAACCAAGATGAAATATTGGTATCTTCAAAAATTGCTTGGCTAAGGTTAACGACTAAACGCGTGTTGTTGCCTTTTTGACGGTGTTTTGACAATTGCTTAGCGGCCTCTAACACCACCCAACGATCAAACTTGTTCAATACATCAGGATCGGAGACTTCTTTGAAAACATCGGTATTGGCCAGTTCGTGGCCGTCTTCGTCCCTGATGCGCGCCAACACTTCGTACTGCTCTTCTTCCGAGCCGCGAAGGCCAATAATGGGTTGATACAGCAAATAAATGTTGTCGTTTTCTACAGCCTGAGAAAGCTTGGCCGCCATGGTTGCGTCGCCAACAGACGATTTCTCTTTTTCTTCATACAGTTTGTAACCGCCGTCGTTATCAATGTCTTCATTACGCAACGCTTCCATGGCCATGCGTGCTCGTTCAATACATTGGTCGCTATTTTGGCTGGTTTCGGTAATCAAACTGACACCAATCTGCAATCTCACCAGAATAGTCTTACTTTTAACCTCAAATACGTGCTCATTAACCTGCTCAACCAATTTACCGGCGCGTTCTTGCGCGGGTGTTGCTGAGCAATTTGGCAGCAAGACCGCAAAGGTTGAGTCGTTAAAGCGCGCGAAGAATTCTTTGCCATTCAACCAAGTACGTATGTTGTTGGAAATTTCGCGCATGGCCATATCGGCTTGGCGATAGCCTAAAACATTAATAATGCGTTGATTGAAGTCGGCGATGTGAATTAACAACAGTGCATGGGTTGATTGATGGTCGGCGGAGCCATCTAAGGCTTTTTCGATTTGCTGATAAAGGGCATTACGATTGTACAAGCCGGTAGTGCTGTCGCGCAGTTTGGCGGCGTTGTCCTTGGCTTTTTCCGCGGCAACTTCTTCCGCCGAAGGACCTGCAACCGCTGCTGTGCTTGCTGCCGGAGCGGTTGCGGTCATTAGACTTTTAAGCGCTTGATAGGGCGCGTGAAAATTAATGCAGGCTTCGTTTTCAAAGGTGGCCTGGCTAACTTCGATCTCAACGGGTTGAGAATTGCCTTGAAGGCCGGGCATGTTCAGAGTGATTTTTTGTGCCTGAGCTTGCTGACCTTTGAAGTTGAATTTTTTCAAAACTTCTTTGCAAAGCGTTTGGTCGGCGTCGGCAATGACATCGATAAACGGCATAGCCTCCAGGTCATCTTTATCTTCGTAACCCAGTATTTCGGCAAAAGTCTCGTTGCAGTATAAGAACATACCGTCTTGCACATAGGCGATGGCATCGCGTGAGCTATCTAAAAGTCGCATGGCGCGTTGTTCTGCTTCGCGGCGCTTGCGCTCTGCCTGGCGTTGGGATTGGCGGTGATTACGGTTTGCAACTTCACGTTCGATAATCAACAGTAAATGCTGGTCGTCGTCGAGTAAGATCACGTCCCGGCAACCCGCTCTAATTCCTTCTACTACCGGTTTTGATCCTTCTTCTTCGGTAACAGCAATGACAGGAAGATCGAGATTGAGTTTACGAATTTCTTTGATTGCATTGACCAGAGGAAGGTTGGCAGTTTGGTCGTGACCGATAAGCAGATCCCACGATTGTTCTTGCAACAACTTAGACAATGCTTCTTGGGATTCAGCGTGTTGAGCTCGAACACTGACACCTGAGTTTCTTAACATGCTGGCAAGACGCTCAACTTCAGATCGAGAATCGTTCAGTATTAACAGTTTTATGGTATCGCTTCGGCTCATATAAATCTTGTAGCGCAGTTTGAGTAAATGTAAACCCAGAGTCAGATTCGTGGGTTTAATTTTAAGTCGTGTTTTACGACGGTATTAAGCAGACCAAAAAAGAGAGTGTGCTTACATATGCGTTGACCTGCGATGGCAGAATCCTAACGGCCGTTTTGCTAAGACAACTGCTCTTTGAGTTTTGCTTTAAGCTGTATCGGTAAAGTCTTAATCCTAATAGATTTATTGATTCAAACCTAATAAATGCGTAGCAAGATTTAACAAAACTTGTCATTTTTGTGCTTATTTGACGAGGTTTGATCAACTACTGAGACAAGCTATCCTTGAGCGATCTCGAAAAGGTGTCATTGCACAATAAGTTATGACGAAAATTAAGTATAAAGGGTGGTGTTTTTACAACTTTTTCCATTTGAAAGTTTATTTTAGGCAAAAGTGTAGAGACCGTGAACTGCTTTTAAAGGAAATCTCTCATAAAACCCTACATTCGGTGTTTATTTGAGAGATTTGTTTGAAGATTCAACAGAATTTGTCGCTATTTAAGTTCTCGAAAGAAGAATTGACTAAAGGCGCCAGTGGCCATAACCATTTGACCGAGCTGTACTTTGCGCTGCTGACCACGTTTAGCCAGAGTTATTGGGTAGCGCTCACTGAATGGCAGATGCGGTATAACGAGACTTTCCGTGCCATCGGTCAGTGAGTTTCTAACCATTAACACGCGCATAAAGTCGGATTCGTTACCGTTGTCGGTGACGGTACAGGCTCCAAGAGCTTCTACTTTTTCGGCTAAGGTCTGTACACCAAACTGCACACCGCTTTTATCGCTACGTCTAACCCAGCGCACTGCACCTACGTGCCAATTTCGCTTGCCGGGCTCTCGGTACGCAATCAGTTCGCCCGCTTGTAGATTGGGCGGGATTGAATCATTACACCTGAGTTGAAAACCGTTATCGCCGGTATTGGTCATTTCCATAAGATAAAGATCGGGCGTCTCAAAGCGATTGCCCTTATCTTGATTATCGACCCAGCTGGTTGAATAGACATCGGCTTCGTCGTTCGATCCATAGATAAACGAATCAAAACTGGCGCCGTTTAATAGCAGGCTATGAATACGAGAAATGCCCAAGCAGACCTCAATATTCTTATCGCATTCTTCCCGCTGTTGCAGGCGTTGAATGCGCTGCCCCCAACAGTGGCTGAGGTGGTCTTTCAGGCTTGTGCGCAGGGTAAGGGTTCGGTTGCGCTGGGTCGAGAACTCGGCGTCATCACTTTTATTCAGTAAGTTGATCAGGTTTGAAAAATCAATGGTCAAACCGTCGTCGCTGAGGTTTTGCGGATCAAAGGTTGAGCTGTAATCCGGTTCCTGGTCTGAACAGCTCAGCACCGAAAATAACGATTTTTCACCGTCTTGGTGGACATGAATATCGATGAACTTAGACCATTCCAAAAGAATGTTGTAGACCTGATTAATTTCAACCGGGCGTAACTGGAATGGATTTGCGCAGGCCAGCGCCAAGGTGGCGCCGTAAGCGTGTGCGACTGTGCCGGAAGCCTTGTGATTTATGGGATCAACAACATTGATATCTTTAACTTGTGCGTTCATGGCTATGCGAAACAAGGCATTGGTCATGGCCCAAAGCTCTGATGGCACCGGCGTGTAGAACTGATAGTTACTTTTCATCAACGCGCACAGGCCCGTCATGGCGCGATGCAGATAGCTCGCTAGTACTGCGGGGTTGGGCTTCTTTTCAAGACTTAAATCAATGGCGCAGCGGCAATAGGCTATGACCATGTATTTTTGCAGTGCCTGAGCAATAACCACGGCTTTCTTTTGAGTCTCCGACAGATTAAGCGGAGACTGCGCCAGCGGCGTTAAAATGGTTTCGTTGCAGTTAACAATAGGTTGACGCACATATTCCAATAGCTCCGCGCGGGTTGCTGGGGTCATCTGGACTTTGGCAAACTCTGGCAAGGCTTTGTACAACAAGGCACTGGTGTTCGCAGCATTCGTGACCGGCAGCTCATCAATCCAAATTTTCACGCGAGCAGGCTTAGCGGATGCGCAAAAGCTAAACTTGGTTTCGTTTGCTTCGGGCAGCTGAAGGGCTTTAACGTAGTTGCAGGTAGTCAGTTTGGATGACGCGCGACCAAAAAGCATAAATCACTCAATAAGAATCAGTCGTAATTAGTAGTTATCACTCTCAGATGCAAAATACGTAGTGACTAACGTTGTTATAGCCAACGCTGCTTTATGGGATTGCATCTCTTGTGTGAGTTTCTTCGATCTCTATAGTTATTTTAGTCTCTAGTTGCTTGCTTTCGCTGGTTGGATTTACCAAACCGATCGACATTATTTTCTTTAATTTATCAATTAGATGTTGGATTTCACGAAATCGTTATACATAGAGCTCGAGTTAACCAAACTCCAACTAACTCAGAGTCGCCAACCGCTGAAGCACAAGGGTGTGTCGCCAATGTCAATAACGTTAAGTTATTGAAATTACAAAGAAATTGGAAACTTCCCGTCAATTTCTGTTCTCTGACTAAATCATGATGCAGTTAATCAAAGGTGCTTTAGGTTCTTCAATATTTTTAATTTAGGTAAAACCTACTTAAGTCTTACCTAAACAAAGATGCCACAATGCTTTTGATATTTCTATTACACTCACTAGCAGGGTGGCCATATTCCACAAGGCTAGAACGTGTTTGGGTTTTGCGGAATTGATTAAAATTCAGCAAATAGTGTGTTGGGCTTGTTTTAGTCTTATCAAAGTATCCAAGTTTTGGATTTTTCTTGAGCAATCTCTCTAACCAAGCGCGGTACTAGATATCCTGGTAATTTTGACTGCATCTGCTTATGCAGATTTGTAGCCAATTTCTGTGGTACGTAAAAATGAGCAGCGCCGCTCACCTGATCTAATAGGTGCAGGTAATAAGGTAATACTCCCGCCGTAAATAAGCGCTCACTTAAGTTTATTAGTGCGTCGGCAGAGTCATTGACTCCTTTTAATAGAACGCTTTGATTTAACAAGGTCACACCCTGTTGTCGCAGTTGTTGCATAGCAAAATCAAAGTGCTCATCAAGCTCCTGTGCGTGATTAACGTGAACCACTACCACAATTTTGTGTTTACTCCTGGCGAGTATATTGACGAATTCCTTGTCGATTCTTGCCGGAATTACAGCCGGTACACGTGTGTGAATCCTTACTTTATCTATGTGTTCAATTTTTTCTAAAGCGTCAAAAAAGCGCTGAAACTGACCATTACCGACACTTAACGGATCACCTCCACTTAGGATGATCTCTTTAATCGAAGTGTCACTTGCGAGATATTCGCTAATCTGTCGAAGTTTCTGCTGGTTGAGCCGATTACTTTCGTAATCAAAATGTCGGCGAAAACAGTAGCGGCAATTAGTGACGCATTGGCTGGCAAAGGTTAGTAGCACTCTGCCGTGATATTTGTGGATCAATCCCGGAGTTTGGGTTGCGGCGGTCTCTTCCAAAGGATCGGCAACATAACCGGCAACGTCTAAAAGCTCAGGACCACTGGCCAACAATTGCTTTAAAATAGGGTCGTTTGCATCGCCCGGTTTGATTTTTCGCACCAAAGGCCAAGGTGCCCGCACCGGAAATAATTTCTCGGCCTGGGCCGCTTGTTCTAAAAGTGCTGTGTCGCAGCCGAGTCCAACAGCCTCTAAGAGCTGCTGGCCGCTGGTAATTAGATGATTGAATTCACTTTGCCAGTCTTCGGTCTGCCCAGAAAGGTCGAGCTGAGGTATTATGTGCACTTTTTATAAACCAAACGCAGTTCCAGTTTTAACGGGCCGGTGATTCTACTGACTTTCGTAGCAAATTGTTTGTAAATTAATAACTTTTTGTGAAAGCAGCGTCACATTCTCGCGATACTGGCTGTGTCAGTTGATTATTAGTTCAGTCAGTTTGATTCGAGGATTTTATGGCAAGCTATTCCACCAATGAGTTTCGCGGCGGCATGAAGGTAATGCTAGACGGAGACCCATGTTCCATTCTAGAAAACGAATTTGTTAAGCCCGGTAAAGGCCAAGCATTCAACCGCGTTAAATTACGTAACTTGGCAACTGGCCGTGTTCTAGAAAAAACCTTCAAGTCTGGGGACTCATTGGATTCGGCAGACGTTGTCGATCAAGAGATGGAATACCTCTACTCCGATGGTGAGTTTTGGCATTTCATGAACCCTGCCAGCTTCGAGCAGCACGCCGCTGACCAGAAAACCGTAGGTGATTCTATTAAATGGTTAAAAGAGCAAGACCTTTGTACCGTAACCTTGTACAACGGTTCACCTCTTGCGGTTACCCCACCTAACCACGTGGAGCTAGAAATTGTTGAAACCGATCCAGGTATCAAAGGTGACACTGCCACCGGTGGTACTAAGCCAGCAACTCTAGTAACTGGTGCAGTAATCAAAGTGCCTTTATTTATGTCGATTGGTGAAATCGTGCGTGTTGATACTCGTACCGGTGAATACCTAGGTCGTGCTACTGGCGCTAAATAAGCATCCAGTGCATTCGTTCAATCAATGTTGAACGACATTTCCTTGAAAAAGCAGAATAAATCAGCTGATTTCAATGATCAAAAAAACCAAGCTTATGCTTGGTTTTTTTGTTTTTACAGATCTTATCTTTTTGAAAAATGAGTACAAAAATGTCCGATTGGCGACCAAGCGCATCCATTGCCTCTTTGCGTGAGCGTGCAGAATTTCTTGCGCAGTTACGACGGTTTTTTGCGGATAAAAACGTATTGGAAGTTGATGTACCGGTATTGTCATCGACGACCGTCAGCGATCCCAATATCGAATCGGTGCAGGTGATTTGTAACGACGGCAACGCCTATTTACAAACGTCGCCCGAATACTTTATGAAGCGATTATTAGCCGCTGGTAGCGGTGATATTTATTATCTGGGAAAAGTGTTTAGAGATAACGAACGTGGACGCAAACACAGCCCAGAATTCACCATGCTGGAGTGGTATCGAGAAGGATTTACCGATCAGGATTTAATGGATGAAGTGAGCGAACTGATTCTTTCGCAGGTAAAAAATGTGCCGCTGCGTAAAGTTAGTTATCGAGATGTATTTTTAGAAACGTTCGCAATTAATCCGCACACCGCAACGGCAAAACAAATAGAACACCTCGCCCGACAACATATCGATTGTTCTTTCGAAAGCGATCATAAAGACCTATGGCTGGACGTATTATTTACGCACCTAATTGAGCCTAACTTGCGCCATTGGGTATTTATTTACGACTACCCAGAATCGCAAGGTGCCTTAGCAAAAAAAGCCTACAACGAACATGGCGAGAAGGTCGCAAAACGGTTTGAACTCTATTGCGATGGCATTGAAATCGGTAACGGTTACTGGGAATTAACCGACGCTAAAGAACAGCGTGAACGCTTTGAAGCCGATTTAATTCAGCGCCAAAATATTGGTGCTCGCAGCTTAAATTACGACGAACGTATTCTCGCCGCCATTGAGCATGGCTTACCCGAATGTTCGGGCATTGCCATGGGTGTTGATCGCATGTTGATGTTAAAACTGGGCGTTAGCAATATTGCTGAGGTTTTGCCGTTTAAACTTGATGGTGCCTAATTTTAATCTTGAGCTTCCGGCAATTTTAGGCTCATAAATACCGCCAGAATTGCCGAAGCGGCAAATAAACCCAATACCAAACTTATCGATAATTGCGCGATGGCCGCGCTAATTAATCCCCAAACCAGCAGTAAAACTCCGATTGCGGTATTGCTAACGGCAACGTAATCGGTTCGGCGGTTGCCACCGGCGAGATCAATAACATAGGTTTTGCGACCCAAACGCACGCCTTCGTGAGTGATGGCTAATAAAAAGTACAAAACTAACATGATGTAAAAACTGGGAGATTCGGCCATTAGAGAAACCACACAAGCACCAGTGCAAAATAACGCCGTAAGCCCGGCGGTGGTGAGCATGACTTTTCGGCTGGAGCGATCGGCAAACTTACCCCAAACCACGGCGCTTAATAAGCTCGCCAAACCGCCCACCAAAATAAATAAACCCAAAGCCGATTGATTGGCTTCGGCCATGCTGCTGTGTGCCAAGGTAATAAAAAACGGTGCACTTAAACCCGAGCTCATCATTAATGCGCGCGTAATAACAAAGCGCCTGAAATTTTTGTCGGTTTTTAATAAGCTCGCGCTTTTCATTGCCGAACTAAAGGCATTAGCGCCGCCATCGGTTTCGCCTTCTTGCTCGTCGATTGTGCCGTAAAAAACACCGGCAAGAAAATAAAGAACGGCAGCTATAAATAATAAAATCGCGTAGTTATTTAATTGCTGCGTCCAGTTTAAATAGAGCACAATACCCAAAATAAGCGTAACAAATCCGGCACTGCTAGAACTGTAACCAGACACCAATCCGCGACGGGTTTTGGGAATGGTTTTACCTAGAACATCTTTAGACGCTACCGAGCAGATGCCGCGCGCGAGGCTAATAACAACCAGTAAACTGACGATGGCAAGACCGGCACTAAATCCGTCCAGAGAAAACGCCACCCAAGCCAAACACAAGGCGCCAATCCCTTGCGCAGCGGCACCGAAAGCGAAAAACCATTTTCGTTTTGCAAATTTGCGAATATAGCCTGCAAATATTAATTGAGGTAATAAAGAGCCCGATTCACGAATGGGAACCAGCAAACCACTGAAAAACGCAGGCACTCCAGCACTCGCCATAAGCCAAGGTAAGATAAGCTTAGCGCTAGAGAGCGTATCGGCGATAGAATTAACAAACTGAGCGATCAATATTTTGAAAAAATTACCCGGAACCACCCTACAGGCCGACTCGGGAATATCTTTGCAAACTCTCGCGTCTTCTTCATCGGCCAGGCGTTGATACAAACTTTCTAGAGATTTTGTGTTTGATGGTTTCATGTAAATATTTTCATCTGATTAAGGTACTAATTAGCGTAACTTTAAGAACTTCCGATTAAAACATGGATGAGATCATCAGAGCTTCTTTAAAAAGAGCTTCTTTAAAAATAGTATTGCCGGTTGATACTAGCTAATTAAAGCGGTTTAACCCCAGACAACAAAAACATAAAAAAGAGACGTATTCAATGTTGATAAATTATAACCTGAAAAAGACAAAACTTTTGCTTATCACTTTTATAATAACCATTTCTGTATTTTTACAAGGGTGTGTGAGTTGGTTGGTGCCCAAAGTTGAACAAAATGTCGCGCAGCTCAAGCCTGGAGCCTACGAGCTAGACCCAGACCACGCCACACTACTGTTTAAAGTTAAGCATTTGGGCTTATCGGATTTTGTTGGCAGCTTTGATAGGTTTTCTGTTGCTCTGGATTTTGATCCTAATAATATTGAGTCTACACAACTGCACGCATTAATTGATATGACATCACTTGATGTCAACAACACCAATTTTGAAGAACAACTTGCCGGTAAGGGTTGGTTAAATTCGAACGAATACCCACAAGCGGAATTTACCAGTAAAAGTATCCAGAAAATTACTAGCTCCGAAGCATCCAGCCAAAAATATCAATTTAACGGCCAATTAAATTGGCGAGGTTACACCAATCCGGTTCAATTCATCGTTACCTTCAATGGCGGTGCAAATAATTGGCTCACCGGAAAATACACAATCGGCGTAAGTGCCGTTGGTCAGTTTAATCGCTCCGATTTTGGTATGGATAAATACAAAGATTTTGTAAGTGACCAAGTGAATATAGAAGTTTATGCGGAATTTCAAAAAGGTTAGGTTTAATGTTATTTGTTGGTCGTATAAAAATTGTTCTGAGGTCGTGTAATTAGGGACAATTTGTAATGATGGCTTTAGTCTCTGAGAAAAATTGAAGAGTATTTAGTCCGAGATAATTGTTGAGTAGGCTGCACCAATACCATGGTAATTAATGGAGTTATGGTTACAGAGTAACATTGGTGATTAAATACACGTCAATTATATTCGATATTAACTGGATGCTTTTGGGGTATGTTATGAAGTTTTGAATTTGATGTTTTTAAAAATGTTTTAGGGAAAAGCGGGGCATTTTTTTGATTTTAACAGGTATTTTATTTTAATAATATTTTAGAAGAAGATTTGACTAATGAAACTAGATGTAAATAATTTATTCATTAAATGGGATTTCGAGAAAAAGTTCCTAATGAAGACTCGGATTGGCAAATTGAACTCGACATTACTTGCTGTTTTTTTAGCTTCAGGAGGAAATACATCTTTAGCCTCTGAAATCTATGAACCTGAAGGTAAAGAGCAATTTGTAATATATAGTGATAGAGAGTTTACAAAGGAATATGGTTTTGACGGATTTTGTACCAAAGCATCTATTAAGAAATGTTCTAAAAAATTACCCTATGAACAGTATTCAGAAGCTAAAGGCTATTTTTCGTCGCAAAGTCCAACCACCACAGATAAATTCGGGAATAAATTTCATTTGGTTGTATTAGAAAACGGCCAAAACTACTATTTTCTAGAGAGCGCAAGTAAAAGAGATAAATACTCCTTATCAAGTATTATCCCCATGGAACGTTACGTTGATATAAAAGCATTTAAACCTGAGCCACTTGTTAAAGGCTCTAAAATAATGCTGATAGCTGTGGAGATTCAATCAGGGTATGAAGTCTATGTCCTCAGCGATGGTAATAGGTTAGTGCAAGAGCATTTGAATAAGATTAGACATACGTATGAATTGTTTGGTGAGAACACTGAGTTGGCAGATCTTCTTGTTAAAACAAGTATACGAGAAAGAAAATCCGGCACATATAGCATAGAAGCAGATGAATCATTGTTTTTTAAGACCAGCGAAGATGGAATTTCAGCTGAAAAGTACAGGCCTTCTTATGGGGGTATTGATCTCTCTTTGAGTGTGTTAGGTAAGAACTATGTACCAAGATTAAAAGTGGGGTATGGTGGGGACAATGATTTACTGGTTAAATCTTTTGAAATTATAGCTGGGGATCAATCTTGGCATTCACCTGACCTTCTATTTTTAAGGAGTAAACCCAAGCGTGGTCTAATCTGGGACGAAACATTGATAAACTATCAAGATTATTATCTTAAAATCAATCCACTGATTACGCAATTTGATAAAGTGATCATACGATTTCATGGCGAAGATGGGTACAAAGATTATGATGTACCTCAAGTTCAATTAGAAGCTTATAAACATATGCTTAGTATTTTGGATGAGTTGCCTCCATCGGTGAATATAAAAGACGCTTTGTTAGAAAAACTAAAAAAATAAGCATTATATAATGCCGTTACTTTATTTAAAGGTCTGAAGTAGCTAAGAACTAGTATTTTGTAGTTTTATACCAGCATTTTAGCTGTTTTAGTAGCGTTTGGTGATCTCCTCCATTGAGGCGCCATTCGCTCTCTTTAAGAAATCAATAAAAATCATCTTGTTTAATTCCATTAAACTTTCGTAAACGGCGTCTAGCCTGATTCCAAAAAATTCTCGATTTCATTAATGTGATTTGTATTATCAGCAAATAATTTCGAATGATTAATCCGCTGATGATGAAAATCACTCACATCCAAAGCGTTGTAAGATTTAAATGTATCGGTGTAGATAAAGCTATCAGGTGCAACTTTCTCATTGATAATAGGCAACAGTGTTTCAGTTTTGGCATTGGGGATAATAACGGAAAAAACCTTTCGCCCTATTTTTAATAGGCTAAAAACTGTTATTTTACCTTTTACGCCTCGACCTCTATTGCCTTTACGTACTCCTCCAAAATGGCTTCCATCGATTTCGACTTTACCGGATAAATCGTATCTCGGCAATTTATTGGCTATCAGCTGTCTCAATCGCATAAAAACGCGAATGGCTGTATTGGGTTGTATTCCAAGTATTTCAGCCGCCGACCCACGACAAAATATTCAATAAGTCTACTTTATTGCCTAGGTGTTAACCGGATTTTTCTTATGTACATGAGCTAAGAGTAGCCTTTATGGCTACTCTTAGCTACTTCAGCCCCTTATTTTGAAAGTACTGTTGTTGCCAGATGCGTCGCTAATATTGACTGCTGAGTAACATGTTGGTGATATGTTCTGATAAAAATCAAATTCTTTTCAATTATCTTTAAGACGCTTCATTTTTGGTACAAAGCTTTCTGAGGGCTCTTGATTATTAACATTAGCCCTTAGGAGCAGGTTGTGAGCGAAGTGTGTGAAGAGAAGTATTTTCTGAGTTATTCCGGTGTTCGACTGCCATTAAAGTTGGTTTCACCCATTGAAAGTGAAAGTATCGAGAATCGAAATACCTATTTTGTGGCAAGCTTTAATGATTCCGGTCTTTTGCTGCAGGTGGTTAAAAAGGTTTACGGTGAGGTTGAGTTACGGCACGAATATTCCTACGACGATCAAGGTCAGTTATTAGAGGCGAAAATTACCAACCTTGATGGTGAGGTTCAGGTAGTGAAGCCTCGCGTTTAATGTAGGTTGTTTTATGTTAAAAACTTTACTGGATTGGTCGGCATACAAAGACGCGGGAATGGGCGATGTCTACGCGGATATTCCTAAAAACGGCGGCGATTATGCTAAGGCTGTTGCAGTATGTATTAATAGCCGACAATGTGAGGAACACGACAAACAGGTAATGTGCCCGAGCTTTCGCGTTACCGGCGATAAACATTTATCAACTGGTGGGCGGGTACAGCTTTTAAAGCATGCGTTGAATAATTTAGATGAAAATAACGCTCAATTTTTAGAGACTGACTTACAAGACGCTATAGAGCTTTGTGTAAGTTGTAAAGGCTGCAAGCGCGAATGTGAAAATAACGTTGATATGGCGTTAATTAAATCCGAATTTTTGGCACAAAGAAATCAACTTAAAAAAATGTCTTTTCGCTCTAAAGTATTCGCGAAAATTCCTGATTTGATAAATTCTTCTCGCTGGTTAAATTCGGCCGTTCGGCTTCGTAATTCATCGAAATTAATTGCTCTCTGGGCTGAGAAGCTAGTGGGTATTTCTCACAAAATAAATTTACCCGAACCAGTTTCAAGCAGTGATTCACCTTTAGAAATTTTATTGTCCAGTTATTCAATAAAAACTGTCGAGCCAGTTGTGGCTGAAGTCTGTTTATTTGTTGATACCTTTTGCAAAAACTTTGAACCTAATATTGTTTTAGACGCTGTAATTGTTTTATCGCAGGCGGGCTATAAAGTCAGTTTGGTCAATGCTGCAAAACAGGAGAATTTATGTTGCGGTAGAACTTACCTAGCGCAAGGCATGATTAAAGAGGCTCAAACAAAGGCTCTTGCATTGGTTGCTACTTTGTACGAAAAAGTGAATGCGGGTATCTCTGTTATTGGGTTAGAAGCATCTTGCGTATTAGGTTTACGTGATGATGCCTTGGCGTTATTTTCTGATGCTGATATTAAAAAAAAATAAAAACCGTAGCCGAAAAAACCTTTTTATTAGAAGAATTTATTGCTCGCGAAATTAAAGCCAAACGCTTTCGTTTGCAAGGTAATAATTTGGCTGGTGACTATTTTGTTCACGGGCATTGTCACCAAAAAGCTACTGGCGCCATGAAGTCTGTGCGCCGGGTGTTAAAGCTTTTAGATCAGCAGACATTTACGAATATTGATTCCAGTTGCTGCGGCATGGCCGGGACTTTGGGCTTGGAAACTGAACATCAAGAACTGAGCGAAAAAATGGCGCGGCAAAGATTAATTCCCGCCTTAGATACAAATCCAGATCAATGGGTGGTTGCTAATGGATTTTCATGTCGGCAACAAATCAAAAATTATTCACGCAATAAACCCGTGCATTTGGCCGAAGTATTACGGCGGCATTTGTGTTCGTGAATATTTTTAGGATTAAAGATGTTTTAGTTGATGCTAATTTTTAAATAGCACATTAACGTTACAGAGGTGTTTGTAAACAGCTGAAACAGGTTGGAAGTAGGTTTTAAAAAACCTACTTTTTAAACGACTTTGATAAATGGTGGATCAATTATACACAATGTAAAAGCTAAATTTCAGCAAATTGATTGATATAAATTCGAAAAATTCTCCTTTTGGAGAGATGCTTAACACTTTAGTTTCTGATTTATTTTCCCAATTATTTGGATTGGTATATCTTGGGTGTGATTTAAGTCTATTTTTATAACGCTCATCGCTATAAAGCCGATTAGAGTCAAAATTTGGTATTCACCTTATATAAAACCAACGCTATTCTATCGCCAGTAAAAATGTAAGAGGAACATTTATGAGTAGTGGCGTACTTTTCACTATTGATGAAAAATATAAAATTAAATTTGAAAAAATAGATGATTTTGACCAAGCTTTATTGGCCGAAAATCAGTACTTTATGAGTGAACAAGAAATCAGTGATAACCCAGATGGGTATCTTACTGATGGTGAGCATATTGTTATCGCGAAAATGAGACGAAAGCGGGTTCTAGCAGACCTTGCAAAAATAGGTTTTACACCAGGTTGTCCTAAACCCCAACATGCTTTTTCCATCGTTAATGGTCAGCCAAACGTGAGAAATACACCGGTAATCCCCTCGCTAATGAGGATTAGTATGAGTCATTAAATGGTTAAGAAATTAGCCAAGCCCTTGGAAGATTTCGATAGAAGGACCAATCCAGAAATTGTACGCCAAGCTGAAGAAAATGCTCGACGTAAAATTGAGATTGAAACAGCGAAAAAAGCAGAATTTGAACAAAAAAGCCGTAAATAATTGTTTTTAATGATTTGTTATTCAGGCTGAGCCGAGTAACTGTGTGATGTTTTCTTGTTAAGTCGTTTAACAGATAAATAAAGATATAACAATTAGAATAATTTTCGTCCAACTTCTCCTCTGTCTGTTAACTCTTTCTCCTTTTCTGATCCGTTCCTTATATCTCTGTCTTGAAAAGATCATTCAATTTGGAGTTCAATTACTCCTATCGATTTTTTTGAAAATCTTACTGGGAGATAATTTCTTGATAAGGATAAATCTAGATCTATTAGATTGTAGTGATGGCATATTTTTTTATAAAAAATCTCTTTATGACGGTATAGCGTTTAAACTACTACAATTTAGCAAATGTTATCACCGAAATAGCCCATGAACGAAAAGTATGCCCTTGCGTTACCATTCCAGAGCTATACCGGCGCGAGGATGTTATTCATGATATTTCTGTGGTGGATAAAGTCAGCCCTAAAGATGGGATTAGCCTGAAGATGATAGGTCAATGGGTTTTCAAATATCATATTATAGGAAACTCTGATTAACTTAGAATTTCTTGCGACATAAGAAGGTGTCGCCAATTTCCAGAACGGTAAGTGATTGAAATTGTGAAGAAATTGGAAATCACTTTGTCAATTTCCGCCGTCTGATTAAATCGAAGATGAGTTAATCAGAGGTTCCTATAATCGTTTAAAAGCTCAAGCAGTCTGTTGAGAAAAAACCGCCAATGTACAATTTTTACTATGAGCAAATATGAATGACTTATGTAATTTATAATAAATGTAATGCCGCCGCTTATACTATGTGGGAAAATGAAGTTGATTACAGTTTTTGGATGGGATATGGAGAACCAGAAAAAGCAATCGAGGAGCAGCCCGAATACATTTATATTCCTGCGATGGGTGAATGGCCAAAACGTTGGGCCAAAGTTCTACCAAAATTAAATCGCGTAAAATTGTTATGGGCGAAGGGTAGGGCCAATCAAAATTTATTTGATGCTATTTGTACGTTAACTACGTTAGAACGATTAGCTATCGATGTTGTTTCGGCGCACAATGTTGAAAATTTAAAGTGCTTGACTAACTTAACTCATTTGAGTTTAGGGCATGGTTCAAAAATAGAAAGCCTTGAGTCGATCAGTTATTTAAAAAAGTTGAGAGGGTTAACTATTTGCAATTTTCCTAAAATTAATAATGTCGAATTTATTGAAGCTCTAAGTGGAAATCTTAAATACTTGTCATTGATTGGTGGTGATTACAAAAAGCAGGTATTTGATGAATTAAAACCATTGTTAACGTTGCACTCGTTGGAGGAGTTGCATTTTGGTAATGTCAAAAGTTTGGAAAAATTAGACATTACGTCTAGAGATTTACCAAATCTCAAGCTCGTTAATATCGGTAGGGCTCAAGTGTTTACCGAGTCTACTAAGCAATATTTAAGTTCAAGTGATGTTCAGTTCGTTAAAAGTTAAGTTAAAGCAGCTAGGTGTTCGTAAAATTAATTTATCTAGAAATATCTGCTGTGTAATTAATTTTGATTAATTCGCGGTTTCAGATAATAAGTGCAATTGGTAGTTGAGAGGCCAGCTGGTAGAGTCAGCACCTCTCCCGACCAAGAGAA